>NZ_LABZ01000126.1 GCF_001043955.1 Methylobacterium tarhaniae | reverse complement strand
TAGTCAACGCCGCACCTCTAAATTACCACCCTCTCTTTTCGTCGGCAGCGTAAGATGGGTAAAAGAGACGGCCGGAGAGGGGTTAGAGGTGAGGGTGACGCGCTCCATCCTGAAATACCTTTGATGTTACGAACCTGACCTTCGAAACGACGACGGGGCCGCCTCCTCCCGGAAGCGGCCCCGCCCATCATCCCGATCCGGCCTGACGCCGGCGCGTGTCACTGCACCAGGCGCGGCCCGCCGGTCTGCACCTTCTCGTTCTCGCCCAGGATGCCGAGGCGGCGAGCCACCTCGGTATAGGCCTCGATCAGGCCGCCGAGGTCCTTGCGGAAGCGGTCCTTGTCGAGCTTGTCCTGGCTCTTGATGTCCCAGAGGCGGCAGGAATCCGGGGAGATCTCGTCGGCGACGACGATGCGCATCATGTCGCCTTCCCAGAGCCGGCCGGTCTCCATCTTGAAGTCGACGAGGCGGATGCCGACGCCGAGGAAGAGGCCCGACATGAAGTCGTTGACCCGGATGGCCAGCGCCATGATGTCGTCGATCTCCTGCGGCGTCGCCCAGCCGAAGGCGGTGATGTGCTCCTCCGACACCATCGGGTCGTTGAGCTGGTCGTTCTTGTAGTAGAACTCGATGATCGAGCGCGGGAGCTGGGTGCCTTCCTCCAGGCCCAGCCGCGTCGCCAGCGAGCCGGCCGCCACGTTGCGCACCACCACCTCGAGCGGGATGATCTCGACCTCGCGGATCAGCTGCTCGCGCATGTTCAGCCGGCGGATGAAGTGCGTCGGCACGCCGATGTCGTTGAGGTGCTGGAAGACGAACTCGGAGATCCGGTTGTTCAGCACGCCCTTGCCGTCGATCACCTCATGCTTCTTGGCGTTGAAGGCGGTCGCGTCGTCCTTGAAATGCTGGATGAGCGTGCCGGGCTCGGGACCCTCATAGAGGACCTTCGCCTTGCCCTCGTAGATGCGACGGCGGCGGTTCATAGGCGTGTACCGTGGTTTGAGGAAGTCCATGGGGCCGAGGCTCCTGACGACGTGTGGGACCCGCGGCGCGGCGACCTCTGAGGAGAAGGTCGGGCCGGGGGACGCGTCGCTCCGGGCGTCCCGGCGGCCGATGGCAAATTAGCCGAACCGCGAAGGCAGCACAACGCGTTAGCCGGAACGCCCGGGGGCGCCCGGACGCCGCTGCGGTGAATTGCGGTCGTTGGTCGCGTCGATATGCGCATGAGGGGGCGAGGATGCAAGCGTGGCGGGAGGGGGCGGCATGTCGCGGGCGCTGGCGTTGCCGCCTCGACGGCGACCTCCGGGCTGACCTAAGCTCGCCGGACGAGCCGCGGCGAACGCGCGGCCGATCCGGGAGGGACCACGATGGCGGAACGGGCGATGGCGGAACGCGGCGGTGCGGTGGCCGCCCTGGCGGCGCGGTTTCGCGAGGGCAAGCCGCTGATCACGGCCTGGTGCGGGATTCCCGAGCCCGCGGTCGCCGGGCTGCTCGCCGCCGAGGCGTTCGACACCGTGACGCTCGACATGCAGCACGGCGCCCACGATTTCGACAGCATCAACCGCACCGTCGCCCTCGTGGCGGCCCGCGGCAAGCCGACCCTGGCGCGGGTGCCGGTCGGCGGGTTCTCGACCGTCTCGCGCCTGCTCGATGCCGGCATCTCCGGGATCATCGCCCCGATGGTCAACACCGTGGAGGATGCGAGGCGCTTCGCCGCGCTCGCCAAGTACCCGCCGCTCGGCGAGCGCAGCTGGGGGCCGGCCCCCGCCCTGATGCTGTCGGGCTTGTCCCCCGAGGCCTACCTGCGCGAGGCCAACGGCTTCTGCCAGACGCTGGCGATGATCGAGACCAAGGAGGCATTAGCCGCCCTCGACGACATCCTGGCGGTGGACGGGATCGACGGCATCTTCATCGGCCCCTCCGACCTGTCGATCGCCCTTTCGAACGGCGCCGGCCTCGACCCCGACGGCGCCGCCGTGCGCGACGCGCTCAAGCACGCCATGGCGCGCACCCGCGCGGCGGGCAAGCGGATCGGGATCTACTCCCTCTCCGGCCCGCGCACCCGCGAGCTGATCGCCGAGGGCTTCGACCTGATCGCGCTGTCGGGCGATTCCGCCCTGCTGCGGGCGGGCGCCGCGGCTGCCCTGAAGGAGGCGCGAGGCTAACCCCTCCGCGCCGCCCGGGCGAAACCGGCGGCGAGGAACTGCCCCGCATGGTGGAGGGCGCCGTCGTCGATGCCGTGGCCGATCCCGGCGGAGAGGTGCCACTCCGCCGGCACGTCCGCCGCGGCGAGCGCTTCCGCCGAGAGGAACAGCGCGTCGACCGGGATCACCTCGTCCTGGTCGCCGTGGGCGAGCAGGACCGGCGGCACCGCCGCGACGGCCGGTTTCAGGCTCTCCGGCCCCTTGCCTTCCTCCAGCACCAGCATGCCGGACAGCCCGACCACGGCCGCGACCGGGGCCGGGCGGCGTAAGGAGACGTGCAGGGCCATCATGCAGCCCTGGCTGAACCCGACGAGGGCGAGCTGGTGGGCCCCCAATCCCAAAGCCTCGAGCTCCGCATCCAGGAAGGCGTCGAGCGCCGGGCCGGCCCGGTTCACGCCGCGCCAGCGCTCGTGGGGGTCGCGGAAGGTGAGGGAGAACCATTGCCGCCCGAAGCCCTGGATGCACGGCTCGGGCGCGTGCGGCGCCACGAAGGCGGCGTCGGGCAGGAGCGGCTGCCATTCCTGCGCGAGGTCGATCAGGTCGTTGCCGTCGGCACCGAAGCCGTGCAGCAGGACGACGAGCTGGCGCGGCCTGGCGCCGGAGCGGGGCATCAGGCGCGGGCCGGTGAGGATCGGCATCGGGTCGGGCTCCGTGGCATCGAAAAGGAAGCGGCGCGGGCTCAAGGGGGCAAGAGACGCGCCGCGCCGGCTCAAGGGGCAAGAGCGCGCCGTCGCGCCGGCTCAAGGGGTGAGGGGCGCGCCGTCGCGCCGGCTCAAGGGGTGAGAGGCGCGCCGTCGCGCGCTTTGGCGACCCGGTAATAGGCCCATAGCACCTTGGCGGCGACCCCGCGCCACGGCCGCCAGGCCTCGGCCCGCGCCGTGAGGGCGGCGGCGCTCGGCCGGGTCTCCAGCCCGTCGGCGAGGCGCGCCGCCTCCTGCAGGGCGAGGTCGCCGGCCGGGAAGGCGTCCGGGTGGCCGAGGCAGAACAGCAGGTAGACGTCGGCGGTCCAGGGCCCGATGCCGTGGACCGCCACCATCCGGCGGTGGGCCTCGTCCGCCGGCAGGGCGTGCAGGGCGGCGAGGGGCAGGGCGCCGTCGATGACCGCCTGGGCCGCCGCCCGCAGGGTGCGGATCTTCGGCGCCGACAGGCCGGCCCCGCGCAACCGGTCGTCCGGCGCTGCCGCCAAGGCCTCGGCGGTGAGGTCCGGCAGGGCGGCGGCCAGCCGGCCCCAGATCGCCGCGGCGCTCGCGGTCGAGATCTGCTGCGACACCACGATGCCGGCGAGGCCCTCGAAGCCCGGCGGGCGCTTGCGCAGGGGCGGCACCGCGCCCTCGGCCACCAGCCGCCCCATCACCGGGTCGAGGACCGTCAGGGCCGCCAAACCCTCCTGCAACGCGGCCTCGGAGTCGAGCAGCGGGCCGGTGACGCCGGTGGCCGGCAGGCTTATGGCTTGAGGAATCGTCCGCGTCCGCATCCTGCCGTGTCGTCTCCCCGCCTGCGCTTCGCCCCGAGCCCGAACGGGCGCCTCCATCTCGGCCACGCCTACTCGGCCCTCCTCAACGCGGAGGTCGCGCGGGCGCTGCGCGGAGACTTGCTGCTGCGCATCGAGGACATCGACCCGGCCCGTTGCCGGCCGGAGCTGACCGACGCGCTGGTCGCCGACCTCGCCTGGCTCGGCCTGACCTTCCCGGAGCCGGTCTGGCGCCAGTCGGCCCGGATGTCCACCTACCGCGCCGCCCTCGACGGCCTGCGGCAGCGGGGCCTGATCTATCCCTGCACCTGCACCCGCCGGGAGATCCTCGCGGCGGCCGGCGAAGCCCGCGACCCGGACGGGGCGCCGCTCTATCCCGGCACCTGCCGGGGCAGGCCGCTGCCGGACACCCCCCATGCCTGGCGCCTCGACATGGCGCGGGCGCTGGAAGTCTGCCCGGGGCCCTTCACCTACTCGGCCTTCGCGCCGGGCGAGCCCGGGCGGGTCTGCACCGCCGATCCGGCCCGGTGGGGCGACGCGGTGCTCGGCCGCAAGGACGTGCCGACGAGCTATCACCTCGCCGTGGTCCTCGACGATGCCGCGCAGGGCATCACCCACGTGGTCCGCGGCCAGGACCTCGAAGCCGCCACCGACCTCCACGTCCTGCTCCAGCGCCTCCTCGGCCTGCCGACCCCGCGCTACCACCATCACGGGCTGATCCGGGACGCGGCGGGGGACAAGCTGTCGAAGAGCCTGCGCTCGGAGGCGCTGGCCGCGTTGCGGGAGCGGGGCGCGAGCGCGGCGGAGCTGCGGGCGCGGCTGGGCTTCGGCATGGACGAAGGAGAGGCCCGACAGCCCTTGCACCCCACCCCGCCGTAGGGAATCCTGCCGCGAAACCGGAGGACTCTCTGTGTCGCTCAGCTTCGGACTCCTCGTCTTTCCGCAGGTCCAGCAACTCGACCTCACCGGGCCCTACGAGGTCTTCGCCTCGGTGCCGGACAGCGCGGTCCATCTGATCTGGAAGGACGGCGAGCCGGTGCGCTCGGCGACGGGTATCCCCTTCGTGCCGACCGCGACCTTCGACACCTGCCCACCCCTCGACGTGCTCTGCATCCCCGGCGGCGCCGGGGTGAACCCGCTCATGGAGGACGAGGAGACCCTGGATTTCGTGCGGGCGCGGGCGAAGGAGGTCCGCTATCTCACCTCGGTCTGTACGGGCGCGCTGGTGCTCGGGGCGGCCGGGCTGCTGCAGGGCCGGCGCGCGACGACGCACTGGTACGCGCACGATTTCCTCGCCCGCTTCGGCGCTGTGCCGGTGCAGGACCGGGTCGTGCGCGACGGCAACCTGATCACCGCCGGGGGCGTGACCTCGGGGATCGATTTCGGGCTCGCCGTGGTGGCCGAACTGCTCGGCCGCGAGGAGGCCGAGACGGTTCAACTGGCGCTCGAATACGCGCCGGCCCCGCCTTTCGGATCCGGCACCCCGGCCGAGGCCCCGGTGGCGGTGGTCGAGCGGGCAAAGAAGCGGCTCGGCGGCTCGCGGGCGGCGCGGGAGGCGATCGTCGGGCGGATCACGTGACGTCATGCCAACGGCCTAAGATGCTGACGCGTCAGGCCGTTGAACCATCTCGAATTTTCGATTTCAAGCCAAAGGCTTGGCGGAAATTCGAGAACGGAACCGAAGGTCGTTTTCAACGACCTTCGGTATCAGGGCTCGCGTAGCCCACGGTCCTGCCACCCTCCGCATCATCCCGCGGCCCGGCGCAGCCGGGAACCTGGGATGTTCGCGCCGGATGGCAGGACTGTCGGAGGAAACCAGAACTCGCGTCAGGCGGCCTCAGCGCATCGCCTCGCGCTGCGCCAGGGTGGTCGGTGCGCCCGATTTCTGGATCAGGCCGTCGATCTGGTCGCGCTGGCGCCGGAACTCGGCCAGGAGCCGGCCGTCCAGCTCGCGGCCGCGGGGCACCCGGATCTTCATCGGGTCGACGAAGTGGCCGTTGATGATCACCTCGTAGTGCAGGTGCGCGCCGGTCGAGAGGCCGGTCGAGCCGACATAGCCGATGATCTGGCCCTGGCGCGCCTTGGCGCCGGCGCTGACGCCGCGGCCGAACCGCGACATGTGGTTGTAGGTGGTGACGTAGCCGTTGGCGTGCTGGATCTCGACCCGGCGGCCGTACCCTGAATCCCACTCCGCCTTGATGATCGTGCCGTTGCCGGCGGCGAAGATCGGGGTGCCGATGCGGATCGACCAGTCGACGCCGGTATGGAGCTTGGCGTAGCCGAGCACCGGGTGGCGGCGATAGCCGAAGCCGGAGCTCATGTTGCCGTCGGCCACCGGCTTGCGCAGCAGGAACTTCTTGAGCGAGCGGCCGGCCTCGTCGAGATAGTCGACGCCGCCGTCGTCGGGCGACTGGAAGCGGTAGATCCGCCGCGATTCGCCGCCGAGATTGAGCGCCGCGAAGAGGATGTCGGGCCGCTCGGCCGAGCCGCCGGATTCCTCGTCGTAGGTGTAGAACAGCTCGATGCCGTCGCCGGTGGCGACGCGGCGCTGGAAATCGACGTCGTAGCCGAAGATCCGCACCAGGTCCTCGACCGTGGAGCGCGGCAGGTCGTGGCGCGCGGCGGTCTCGTAGAGGCTGGCATAGAGGCGGGCCCCCGTGCCCTCCTCGTCGTCCTCCGCCTCCGGCTTCGGGGCGGGTTTCTGGACCGCGCCCTCCGGCACCGGCGGGGCCACCGACACGAAGGCGCCGCGGTCGTTCATCGCGGCGATCGCCTCGACGCCGGACTCGCCGTAGAGGATCACCCGGGTGAGCTGGCGCGGGTCGCCGGTCCGGGGACCGGGGCCGATCTGGAGCCGCATCTGCTGGCCCTCGCCGACCGCGCCGGCCCGCACTCTGGTGCCGAGGGCCGCGAGGATCGGGCGGATCTGCTCGTCGAGGCCGCCATTGGCCTTGAGCACGCCCTCCAGGGTCTCGCCGCGCTTGATCGCGACGTCGCGCTCCTCGACCAGGGGCGCGTCGCGCTCGCGCTCGATCTTGGCGAGATCGGTCACGTTCTCGCGCATCACCCGGACCTCGATCGACTTGAACGGGCCGGAGCTGCCGCCGAAATCACCGCCGCCGTCGAGGCCCGGCAGGGCCGCCATGCTGCGCAGGGTGCGCGAGAGCATCAGCTGGGGGGCGATGGGAAGGGCGGCGCGCCGCCCGGCCTCGGCGGCCAGCCGCCGCTCCTCCTCGATCTGCGCCGCCACGTCCTCGTCCGAGAGGGCGGGGGAGCCGGACGGCACCGCGACGTCGCCGAGGTCGCGCTTGACCACCGAGACCTCGGCATCCGGCATGTCGGCCGCCGCCTGGGCCTCCGGCGCGCGGTCGGTGCCCGGATCGGTGAAGAAGCGCATCGGGTCGAAGGGCGGGATGTCGGTCGCCGCCATCCCGGCCGTGGTCGAGAGCGCGGTGGCGATCCGCACGAAGGGCCGGACCTTGATGATCTCGCGCTCGCCCGCCCGGAGGGTCACAGGTGCCTTGAAGCTCTGCTTGGCGAGCGCCACCATCGGGTTGCGCACCAGGCGGTCGCCCTTGCGGGCGAGGTTGGTGCCGCCCTCGCTGGCGACCGGGCGCGGCGCCACCGCCACCGCCTGGGGCAGCTCCGCGAAGGTGATCTCGCCCTGGAGCGAGACCCAGATCGCCGAGCCGATCAGCGCGGCACCGGTCATGCCGGTGAGCACGCAGGCGGTGAGCCAGCGCAGGTTGACGTCGCGGCGGTCGGAACGCGGCGAGGCGGTGCCCGAGAGGTCGAGCGGCGGCTCGCGGCCCGGATCGGCGGGCCGGCCGCGGGGCGCCTGCTGGGATCCGACAGGGTCGAGCCGCGCGCGCTTCACCGTCACTCCTTTGGCCGTCTCGTTCCGGTGCCGTGGCCGGCGCCTGTGGCGCGCCGTTGCGGCAGGGGCAGGGAGCGCTCCGCGCTGCCGCGACCATGCGTGGCTCACGCATGGAAATCAACGGCGGGCGGGGCCCGCATCCCCAGGGGGCAGATCGGGCCGGAGCGTCACCCGTCTCTCCGGCGCCAGGATGTCAGGATTGAGGCGCGCGCGGCCCGCGGCGGTTTTCCCTCATCCCGGCATGCCCTACGGTTCCGCCGGCGCGCTCCGAAACTTCTTTCTGACGCCGCGCCATATCGATCTCGGCCATATCGATCTCGGCGCGACGGGTCGGCGGCCGGACGAAGGAATCTGCGCGGCCATCCCGGTCAGCCCGGGTTGAACGCCGTCGCGAGCCAGCAGGCCGCGCCGAGACGCACCGGTCCCTCCGCCGGCATCGCCGCCCGCACCGCCGCCACGGCCCGCTCGCGCAAGGCCGGATCGTCGAGTTCGCGCAGCAGCCCGGCCACGGGACCGACGGTCACGGCAAAGCGCGTCGCCGCCCCGATGTCGTCGCCGATCGCGATCGCCCGATCGACGGGCGCGACCGCGGCACCCGTGAAGCCGGCCTGCGCCAGGAGTTCGGCCAGCGCGGCGCCATCGGCGAACCGGAACGGTCCCGGACCGCCCGGAGGCGGCGGTTCGGGCGCCGGCACCACGCCCAGCACCGCGTCGCGCGGCAGGCTCACCCACTCGTTCTCGGTGAGCGCGCGCCAGCACAGGACGACGAGGCGGCCGCCCGGCCGCAGGGCCTGCCGGATGTTGGCGAAGGCCGCGCGGGATTCCTCGAAGAACATCACCCCGAACCGCGACAGCGCCAGATCGTGCCCCGGCGCGAAGGCGTGGATCTGGGCGTCGGCCTCGATCCAGGTGATCGGCGCGCCGGTCGCCGGCCGGGCGCGAGCCCGGGCCAGCATCGGCCGCGACACGTCCAAAGCCGTCACCGCGCCGCCGGCTCCGAGCCGCTCGGCCGCCAGGAGCGCGGTCTCGCCGCAGCCGCAGCCGATATCGAGCATCCGCTCGCCGGACCGGAGTGAGGCGGCGTCGAGCAGGGCGGCGGTCAGGGGCGCGAACACCCGGTCCAGCTCGGCCTGCATGGTGACCCAGCGTTCGCCGACATCGCTGTTCCAGTACTCGGTCTGGGTGGCCGGCTCCGGCATCGGCGGATCTCTCGTCCCATGGGCGTCGCATGACGGTACCGCCGCGGCGACGCCCGGGACAAGCCGGACGGGGTGCCTCAGGTCGCCTTGCTGCCCCGGGGCCGTCCGCGCCGCGCGGCGGGAGCGGCGCTCGCCGGTGCGCCGTCATTCCCCTCGGCGCCGCGCAGGCGGCGCCGGCCGAGGCCGCTGTTCTTGGCGAGTTCGGAACGCTGCGAGGCGTAGTTGGCCGCGACCATCGGGTAGTCGCGCGGCAGTCCCCATTTCTCGCGATACTGCTCCGGCGTGAGGCCGCGGCCGGCGAGGTGGCGCTTGAGCGTCTTGTAGGGCTTGCCGTCCTCGAGGCTGATGATGTGGTCGGGCGTGACCGTGCGGCGGATCGGGATCGGCGGCTCGGGTTTCGGCGCCTCGGGCGCGGGCGGCGCCATCAGCTGAGTCAAGGTCGAGTGTACGGCCCCGATCATCGGCGGCAACTCATTCGGCGGCACCGCATTGTTGGACACGTAGGCCGTGATGATCGCGGCGCAAAGATCGACGACGCGGTCACCAGAGCCGTTCTCCTCGACATTCATCGCCCTACCCCGTCTGCATTCGTGATAAAGAATGCATGACCACGATCGAACGTCAAACAGACTGAGCGTTCACGGAGGTTAATCCTGTGGACGTAACCGCTGTTCATCAGTCAACCACGATGAACGGCGACTAACTTATGTTTATGAAACGGGCTACGCTCTTCGATGTAGGGGGCGCCCCGGGGATGGCGGCGCCTCTGCGGCGCGCGGCCTCCGCGCAAGGGGCGGTCGACCGCGCGCGGGACCGGACGCGCGGCGTCGCCGGCATCTGTGGACGGTCTGGGGATGAAGAGGAGGGAGGATCCGCGCGGCCGGCGGAATGAATGGTCGGAGTGGCAGGATTTGAACCTGCGACCCCCACGTCCCGAACGTGGTGCGCTACCAGACTGCGCTACACTCCGACGCGCCCGAAGGCACGGGTATCATCTTGTCAAAACATCCCGGGCAGATGTTTTGTAGTCTCGGGAAGACACAGGCTCGTGAGAGCGCTGGTCGGAGTGGCAGGATTTGAACCTGCGACCCCCACGTCCCGAACGTGGTGCGCTACCAGACTGCGCTACACTCCGAACGGCCGGCCGTGGCCGACGACCGGGCTTATAGCGAGGGCTTCCGGGGGCCGCAAGGCCGTTCGTGTGCGATGGCCGAGTTTCTTGAGCCGGCATTTCTCGATCGGCATGCGGCGAGCGGCATGGGGAGAGAGCGGCATGGGGAGAGCCTGAGCCCTCCGACCAAACGACGCGCGCAGGGGAAGGCCTTGCGCGATCTCCTCCCGGCCCCCATTGTCGCGCCACGAAGATGGTCGACACCGGCGGGGTGGCGGATGGCGTGCCGGATGGCGGCGTGAGCGAGGACGATCAGGCCGGGGCGCCGGAGCCGGGAGCCAGCCACTCCGCGCAGGCGCCGTCCTTGGCGCATCTGAAATCCGCGACGATCCGCGAGCCCGGTCTCGACGACCGCGGCAGCGTGTTCTACGCGGCGATCGAGATGACCCGGATGCCGATGATCCTGACCGATCCGCGGCAGCCCGACAACCCGATCGTCTTCGCCAACCGGGCGTTCCAGGACCTCACCGGCTACACGCAAGCCGAGCTGGTCGGCCGCAACTGCCGCTTCCTGCAGGGGCCCGAGACCAGCCGCGAGACCGTGGCCGAGCTGCGCGAGGCGGTCGCGGAGCGGCGGGCGATCGCCACCGAGATCCTCAACTACAAGCGCGACGGATCGCCGTTCTGGAACGGCATCTTCATCGGCCCGGTCTTCGACGAGGCCGGGGAGATCGTCTACTTCTTCGCCTCGCAGCTCGACGTGACGCGGCGCCGGGTCTCGGAGCAGGCCTTCCGCCAGGCCCAGAAGATGGAGGCGATCGGCCAGCTCACCGCCGGCCTCGCCCACGACTTCAACAACCTGCTCCAGGTCGTCTCCGGCAACCTCGAACTGGCCCGCGGTTCCGTCACCGGCGAGCGGGCGCAGCGCCAACTCGCCAACGCGGCCGGCGCGGCGGAGCGGGGAGCGAAGCTGACGAAGCAGCTCCTGTCCTTCGCCCGCAAGGCGCGGCTGGAGCCGCGCCCGCTCAACCTCAACGCCCTGGTGCTCAACCTCGCCGAGGTGGCGGAGAGCACGCTCGGCAGCAGTGTCTCGGTGCGCCTCGACCTGACGCCGCGGCTGCCGGCGGTCACCCTCGACCGCACCAATCTCGAGATGGCGCTCCTCAACGTGCTCATCAACGCCCGCGACGCGATGCCGGCGGGCGGCACGGTGACGATCTCGACCGCCTCGGTCCATCTCAACGGCAACGGCAAGGCCCGCGGCCTGCCGCCCGGCGACTACGTGGCCCTGCGGGTGCGCGACGAAGGGGAGGGAATGGCGCCCCACGTCGCCGCGCGGGCGACCGAGCCGTTCTTCTCGACCAAGGGCCCCGGCAAGGGCACCGGCCTCGGCCTCGCCATGGCGCACGGTTTCGTGCAGCAATCCCGCGGCCGGCTGGAGATCGAGAGCCGGCCGCACACGGGCGGCTCCGGGGGCGGGACGATCATCACGATGCTGTTCCCCGCCGGGATCGACCCCGCTGCCGAGGAGGAGCCGGCCGAGCGGAAGGCGGTGCTGCGGCGCGGCGACGAGACCGTGCTGGTGGTCGAGGACAGCGACGACGTGCGGGCGCTCGCCCGCGAATACCTCGAGAGCCTGGGCTACCAGGTGCTCTCCGCCCGCGACGGCGAGGAGGCCCTCGACATCCTGGAGCGCGGGGGGCGGATCGACCTGCTGTTCTCCGACATCGTGATGCCGGGCAGCATCAACGGCCTGATCCTGGCGGAGCGGGCCCAGAGGATGCGGCCGGACCTGCCGGTGCTGCTGACCACCGGCTACAACGAGGACCTGGTGGCGGAGGGACCCGCGACCCCGACCATGGACGTGCTCGGCAAGCCCTACCGCAAGGCCGAGCTCGCCGATCGGATCCGCGCCGCCCTCGACCGCGGCGCGAGGGCCATGCCGGCCCCGGGCGAGCCGCATCACGGCTGAGGATTCCGCGGGGGCTCGTCTCCGCGCGGATGAGGCGACAGGGCATGTCGTCACTTCGCCGACATGGGTGATGCGCCAGAAGGGCCGTGCCCTTCCACGCGAGGATGCCGCGCCGTTCCGTCCTCGCCCTCTCGCTCCTCCTGTCGGGCGCTTCCGCCGCCCTGGCCCAAACCTCCCAAGTTCCCCAAGCCCCCAGGCCTCGCCCGCGCCCCAATCCTTTCCCGCCACGCTCGCCGGCCACGCCGTGCTGCCGGCCGACAGCGTCGCGCCGCTGCCGGCGGACGCGCCCAAGGACCTCGCCACGCCGGGCAAGTTCACCACCGGGCGCCGGGTCGAGGCGGTCGGCACGATCGAGGCGCAGTCGATGAGCCGGGCCACCAGCATGAGGCTGCCCCGGTTGATTCAGGTGGTCGTCGCAACGGCCTGGCGGCGGGCGGTGGTGATGCCAGGTCGGCGGCGTTCGGATCGGTGCCTTCGAGAGAAGCTGCGGTCGCCGCACCTCGGCTCTTGCGCTCGAACTCGTAAGGTCGCGCGCCGCCCACGGCGCCGGATACGAGAGCAAGAACCGGGATGCGGCCTCATCCAGGCCGTGCTGCGATGCCCCGAAATAAGAGGTGCCCGATGCTGTCGATCCGAGTTGGCTGCTGCCTGGCGGCGTTGCTCATGCCGCCGGCGTATGCGGCGGAGCCTGTCATGCTGGAGAGCGGCAGCTACGAGGTCGAGGTGAAGCTCGAACTGCCGCACCTGGAGGACATGACCGGCAAGAAGGTGGTCCGGCTCTGCCTCACCTCGGAGGCGAACGGCAACAACCACGGCATCGCGGTGCTCAGCGAGAACAACCCCCTGAGCCGGTGCCCGGTCTCCAACGTCCGCCAGGACGGGGGCGAGCTCACCTTCGACATCGCCTGCGAAGGCAAGAACTCGGCGCGTGCCAGCGCGCGCTACGTGCTGGCGCCGGCCTCCTTCCGCGGCCGCATCGCCATGCAGATGGGCGGCAAGAACATGACCATGACCGAGGTCCAGGCGGGCCGGCGCACCGGGGCCTGCGACGCCGGCAAGACCCCGGCCCCGTGAGCGGTCCCGACCCGGTCCGCCCGACCCGGCGCGGGTTCGCCGCCCTCGCCCTCGCGGCCGGTCCGACGCGGGTCACGAGGCCGGTCCGGGCAACCCGGAGCGGCCGGCCCGGATGCGGGCGGTCGACGACGCGCTCGCCGGACCGGGCTTCGCCGCCTTACGTCGCGAGGGGGCGCCGATGCGGGAGGACGTCGAGGCCGCGATTCTGCGCGTGCATTCCGCCGCCCACCTCCACCGCATGCGGGTCGCGGCGGAGGAGAGCCGCACCGGACCGGTCCACATCGATCCGGACACGGTCGTCTCCGCGGGAACCTGGGAGACGGCCCACTCCATCGCCATGCGAGCCTTGCGCGAGGCGGACGCCCTGCCGACCGGTGACATCGGCCTGCTGCGCGCCCTGGAGGACGAAGTGGGTCGCCCGACCGCCAAAGCCCTTGAGGTGCGCTCGGCGTCATGGCGGCCCTGGAGGTCCTATGCCGTGCTGCACCTTCGGGCGCACGACGCCGACCGGATCGCGGCGCTGCCACCGCGACCATCGACAATCCAGAAAACGGCAAAAACGATACCGGAGCAAGGAGCGGGATGCGGGCGCGGCGGAGGCGTCGCAAAGATGTCCTCACGAGGTGGCGCCGAGCGGTGCCGCAGCCGACAACGCAAGGAGATGCCGCGATGTCACTCGCCGAACGCGCCCGCCCGCAGGCGCCCGTCGCGCCCCCCGGCCGACGACGCCGTCCAGTGGACGGCGCTGAGGACCCGCGACGCCCGGGCCGACGGCAGCTTCGTCCACTCGGTCCGGACCACGGGCGTGTATTGCCGGCCGAGCTGCGCGGCCCGACCAGCCCGGCCCGAGACCGTCGGCGTCCACGCGACCTGCGCGGACACCAAGCCGGCCGGCTTCCGCCCGTGCAAGCGCTGCCGTCCGAACGAGCCCGCCCTGGCCGAGCGACAGGCCGAGGCCGTCGCCCGCGCCTGCCGCCTGATCGAGGCGGCCGAGACGATGCCGGCGCCGGAGCGCCTCGCCGAGGTCGCCGGCATGAGCGCGTTCCACTTCCATCGCGTGTTCCGGAAAGGTGCCGGCATGACCCCGACTGCCTATCGCAAGGGCGACCGGGTGGTCCGCTCGGACGGATCGCCGTCGGGTTATCGCCGGGGCGTCGAACGCAAGCGCGACCTGCTGGCCCGCGAGGGGGCGGCCCGATGAGCGCGGCGACCGCACGGCCCGCGGCCGAGCCTCACATCGTAGACGGTCTCGACTGGCCTCGCATCGAGGCGGAGCTCGACGCGGTCGGCTGCGCCGCCACGGGCCCGCTCCTCGACGAGGCGGAGTGCTCAGCCCTGCGCGGCCTCTACGATGACGACGCCCGCTTCCGCAGCCGGATCGTCATGGCCCGGCACGGCTTCGGGAAGGGGGAGTACAAATACTATGCCCACCCCTTGCCCGATCCGGTCGCTCGGTTGCGGCCGGCGCTCTACGAACGCCTCGTGCCGCTGGCCAACCGCTGGAACGCGGCGATGAGCGTCGACGTGCGCTATCCCGCGGGGCACGAGGCTTTCCTGGAACGCTGCCACGCGGCCGGCCAGGGACGACCGACGCCCCTGCTGCTGAGGTATGGGCCCGGCGACTACAACTGCCTGCACCAGGACCTTTACGGGGAGCACGTCTTCCCGCTTCAGGTCGCAATCCTGCTGTCCGAACCCGGACGCGAGTTCACGGGCGGCGAATTCGTGCTGACCGAGCAGCGCCCGCGCATGCAGTCCCGGGCCGAGGTGGTCACCCTCCGCCAGGGCGAGGGCGTGGTCTTCGCCGTCCATACCCGGCCGGTGCAGGGGACCCGCGGTACCTACCGGGTGAACCTGCGCCATGGAGTCAGCCGGGTGCGCTCGGGCGAGCGCTTCACCACCGGCATCATCTTTCACGACGCCAAGTAGACGACAACAGGACGAGCCCTCATGCCCTGACGCTGCAAACTGATCCGCGCCAAACGCAAGTTTTTTGGGCATCTGCGGCTGGCCCGGTTTTTGGTCATCGACCTATGCAAGCTCTCGGGTTGCGGCAGATTGGTTGGCGGACCCGCTGATTGCGGGCTGCTCGATTTATGCTCTATCCTGTATTGTGGCAAGCTTGCGATCGGCGCCACGCTGGGCTCACAGACGCTCGCTGGAGCGCGCCGGCATCGCCGGCGTCTTCCACGAGCCGGCCTGCTTCACCTCGAGTAGTTCGAACCCAGCTGCGAACATGTCCTGCGTCGCACAAGGGCCGCTGCGTCGGGTGGCCCAACTCTCGGCTGCGCTCTGTCTCCTACCCTTACCCATCGTCGCCACGGCGCCTAGTCAGTCACCGTGGCGTCGCCATCACAGCGAGAGCCCGAGATCGGGGTCCTGCTCCGGATCTCGCTCCTGCGCCCTGCTCATGAAGCGCCCCCGGAACAGCGAGCCGTCCTCGACATAGGAGGCGACGAGGCGACGAAGCCGCGCCCGGTCGAGGTCCGGGCGCGGTATCCACCGACGGACGTGCCACCGTTCTCTGGCGCATTCGATCCCGTGCGCAGGGTCAACGGCGAGCCGGCGTCGCTCAGCGCGCGGATTGCGGAGATCGAAACCACGCTCGGCACTTTATGAAGTTCACAACAAGCGCGCTTTTCATCGCAGCGATCACCTGCGTACCGATCACGTCAATGCCGGAACTGAATGCGTTAGACACGCTCGCATGCGCCATGACACTATCGTTTTAAGCAACGTCCGAACCAGAATCTCAGAAATGTTCTCAGCAACTAGAGCGCGGGTCAGTTCCGCCGTGTGCGCGGCATGCCTCGTCGCGTCTCCCGTCTCGGCGCAGAACCAGGGCGACACCATCCAACTCGAGGAACTGGTGGTCACCGCCAACAAGCGCGAGCAGCGCCTCGACAAGGTCGACGGTGCCGTCTCCGCCGTGACGGCGGCGCGGCTCGCCGACAACGATGTCCGCGAGGTCAGCGACCTCCAGAAGGTTCTGCCCGGCGTCGTGATCGCGAATCGGGGCAGCAGGCCCTTCGCCAACGTCACGATCCGCGGCATCTCCTCGCCGGACTTCTACAACCCGGCGGTACAAGTGTATGTCGATGGCGTCCCGCAGGCCTCGGCCAACTTCGCCCAGGACCTGCTCGACGTCAGCCGGATCGAGTTGCTGCGAGGCCCGCAGGGCAGCCTCTACGGGATGAACGCCTTCGCCGGCGTCCTCAACATCACCACCGAGAAACCACGCGAGAAACGCATCGACGTCTTCGCCACGGCCTCCGAACGGCTGTTCGCGACCGGCACCGCGACCACGAGCGTGCTCGTCCCCGAGACGCTGTTCCTCGATCTCGGCTTGAAGGAGCGCTACTTCACCGGTCAGATCCGCGACATCGACCGTAACCGTAACGACATCGACTGGTCGAACGGGCTGCTCGGGCGCGCTGCCCTCCGTTATGCCCCGCTCGGCGGTGACTTCGATGCGAATCTTTTCGCCTCCCACGACACGGTGCGTTCGCGCGAGGAGACCTACATACTGGACTCCGACGTCAAGCAGCGGGTGTTTCGCTCCTCCGTCATTCGAATCCCCTACAGCTTCCTTGACCGCGAGGTCACGACGGCCGGCCTGACCATGAACTACCGGCTGAACGACGTCACCTTCTCCAGCGTGACCTCGTTCCAGGGCGTCAATCTCCAAAGGCGCCTGTTCGGGGTGTCCCTGCCTGAAACGCACCAAGTCCTCTATCAGGAGTTCCGCGCCGCCTACGATGCGGGCGGCCCATTGAAGGGCGTTGCCGGACTTGTCTTCTTCGACAACCAGTTCACGCTCAGCCGTCTGGGCACCCGCAACGCCGTCGATGCGAGCAGCATCGCGGTCTTCGGAGAGGCGACCTACTCTCTTACTGACCGGCTCGATCTCACCGTCGGAGCCCGCTTGGCCTATGATTGGTCGGCGACCCGCTTCAATGGGGCCAGCTTCGGATTCAACTTCAACAACGACGCCGACTTCACCAATTTCCAGCCGAAAGTGTCGCTCGGCTATCAGGTCGATCCGACGACGCGGATCTACGCTCTCGTCTCGCAGGGCTACAAGCCGGGCGGCTTCAACCGTGTCGCCTCAAGCCCGCTCGATGCGGTCGCCTACCAGCCCGAAACGGCCTGGAACTACGAGGTCGGCGCCCGCACCGACATGCTGGACGGCATGGCGACCGTTTCGGGCGCGTTCTACCGAATCGAATCCTCCAACCAGCAGATCTACACCGGCCCGGTCGGCTTCCAGGTCCTGCGCAATGCGGCGGAAGGCACGAGCACCGGGGTCGAGATCGAGCTGGCCCTGCGGCCCACCGACCGCCTGACCCTGACCGCGCAGGGCGCGCTCGGCCGCTCCGAGTTCTCCGGCTACACCGATCCGGTCACCGGCCAGCGCATCGCCGGGGGTCGCACGCCCTATGCGCCGGACCTCGTGACCAATCTCGGCTTCCGCTACCTGATCGACCAGACTTGGATCCCCGCCCAGATGGCCCTGACCGGTGCCGCCCGGACGGTGAGCCGGACCTATTTCGACCCGGCCAACGCCTTCTCGCAGGGTTCCTTCACGACCTTTGATGCCGGGCTCGATTTCACCTTCGGCACCGCCTCGACCCTGCGCGTCTTCGCCAACAACCTGACCGACCGGACCTACAGGACCTACAGCTTCGGCTACGGTCCGACCACGTACGCCACCATCGGACAGCCGCGGATCGTCGGCGTGTCGTGGCGGACGCGGTTCTGATGGAGGCGGCCCGCGACATGGCCCCCCGGGCACCCGCGCTCGCCCCGGTCCTGGCCGCGGTCGGCGGCCTCGCCGTCACACAGAGCGTGGTGTCGGGCATCGCCTTCGTCGGCCTGCCGGCGATCATACGCGAGGCGGGGCTATCTCTCGACCGGATCGGCCTTGTCTACCTCCTCTACCTCCCTTGGGTGCTGAAGTTCCTCTGGGCTCCCGCCGTCGAGCGCTGCCGGCTGCCGCCGGACGGCAGGTTGCCGACTGGGGGGATCGTCGCCACGGGCACGGCGGTCGGCGGCACAGCGAGCGGGGCGCTCGCGGCACGGCTCGGTTATCCCGCCTGCTTCGGCCTCGCAGCAGTCATTGCGCTCGCGGCGGTCCCGGCGACTGCGCGCTTGGTCCGGCATGCCCCCCGATAGCGCCGAGCCCGCCGGGCCGTCCCGGGGACCGCCAGCCGCGCCACCTGCGGGGGGCCTCGGCGCGACTTTCGCCCGTCTCGCCGTCCTGCTGGCTAGCCGGCCCTGGGCGGCGGTATCCTCGATCGCGCTCGGTATCCTTGCCGCGCTCCTCGGCCTCGCTTGGCAGTTCGGCGTGAGCCTGCTGATCATCGAGACCCTGGAGCCGGCGCCGGACGGCGCCCGGATGAGCTGGACGCTCGCCGCCGTCGCAGCCGCGATCGTCGCTGGACGGCTCGCCTTCCTCGGCTCGACCGCCCTGTCGCACATGATCGCGATCGACGTGCAGTTGGACCTGAGGCTGCGGATCGCCGATCATCTGGCCCGAGTCCCCCTGTCGGTCTGCGAGCGCTACGGGACCGAGGCGCTGCGCCGGCTGATCGTCGACGACGTGGAGAGCGTCGAGGACGGCTTGGCTCATCTGGTGCCGGAGGCCACGGCGAACTTCGTGGCGCCGTTCGTGGTCATCCTGGCCCTGTTCGCCCTCGATTGGCGCCTCGCACTGGCCACGGCGCTGCCCGTCGTGGCGGGTCTGGCCGTCATGCGGGCGATGACGCGACACTCCGCCGACATCACGCGCGCTTACACCATGAGCGGCGCGGGGATGGCCGTGGGCGCGGCCGAGTACGTCGCGGGCCTGCCGACGCTACGCCTGTTCGAGGGAGGCGACCAAGCGCTCGCCCGCTTCCGCGCGCTGAGCGAGCGTTATCTCGCCGTCATCGCGCTCTGGGTTGAGCGCGTCCTGCGCGCCAGCTCGCTGCTTCAGGTCTTCGTCGGCTCCGGCCTCCTGTTCGTGCTGCCGCTCGGGCTCTGGCTCCTGGCGCGCGGGGACCTGCCGGCGGCACACTTGGTGCTCTTCATCGTGTTCACGCCGAGCCTCGGCTCCCTGGTCACCAAGCTGCCGAACTTCGCCTTCCGCTTCGCACAGCAGAATGAGGTGCTCGGTCGGATCGACGCCGTGCTGGCCGAGGCCCCGCTTCCTCTGGCGGCGCTGCCCGGGTGTCCGGCCGACCGGACCGTCCGCTTCGAGGGTGTGGTCTTCCGCCGCGAGGGGCGGCCTGTGCTCGACGGCATCGACCTCACGCTGGCGCCGGGCACCGTGACGGCGCTCGTGGGCTCCAGCGGCGCCGGCAAGACCACGCTCGCCAACCTGCTTCTGCGCTTCCACGACCCACACGAAGGCCGCATCACAATCGGCGGCGTGGACCTGCGCGACATGAGCCAGGAGACCCTTTATGGTCTGGTCGGTACGGTGCCCCAGCACCCCTGGCTCTTCTCGGGAACGGTGGCCGAGAACCTGCGGCTGGCCGCGCCCGAGGCGGACGCGGCGGCCCTTGCCGGGGCGCTGGCGGGCGCCCGCGCGGCTGACTTCGTCGCCGCGATGCCGCTGGGCGTGGACACGATCCTCTCCGGCGGGGGGCGCGCGCTCTCGGGCGGCCAGCGCCAGCGCCTCGCGGTCGCGCGCACGCTGCTGCACGATGCCCCGATCCTGGTCCTCGACGAGGCGACGGCCGCGGCCGACCCGATCAACGAGCGCGAGATCCAGCGCGGGCTCGGCGCGCTCGCCCGGGGTCGCTGCGTGCTTGTCATCGCGCATCGCCTCGCGTCGATCGTCGACGCCGACCAGATCGTCCTCCTTGAGGAGGGGCGGATCGCCGAGAGCGGGGACCACGCCGCGCTGCTCGCCCTGGGAGGCCGCTACGCCCGGTTCTGGGCGCTCCAGAATGGCGACGTCACACCGGAGTCCCTCCCCCGTGCCACAGCCGGCTGAGCCTCCCGCGCTCTGGTGGGGCGACCTGACCCGGCGCATGCCGCGGCGTGCGCGCGGCCGTTACCGCGTCGGACTCGCCGTCCTGGCCGCGGACGCCGCGCTGGCCGCGGTCCCGCTCCTGACCGGGGCCTGGATCATCCACGGGCTCGCCGCCGGGATATGGACGGGCGCACGTTCCGTGGCCGCGGTCGCGCTCGTCCTCGCCGCGTTCGCGGCCCGGATCGTGGTCATGCCGATCGGGTTCGCTCGCGGGTTCGAGTCCGGATACCGGGCGGTCGCCGAGTTCCGGCTTGACCTGTTTGCGCACCTGCGCCGGCTGAATCTCGGCGCCCTGGCGACGATCGGCCCGGGCACCCTGTCGGACCTCGTCACCAACCGCTTCCGCTGGCTTGAGGAGGAGGCGGGCTACGGGCTCGGCCGGCAGATCGGCCACTTGGCCACGGCCGTCGTCCTGGTGACCGCGCTCACGGCCGTGCACCCGCTGTTCCTCGCGGCCGCGCTCCTGCTGGCCGCCGCCGCCGCGCTCGTCTACCGCGCCCTCGACAGGGCCTTCGCCGCGCTCGCCCGTGATCAGGCGCGCCTGGTCGGCGAGACGGCCGACGGCATGGTCGAGTTCCTGTCCGGGCTGCCAGTGCTGCGCACGATGGGCGGGGTCGACGCCCGGCAGGGCGCCTATCGGCGCCAGATCGACCGGCTGCACGGCTTCTACAGGGGGACGATCATGACCGTCACGCCGCTTTTCAGCGCGGCGCGGATCACCCTCGACCTCGCGGTCCTCGCGCTGGTCGGGCTCGCCGTGGCGCTGTTTGCCCACGGCGCCGTCGACGCGCCGGGTCTGGCTGTCGCCCTGATCCTGTTGCTGCTGCTGCTGCCCCTCGAAGCCTCCCTCGGCGAAGGGTTCATGCTGCGGCTCGCCAACGAGGCGCACGGCCGGGCCTCGGCCATCCTGGCCCGGGACCCTTTGCCGGACGGGCCCGAGGCGGCTACCTTGGGCGACATCGGCTTCGAGGGGGTCCGGTTCGGATATGGCGGCCCCGTTCCGGTTCTCGACGGGTTCGATCTCGTCATCCCCGCGGGGCGGGTGACGGCGGTGATCGGTCCGAGCGGAGCGGGGAAGTCGACCGTTCTGTCGCTCCTGGCCCGGGCCTTCGACGTCGAGGCGGGCCGGATCACCGTTGGCGGCGGGGACATCCGCGCAGTGTCCCTCGACCAGCACCTCGCCCGGCTCGGCGTGGTCCCTCAGGAGGTGTTCATGCTCGCCGACACCGTGGCCGAGAACCTGCGCCTCGCCCGACCGGACGCAACGCCGGAGGAATGCCGCGCGGCGGCACGAGGGGCTTGCTGCGACGGGCTGATCGAGGGACTGCCTTACGCCTACGAGACGCTCCTCGGCGAGGGCGGCCGCGCGCTGTCGGGCGGCGAGCGCCAGCGGCTGGCGATCGCCCGTGCGCTCCTCAAGGACGCGCCGATCGTCCTCCTTGACGAGGCGACGTCGGCGCTCGATCCGGAGAACGAACACCGGATCGTGGAGGGGCTGCGCACCTTGTTCCGAGGCCGCACCGTGGTGATGGTCGCCCATCGCCTGCAGACGGTCGCCAGCGCCGATCACATCGTCGTCATGGACGCCGGCCGCGTCGTCGATGCCGGCGCCCCGGCCGAGCTTGAGGCGCGATGCGCTCTCTACAGGGAGCTCTGGGAGGCCTATCGCGATACGGCGCGCTGGCGACTGACAAGCCCGGACCGACTCGCACTCCCCGCGCAGGAACGGGCGTGATCCCGGGTGAGGCGAGCGGTGCTCGGCGGACCCGGTCACATCCCGCGAACGGGCGGCCTCGGACCCGAGGCCGCTCCGCCGGGATCCATCGTCTCTTCCGTCGCGGGGGGCTCAGCGGCGGCGCGCATACAAGCTGGGGCGGACGCCCTTGGCTTCGCGGAACACCTTGCTGAAGTGGCTGAGGTTGCCGAAGCCCACGGCCAGGGCCGCGTCGGTGACATTCATCCCGCCGTCGAGATGGCGCGCCGCGGTGTCGAGGCGGATCTTGGTGAGGTAGGCGTGGATCGGAAGACCGACGAGTTCGCGAAACCCGAACTTGAGCGGCTTCTCGCCCAGGCCGACCTCGCGCGCGAGGCGGCCGATCGTCCAATTCTCCTCGTAGCGCTGCTCCAGTCTCGCGCGCGCCTGCTCGACTTTGGAACGATCGCTCGGACGCAGGATCCCGCCGGGTTCCCGCCGACGGCTCAGCGTCTCGATGGCGGCCCCCAGAGCCTCGATGACCTTCCCGTGCAGGATGAGGCGCCGGGCGATCGTGTCCGTCCTCGACGCCACCATGATCTCGGCCGCCAAGCGCAGCAGGTGACTGGAGGCAGGGAAGCCGGCCAGCAGCAGATCGGTCGCATCCAGCGGGTGGGCGTTCCAGAGTCCCAGATCCGTATCGTCCATGCGTCTCAGGAAGCCGCCCTCGAAGCGCACGTCGATGAACTGAAACTGTCGGCCGCCATGCAGGGTGTTGACCCCCGACGCCCGATCCCTGCATCGAAACAGGATGGCAGTGCCCGGCGCGACATCGACAGGGGGCACCCCACGCGCAGAGAGCGTCCCGCGGCCCTGTAGGAAAACGCTCAGGGAGAACGTCGTCGGCCCGTCGAGGGCGAAGGTCACGTCGTCGGCGAGCGGCGCGTCGACGACCGTCAGTGCGATGTCGTCGGCTAGATGGTCGGTATGGGCGTGTTCCGACCACCCAAGGCGATCCAGCCCCTGCGCTACGATCGCTCGCCACCCCTCGCCGGGGACCTTACCCTGTGCTGGCGGATACTGGCCCGAGCCCACAGTACACCCTCTCCCCGGTCTGGTTGGTTGCCCTAGGGTCGATCGCAATATGTTTGGAAATGTAGATCGTCAAACGAAAATTTATATGAAAAACATCTATTATATGTATTTATAAAAATTCTAGACTGTGTTTGCGCCGGAAGATCAATAGTAATATAAGAAATTATATTATCTCAAATCGATTTTTCATGAATCAAATCGCAGAAATCAGCAGCATCAATGCGCATTTGCAAACTTATGAATGATCTCATGCCGACACGCCGGAGCAAAACCAAGCCGGACGCTGATATCCGGTTGCACGATGACATGATCAAACTGGAAGGATCTCGCCTGTCTCGAGGTCGAGGAGATCGACACCGACCCGGATTTGCTTCGAGCCGCCCGTGCCGTCGCGCCGGCTTCGGGAGGATCTGAGGCGGTAGCTGTCGCCGTTCAGGCTCAGGACGCTGATGTGGCGGGTCAGCCGGTCGAAAAGCGCTGAAGCCGACGGGCTGGCCTACATGAGCGTCCCGGCCAGCCATCGGATCAAGTTCTCCATCATCGATTCGCTGGAGCGACCGAACGGCGAGATCAAGCACAGGGCCGAGGTGGTCGGCATCTTCCCCAACCAAGACGGCCGCCGCCTCATCGGCACGATCCTGCTCGAACGGAACGACGGGTGGGCCGTCCAGCGCACCCGCCCCATGAGCCTGGAAAGCATCGCCCCGATCGGCGATATTCCCCTCGTCAGCCCGCTCACCCTGGCAGCCTGACCGATCCGGCCCAGCCGGTGATCGTGGTGCCCCTCGGCGGGTAACACGACGCCAAGGGACACGCCCCCCGCTGCTTCACATTTCCCGGCGCGGACAAACTGTGAAAGCGGGACATCAGGCGCCCTTCCTGTGGCCCACAGTCGGGTTTGCGACACGCTCCCTGCCGTCACCCGGGGACAACTGCCACGCCACAATCGTCAGACCTTGATGCGTCGTCGGAAGATGGCGGCCGGGACAGGGCTGTGCTCGATCGGAAACATGTCGAAATTCGCCTCCCTGGCCTCGTCAGCCAGTTGGCTCAAACCGAAGGCGTGCCACTCGCGCTCGATGATGAAGCGGCGGACGATGCGGGAGCCCCGGAGGATCTCGCACCGCATGGTCCAGACGATGGTGTCCTGCGCGCCCGGCCGCCCCGATAGCCAGATCTCGTAGCGCTGCTCGCCGACATCCGCGCTGGCCACCCGCGTTTCGTCGACGACCTGCGGAGCGCCGACCCGCATGAGGTCGGCGAACACGAAGCCTTCCTCGTCGAGGCATCGTTGCAGGCGGAGCCAGAACGCCCGCCGATCCTGCCGACCCAGGAAACCGATGGATCCGAAGGCGAAGGCTGCCGAGAGCCGGGATGGAAGCTCGGCCTCTTGGAAGCGCCGATCGCAGACGGTGACGCGGTCGCGCATCGTGCGGTTGGCGAAGACGCGCGTCATGAGGCCGACGCGCATCGACGCCGACGGCTCGATCGCCATGACGCTCACATGAGGAATATGATCGGCGATCAACGCCGTGCCGCGCCCCGTTCCCGCACCGATATCGACGACGTGCCCGGTCATGCCGGCCGCGTCCGCCAGCGTGCGCAGGATCGAGTCGCGTCGCTCCGACCAGTGCTGCTCGCTCAAGATCTCGTACAGCTCTGCCGTCTGAGCATAGGCATCGGCCTCTTGGTCCGGGTGCGTCGATCCCATCGTATGGCTCTCATATCGGTTGGCATGATCGGGGGTGTCGCGCGCGGCCGGAAGGTCGCGGGGCGGACGTTGTCGCGCGCGACGGCCGGCCTCTCCTCGGCGAGGAGAGCGCGGGTCGAGCATATCGCGGCTGGGTTGCTCAAGTATAGCATAGATTTCTGAAACAGCCCCGATGACGGCACCCAGCACCCCAGAACCGTTAGACATGCCATCCTGAAATTCCGACAACAGAGACACGGCACGGCTAGGAGGTATTTTCACGAATTAGAACATTTAAAATGACAATTTGCTCTTTTTAGCCGCTAAAAAGCATAGAAATGCCAAAAAGAAAGCGAATCTGATGCAATAATAACTACAAAGTACCTGCCATCATCACCTGGAATGGCTGGGCATGAGAAATTCCTTGTGCCCGTGGCCAGCGCATCTGAAAACTGGAGGAGTACATGGTAAATACTAAATTAATAAATTTAAACCTCTGATATAATCCCCACCTTCAGCAGAAAACATAGATAAGCCATGGATCCATTTATCGATACGGCATCCTGGCCAGTGGTCAGGCTTCACATGCCGGACCACGTGCCCGACGCGAGCAGCGAGATCCTGCTGAACGACCTGAAGGCGCTCTACGCCAAGCAGGACCGCTTCGTGCTGATCATGACCGGCGCGGAGCTGCCGCAGAACTCGCCGCGCTTCATGGCGGACTACCTCGCCTGGAGCCGGGAGACGGTCGCGCTGCAGAGCAGATTCTGCGCCGGCGCGGTTCGCGTCGAACCCGGTCCCGAGCGGCGGCGGACCTACGAGAAACAGGCCTCGGCGCTGAACCAATCCGGCAAATCGCCCTACCCCTACTCCGTCGCCGCGAGCCTTGAGGCGGCGCTGCTGACCGCCGCCGAATGGTTGAAGATCAATGCGTGACAGCGACAGATCGTCGGAGACGCTGAAAAGCGAGCTGGCGCGAAGCCTGCGGGTGCCGGTCGACGCGATCGACGATCACACCAACCTGATCGAGATCGGCCTCGACTCGCTCTGCGCGATGCAGTGGCTCAACACCTTCCGGAAGCGAGGCTACAGGGTCTCGCTCCGGGAACTCTTTGGCCGGCCGACATTGGCCGGTTGGGAAAGCCTGCTGAAGAGAACGGGCGCCGAATCCCGGGGAACGTCACCCGCAGATCTCCCGTCCATGCTGGACGGGCAGCCGTTCCCGCTTAGCGCGGCGCAGCACGCCTATCTCGTGGGCCGCGATGCCAGCCAGTCGCTCGGCGGCGTCGGCTGTCACCTCTACCAGGAGTTCGACGGGCCGCGGGCAGGGGGGCGTGCCCTCGAACCGGCCGCCGTCGAGAACGCCATCCGCGCTCTGCGGCGGCGGCATCCCATGCTGTGCACGGCCTTCCAGTCCGACGGGACGCAGCGCTATGTCGGGCACCCTGACGGGTTCCACCTACGGGTCGAGGACCTGCGCGGCGCGGATCCGGCGACGACGGATCGCCGGCTCGCGGAGCTGCGCCGCGAGCACGGGCACCGCGTCCTCGACGTGGCGCGCGGAGAGACGCTCGACTTCCGGCTCGTTCTTCTGCCGGAAGGCCGCCACCGCCTTTGCGTCGACCTGGACCTCCTGGTCGCCGATGCAGCTAGCTTTACGCTGCTGTTCGACGAACTGGCGGCGCTGCTCGACGGGCGCGACCTCCCGGCTCGTCCGCGGGACTACGACTTCCGCAGCTATCTGGCCGACCTGGAGAGGCGCACGGCGGACGAGCGCCGCGCCGCCCGGGCCTTCTGGGACGAGAGGCTCGCGGCGCTCGCGCCCGCGCCGAACCTGCCGCTGGCGCGCGATCCTGCCGTGAGCGCGCCGGTGCGCGTCACACGACGCCGCCACCGCATCGACGACGGGGAATGGCGGCGTATCGTGACACGCGCGCGCGATGCCGGTTTCACGCCGTCGACCGCGCTGGTCACCTGCTTCGGCCACGTCCTGGGGCGGTGGGGCGGGCAGGAGCGGCTGCTCCTCAACCTCACGCTGTTCGACCGCCTGTCCCTTCATCCGGCCGTGGACGGGATGCTGGCCGATTTCACGAGCATCCTATTGCTCGACCTGGATGTCGGGCCCCGACGTCCGTTCGTCGACCTCGTGCGCGCCAATCAAGAGGTCTTCGCGCAGGCGCACGAGCACCGTCACGTCTCGGGCGTCGACGTCGCGCGCGACCTGCGACGGGCCGGCAGCCACCCGCACGGCGCGCCCGTGGTGTTCACGAGCAATCTCGGCCGCCCGCTGTTCGGCCACTCGACCGACGGCGCGCTCGGCGTGCCGGGCTGGGGCATCTCGCAGACACCCCAGGTCTGGATCGATCACCTCGCCTACGAGAACGACGGCTCCGTCCACCTGCAGTGGGACAGCAACGAAGCGCTCTTCCCAGACGGCCTCGTCGCCGCCATGTTCGACGCCTACGTCGCGGTGGTCCGCGGTCTGGCGGCGGAGGATGCCGTCTGGACGGCGCCTCTCCCGGACGCGATGCCGGAAACGCAGGCCGCCACGCGCCGCCGCGTCAACGCGACGTCGGCCGAGCGCCCGGCCGGTCTTCTGCACGAGGGCGTCTTCGCCCGCGCCGCGGCGACGCCCGGCGAGACCGCGATCGTGCACGGCGACGACGCGCTGACCTGTTCCGAGCTCGTCGATCTCGCCCGCAGACTCGCTGCGACGCTCCGCGCGCGGGGCGTCGCGCCCGGCGACCGCGTCGCGATCTGCATGGACAAGGGCGTCGGCCAGATCGTCGCTGCGCTCGGCATCTTGCAGGCCGGCGGGGTATTCGTGCCGGTCGCACCGCAGCAGCCGTCCGAACGCCGCGCCGCGATCTACTGCGGCGCAGGAGTGCAGATCGTCCTGACCTGCTCCACCGCCGATGACCGCGACGACGAGGGCGGCCCCGCCTGCCTGACGTGGCAGAAGGCCTGCCGGGCCGAGCCATTGGCTGAGCCGGTCGCCGTCCCGGCGGACCGGCCGGCCTACGTCATCTACACGTCCGGCTCGACGGGCACCCCCAAGGGAGTCGTCATCTCGCACGCCGCAGCGCTCAACACCTGCGCCGACGTCACCCGGCGCAACGGGGTAGGCCCCGGCGACCGCGTGCTGGGCTTGTCGGCGCTGCATTTCGATCTGTCGATCTACGACATCTTCGGGGTGCTCGGCGCGGGCGGCGCCCTCGTCCTCGTCGACGAGCAGCAGCGCCGCGATCCGGCCGCCTGGTGCGCGGCCATCCGCACCCACGGCGTGAGCGTGTGGAACACCGTGCCGGCGCTGTTCGACATGCTGCTGACTTACGCCGAGGGCGTGGGCGCCGACGCGCCGGCCAGCCTGCGCCTCGTGCTGCTATCAGGCGACTGGGTCGGGCTCGACCTGGCCCCTCGCTATCGCCGCTTCCGTCCGGACGGCCGGTTCGTGGCCATGGGCGGGGCAACCGAGGCCGCGATCTGGTCCAACGCCTTCGTCGTCGACGCAATCGACCCGGCTTGGCGCTCGATCCCCTACGGCTTTCCGCTGGCGAACCAAGCGTACCGAGTCGTCGATCCGCTCGGCCGCGACTGTCCCGACCGTGTTCCGGGCGAACTGTGGATCGGCGGCGACGGGGTCGCGCTGGGCTATCTCGGCGCGCCCGAGCGCACGGCCGAGCAGTTCGTCGAGCAGGACGGCGCGCGCTGGTACCGCACCGGCGATTTCGGCTGCTACTGGCCGGACGGGACGCTCGAGTTCCTCGGGCGCCGCGACCGGCAGGTGAAGGTCGGCGGCCACCGCATCGAACTCGGCGAGATCGACGCGGCCCTGCGCGGCCTGCCCGGCATCCGCGGCGGACTGACCCTGGCGCTCGGCGACCGGGACAAGCGGCTCGTGGCCTTCGCGGTGGCCGGGGACGGTGCGGACCAGGACCGTCTGGACCTCCCTGCCGTGCTCGCGGCGACGGACGCATCCCCCCTTCCGTCCGCCGATGCCGGCGACGAGGGCCCCGTGGCCGGCTTCCTCCTGGAGCACCTGCGCCGCGAGGGCATCGACTTCTCTACGCCGATCTCGGCCGACGACGTGCTCGTCCGCTACGGCGCGCAACCCGCTTGGCGGGGCCTGTTCGAGCGCTGGCTGCGTTGGCTGGCGCAGCGGGGCGCACTGGCTGCGGTCGCGGTCGACCGCTTCGCCCGCGGCGGGATCGAGGCCGAGATGCCGAGCGACCCCGACCTCGCCATGCACCACACGCTCCTGCGAGACATCCTGCACGGCCGCGCGACCCCCCTCACGATCCTCGACCATCCCCGGCTCTCCCCCGAGGCCCTGCAATGCGATGGCCCCGGTCGCGCCGCGATCGCGCGGGTCGCGGCGATCGTGCGCGCGATGGCGGCTCGGCTCGGCCGGCCTGTGCGCATCGCCGAAACCGGTGCGCGCAGCGGCATGGCCGCGGAGCGGCTGCTGGCGAGCCTCGACCCGGACACGGTCTCCTATCTCGGGATCGAAACCTCGCCGGACATGGTCGGGCGCGCCCGTGCGCGCCTCGGTGGGTTCCCGAACGCCGAGGTCGTCACCGCGGCGCGCTCGCGCGGGCGCGAGCGGTGGGCCGACCTGCTCTGGCTCAACAACCACCTGCACCGGCTCGACGATCCCGGCGAGGGCCTGCGCGACGTGCTCGGCTTGGCCGCGAGCGGCGCTCTGATCGTCGTCGCCGAGCGGCTGCGGCCGACGGCGCGTGCGCTCGTCGGCGCCGAGCTGCTCGAACCGCGGGGCCTCGCCGAACGGCTCCACGCGGTCCCGTTCTGGCGCGCGGCCTGCGAGGCCCGCGCCCTGTCGCTCCTGCGTGCCGACGAGGGGCCCGACGCGGTGCTCCTCTTCCTGCACGACACGGCTGCGCGCGGACCCGACCGGGCCGCGCTGCTGGCGGGTCTCGCACGCAAGCTGCCCGCCTACATGGTTCCCCAGCACTTGCACCTGCTCGACAGTCTGCCGCTGACCGCTAACGGCAAGATCGACCATCAGGCACTGGCAGGGATCGACGGCGGTGGTCGGTCGTGCCCGACGACCGCGGGGGAGGACCCGTGCGGGGAAGCCGAGCGGGCCGTCGCGGAGCTGTGGACCCGCCTGCTCGACGTCGAGCGGCCCCACCGCAGCAGCGGATTCTTCGAGGACGGCGGCGACAGCCTGCTGGCGACGCGCTTCGTCGGCGAGCTGGCGAAACTCGGCTTCGTGGCAGAGCTCCACAACCTCTTCGCGCGACCGCGGCTATCCGATTTCGCCGCCAGCCTGCGCCGCAGCGCGACGGGCGCGGCGCCGGAACCGCTGCGCGCCGATCCGGCGGCGCGCCACGAGCCGTTCCCGCTCACCGAGGTGCAGCAGGCCTACGTTGTCGGCCGCTCGCCCGCGTTCCCCCTGGGCGGCGTCGGTGCACATTTCTTCGTCGAGTTCGAGGTCATCGACCTGGATCTCGACCGGTTCGCGCGGGTCTGGGACCGCCTGATTGCCCGGCACGACGCGTTGCGGACCGTGGTGCGCGACGGCTGCCAAGTGGTCCTCGCCGAGGTTCCCGCCCTGGCCATCGTCCGCCATGCCCTGGACGACCTCGACGGCAGGCAGGCCTCGGACCTGCGCGGGCGCCTCTCGCACCAAGTGCTCGATCCCGCGCGCTGGCCGGTCTTCGATGTGCAGGTGGCGGAGGACGGGAGCGGGCGCAGCCGCGTCTATGTCGGTCTCGACAACCTGCTGCTCGACGGCCTGAGCATGCAGATCCTGCTCGCCGAACTGGAGCAGCTCTACATCGACGAGGCGGCACCGCTGCCCGTGCTCGACATCGGCTTCCGTGACTACGTGGTGGGGCACGGAGCCGCCGAGACGGAGGCGGACCGCTCCTACTGGAGCGAGCGCCTCCCCGGCCTCCCGCCCGCGCCGCAGCTTTCCTTACGCGCAGATCCGGCACAACTCCGCAGCCCGGTCTTCGCACGGCGCAGCGCGCGCCTGAACGCGCGCGACTGGGCCGGCTTGAAGGGCCAAGCGAGGGACCTCGGCATGACGCCCTCGGCCCTCCTCCTATCCTGCTACGCGGCCGTTCTCGGCGCTGGGAGCGCGCGACCCGACCTGACGATCAACCTCACCCTGTTCGACCGCGCGCCCGTGCATCCCCACATCGAGCGTGTGCTGGGGGACTTCACCTCCCTGCTGCCGCTGGCGTGGCACCCGGAGGCGACGCTGGAGGCCGGCGCTCAGCGCTTGCAGCGTCAGCTCGGCGAGGATCTCTCGCACCGTCGCGTCTCCATTCTCCGTCTCCTGCGGGAACTCAGCGCACGCGATCGCGCCTTCGCCGTTGGGCTGCCGGTGGTCTTCACGAGCGCGATCGGCTTCGACACGAGCCGCTTTCTCCACCATGCCTCGTGGCTGAGGCCCTGCTGGGGCATCTCACAGACACCGCAGGTCTGGCTCGACCACCAAGTCTACGAGTCCGACGGGGATCTGTGCTTCAACTGGGACTTCGTCGAGGCGCTGTTCGCGCCGGAGACGATCGACGGCCTGTTCGACGCCTATGTGCGCCTCCTCAGACGCCTCACCGTCGAGCCGGACGCGTGGACGGGTCCGCTCGACGCGCTGGTGCCGCCGCGCGCCGTGCCGCCCCCGCGCGCGGCCGATCCGATCGCGGCCGACCCGATCACAGCGCCGGCTGGCCCCGCGGCTCCGGCGCAGGTCGCGCTGGTCCGCGGTTTCTTCAAGGAGGTCGTCGGCCGGGACGTCGGGCCGGCGCAGAACTTCTTCGAGGCGGGCGCGACGTCGCTCCAGCTTGTCCAGCTCCACGGCAAGCTGATCGGCGCGGGTCACGACATCGCCGTGACGGACCTCTTCGCCCATCCCACGCCCTCCGCGCTCGCGTCGCAGATCGGTGGGGCCAAGGGGACCGATCACGCAGCCGCCGACCGGAGCCCGGCCCTGCAGCGGCGGCGCGACCGTCTCCACCGCCGGCTGGGTCATCGGCCGTGAGGCGCGGGCCCGCACATCCGCGGCCGCGCACCTCGCGGCATCTCGACTGGGCTACGCGGCGAGCGGCCCGGCTTGCACCTATCGTCCGGGGAGTCGCCTGATGGACAGCGTCCGATCCCGCAGGGATGACAACGGCCCGTATGTCGAGGCGGGGGGCGAGGGGCCGCCCTGCCGGATCGAGCCGTCCTACGGGACGTGCGAGCCGGTGGCGGTCATCGGTCTGGCTTGCCGGTTTCCGGGCGCGCCCGACAGCGACGCCTACTGGCGCAACCTCGTCGCGGGCGTCGAGAGCAGCCGCCGCTTCACGCGCGAGGAACTCGGCGCGGCGGGTGTTCCGCCGGCCGTCGCCGACCGCGCCAACTACGTCAACGTCGCCGCCGTGATCGACGACGTCGAGGCGTTCGACGCACCGCTTTTTGGCTATGCGCGCCAGGAAGCGGAGATCCTCGACCCGCAGCAGCGGCTATTCCTGCAGATTGCGTGGCACGCGCTCGAACATGCCGGCTACGCGCCGCGCCACGTGCCCCACAAGACCGGTGTGTTCGGGGCGGCGCGCCTGAGTACCTATCCCGGCCGGGACCGGATGGCGCTCGGCGTGTCGACCGCGTCCGGGCTACAGGCCTTGCTCGGCAACGACAAGGACTACCTCGCCACGCGCGTCGCCTAAAAGCTGAACCTGAAGGGGCCGGCGCTCACGGTGCAGACGGCCTGCTCCAGCTCGCTCGTGGCCGTCCACATGGCCTGCGAGAGCCTGCGCTCGGGCGAGTGCGACATGGCGCTCGCCGGGGGCGCGGCGATCTCCTTTCCCACCGAGGTCGGCTATCTCCACCAGCCCGGGATGATCTTCTCGCCCGACGGGCGATGCCGGCCGTTCGACGCGGGCGCGCAGGGCACCTACGGTGGCCACGGCGTCGGCGCAGTGACGCTGCGCCGGCTCGACGACGCGCTGCGCGACGGCGACCCGATTTTGGCCGTGCTGCGCGGCAGCGCGATCAACAACGACGGCAGCCTCAAGGTCGGATTCACCGCACCCTCCGTTCTTGGCCAGCGCGAGGTCGTGCGCGAGGCGATGCTGGTGGCCGACGTCACGCCCGCCGACATCGGCATGATCGAGGCGCACGGCACCGCGACGCCGCTCGGGGACCCGATCGAGGTCGAGGCGTTGGCCGCGGCCTTCGCGGAGCGCGGGACCGGGCCGGTCTGGCTCGGCTCGGTCAAGGGCAATTTCGGCCATCTCGACACGGCCGCCGGCATCGCCAGCCTCATCAAGGCGGTGCTGGCCGTCCACCACGGGACGATCCCACCGAGCCTCGGCTTCGCGCGCCCCAACCCGGCGCTGAAGCTGGAGCGGACGCCCTTTACGGTCCCGACGCGGGCACAAAACTGGCCGCAGGCTGTGCGGACGGCCGGCGTGTCGGCCTTTGGCCTGGGCGGGACGAACTGCCACGTCGTGGTGCAGTCCGCTCCGCTCCAGCCGCAGGTACCCTCGCGGGAGCCGGTCGCGACGGCCGGCCTCCTGGTGTCCGCCGCGACGGGGGATGCGCTGAGGACGCTGGCCGCCGCATACGCGGCTGAGTTGCGCCGGGGCGCCGACCCGGTGCAACTTGCCGCCACGGCCTGCCACGGGCGCGAGCGTGATCTCGGCCACCGCCTCGCGGTACCAGTCGGCGCGGACACGGCGGCGGCGCTGGAGGCCTTCGCGGCGGGAATCGACCATCCTCTGGCCTGTGCGGGGCAGGGGCCGGCGCGCGCGCTCTGGCTGTTCGGCGGGCAGGGCACGCAGTGGGAGGGCATGGGCGAGGAGCTGTAGCGCACCTCGGCGGCCTTCGCGCGCGGCCTCGACCTGTGCTGCGATCTCGTCGCGCCGCATCTCGACCTGCCGCTGCGTGACGTCATGGCCGGACGCCACCCCGGGGCGCTGGCCGACATGCGCTACACGCAGCCTGCGGTCGTCGCCTTCCAGATCGCCATGGCGGCGTTCTGGCGCGACCTCGGCCTCGCACCGGACCTCGTGCTCGGCCACTCGGTGGGCGAGTACGCCGCCGCGGTGGTCGCCGGCATCCTACCCGCCGAGATCGCGATGCCCCTCGTCGTCGAGCGGGGCCGCCTGATGCAGGCGCACGGGGCGAACGGGGCCATGCTGACCGCGTTCGCCGACGAGGACACCCTGCGCCCGCTGCTGGACCGGGCGGACCTGGACGTCGCCGCCTACAACGATGCGGGCCACCTCGTCCTATCGGGCCGCGCGACAGCCATCCGGTCGCTGGCGGACGCGCTGGACGCGCACGGCGTGCGCCACAACCTGCTCGCGGTCGAGGGCGCGGCCCATTCCGCCCTGCTGGATCCGATGCTCGACGTCTTCGAGCAGGCTGCCGCGCGGGTTGAGGCAGCGAGGCCAGCCGCGACCTCTCCGACCTACCTGTCGGGCCTGCTCGGCCGAGCGGTCGATGCGGCGGATCTTTGCACACGCGGCTACTGGCGCCGGCACGTGCGCGAACCCGTCCGGTTCGGGCAGGCGCTCCGGTGCGCGATCGAGGGTGGCACGACCTTCGGCCTGGAACTCGGCGCCGAAGCGCCGCTCTCCGGCATCGGTCGCCGCGCTTATCCGGGGTACCGGTGGATCGCCAGCGCGCGCCGGCAGCAGTCGAGCGCGGAGTGCCTCCAGGCAGCCTACCTCCAGCTCTACGCGGCGGGCGCCGACCTGCCGTGGCAGCGCATCTGGCCGGGTCGCGCGCCCCGGTGCCGGGCGCCGCTCTACCCGTTCTCGACCGAGCGCTTCACATGCCCGCCCGCTCCTGCGGCGACGGACACCCCGCCGGCGGCTGCCGACGCGGGCGGCGCGCTCGACGCCGGCCGCGCGGTCGCCGTCCGAGCGGGGAAAGCCCTCGACCTGCCGCGTCTGGCCGCGCTCTACGCCTGCGTCGTCCCGCTCCACGCGATCTACGTGGACGCGATGGTGCGGGCCTGCGTCGGGGACCGGATCGAGGCGGGCGTGTCTGCGGCCGAAATCCTGCGCGGGGGCCGCCTCCTGCCGCGCTACTGGCAGCTCCTGGTCCGGCTCCTCAACGCTTGCGTGGAAGACGGCTACTACCGGCGCGACGGCGATCTGTTCGGCGCGGCGCGCCCCGTCCCGCACGAGGCGCGCGCACGGCTCACCGAGGAACTTCGCGGCTATTGCGAGGGGCTCGACGTCATCGCCGACACGGTGACGTCGGCCGGCACGCAGCTGCACGCCATGATGCGTGGCGCGGTCGAGCCCGTCGGCGTGATCTTCCCGGCCTCGGCATCCCAGGGCGTCGAGGTCCTCTATCAGGACTTCAGCTTCGGCCGCTACTTCAACCAGATCGCCGCCGGCGTGGTGGCCGGCCTCGCCCGGGACCACCGCGAGCCCCACTTCGACGTCCTGGAGGTCGGCGGCGGCACCGGCGGCACGACGGCTTGGCTGCTGCCCGAGCTGACCCACCGGCCGGGCGTGCGCTACGACTTCACCGACATCTCGCCGATCTTCACGCGGCGCGCGGCCGACAAGTTCGCGGCCTACGACTTCGTCGCCTACCGCGAATTCGACCTGCAGCGTGACGCGCAGGACCAGGGCTTCGCGCCGGCCGGCTACGACCTCATCGTGGCGGCCAACGTGATCCACGCGACGCAGCATGTCGGGCGCACCCTGCGTGCCCTGCGCGGGCTGCTCAAGCCGGGTGGGCACCTGGTGATGCGTGAGATCACGCGGCCGATGCGCCTGTTCGACTTCGTGTTCGGCCCGTTGGTCGCGCCTCTGCTCGACCTGCCGGACCGCGGCGGCGAGCTCTTCCTCGACACGGCGCGCTGGGAGGCCGCCTGTCGCGGCGCCGGCTTCTCGACCGTCGCGTGGCTGCCGGACGACGGCACCGCGACCGCGCGGATCAGCGAGCACGTGATCGTCGCCGGCACGGCTGCGCCTTCCGGAAGGGTCGGTCGGGTCGGTCGGGACAGCGGGCACCCCGTCCTGGGTCGGGTCGTCGGCAGCGGCGCCTACCTCGCCGACTGGTCGGACGACCTCGACGACGCGGCGTGGCAGGACCGGCTCCGGCAGGCGGCCGAGGAACTCACGCGGCGCCACGGCGCGGGCGCGGGCGTGCCCGCATGGCCCGCTAAGCTGGAGCGACCGCCGGGCTCCGGCGAGGTGCGCCTGACGTGGCGGCCGGGGTTGTTCGGCAAGGCCCATATCGACATCGAGACAGCGCATGCCGGGGACTGGCAGCTCGTGGCGCGCGCAGGACCCACCGCACGGTTCGCGACAGCGCCGCTGCCCACGCCCGCGCCCGGCACCACCTACCGCTGGCGCTGGCGGCCTGTCGCCACGTCGCGCTCCACGACGGCGTGGCGGCCTGTCGGCGCGGATCCCGAGACGCAACGCGCGTGGGGCGCGGCCGGGATCGTTCTCGACGCGGGCGCCGACGCGCGGCTGATCGTTCCCTTCGGGAATAACCTGGCCGAACGGGCGACCGACGTCCTGCACGCGCTCGGGCTGTCGCCGCGGCGGGCCGTCGTGCTCACGCGCGGCGCCTGGCACGCGGGCTCCGCCGTCGATCCGGCGCAGCGCGCGCTCTGGGGCCTCCTGCGCGTCGCCGGAACTGAGCATCCCGGTGCCGAGATCGGCGCGATAGACCTCGCTGTCGATGCCGACACAAGCGATCTGGCCGTCGGCCTGGCGGCGATCGAGGCCGGGGAGCGGTGGGTCGCGGTACGCGACGGCGTCGCGCAGGCGCAGGAGTTGGCCGTCGATCCGAGCGCGCAGCCGGGCATGCCGCCCGACAGCCTGCACACCGTCCGCTGGCACGTGGTGACGGGCGGGTTCGGCGGCCTCGGGCGCGCGAGCGTCGCCTGGCTCGTCCGACTGGGCGCCGAGCGGGTGGCGATCCTGGCCCCGCGCGCCGACGAAGGCGCCCGCGCCTGGCGCGCCGACCTCGAGAGGGCGGCGGGTGCGACGATCCGATGGCTCGCCTGCGACGTCGCCAGTCCCGACGACCTAGGTTTGGCGTTGCGGACCCTGGAGGCGGAGGGCGGCATCGCGGGCATCCTGCACGCGGCGGGCACGCTCGACGACGCACCTCTCGCCGATCTGAGCGTGCCGCGCATCGAGCGGGTCCTGTCCGTCAAAGCCGACGCCGCGGAGATTCTCGTCGCGCACTTGGAGCGAGAGCGGCGCGAGGGCTACCTCGTGCTCTATTCGTCGGCCGCCGCCGCGCTCGGCGCGCGGGGTCAGGGAGCCCACGCACTGGCCAGCGCCCATCTCGACGGGCTGGCCGAGCGGGCACGGACCTCGGGGCTGGCGGTCGTCTCCGTCGCCTGGGGCGCCTGGGGCGAGATCGGGCGGGCGTCGACGCCCGCGCTCCGGCAGCGCCTCGCGGCCGAGGGCATGGGTGTGCTCACGACCGGCGAGGGGCTGTGGCACCTCGAACAGGCGCTGCTCGGCGCCCCGGCCTACCGGCTGGCGATGCGCGTCGACCTGCCGGAGAGCGACGGGCGCCGACGTCTCCTGGCGCAGACGCCGCGTCCGCAGGCCGCCCCGCCGGACCCGGATCGGGCGACGCCGGTCGCACGGGCGGAGAGCCCCGCGCAGCCCCACGCTCCCGACTTGACCGGCGACGGCGAGACCGACGCACCGGTCCTGCGGGACTGGCTCGCGCGTCGCATCCGGGCGCAGCTGCGCCTGGACGCTTTCGTCGCGATCGACGCGGACCAGGACCTGCTGCGGCTCGGCCTCGACTCCCTGCTCTTCCTGGAACTGTCCGCAGAGGTCGAGCGCGCGCTGGGCGTCCGCCTCAACGCCGCGCGCGCCTACGAGGCGATGACCGTCGCTGGGCTGACCGCGCTCATCCTGTCGGAGCGTGCACCGTCGGAGACCCCCTCGCGGGTGGAGCCCGCCGAACCGGCGGCGATGGCGAGCACGGACGCGCGAGCGCGGTTCGAGCCGTTCCCCCTGACCCCGATCCAGCACGCCTACTGGCTCGGACGCACGGACGTCATCGACTTCGGGGGCATCGCCTGTCACGTCGTCTTCGAGTGGGACAAGACCGTCGCGGATTGCGATCCCGACGCGCTGGAGCGGGCCTGGAACGCGGTCGTGCGGCGCCACGACATGCTGCGCGCCACGATCGGTGAGGACGGCTTCCAGTCCGTCGCGGCCCAGGTGCCGGACTACCAATTCACCCGCAGCGACCTGCGCGGGCTGCCGCCCGCCGAGGCGGAGGACCGCCTCGGCGCCACGCGGGAGAGGCTGTCGCGCGACGTGACGCCGGCGGAGCGGTGGCCGCTCTTCGAGGTCGTCATCAGCCGCCGGGACGAGGCGCGCTACCGCCTGCACATGAAGCTCGATCTGCTGCTGTTCGACGTGCAGAGCTTCAAGGTCCTGTTCGACGATCTGGCCACCGCCTATTCCGGGCAGGCGCTCGCGCCGCTCGACTTCACCTTCCGCGACTACGTCCTGCACCAGCTCGCCGCGCGCGAGCGGCAACCCTGGCGCGCGGCTTGGCGCTACTGGCTCGACCGGATCGAGACGCTGCCGCCCGCTCCGCAACTCGCGCTCGCCGAGGGCGGGCCGGCGTCCCGCCCCCGGGTGACCACGCGCCAGGGACGAGTGCCGGAACCGGTTTGGACCCGACTGAAGGCAGGCTGGCAGGCGTGGGGCGTGACGCCCTCGGCCGCGCTGCTGACGCTGTTCGCGATCGTCCTCGAACGGGCGTGCCGGCGGCCGGACTTCACGCTCAACCTCACCTTCTTCAACCGGCGGCCGGTCCATCCGGACGTGCCGCAGCTCATCGGGGACTTCACCTCCGTCCTCCTCGTCGAGTTCGAGCCTGGATCCGGCGAGGGCCTGCGGGAGCGCATGGAGGCAACGCAGGCTCGTCTCTGGCGGCACCTGGCCAACAGCGACGTCAACGGGGTCGACGTGCTGCGCGAGCTCGGGCGCCGCCACGGCGTCGCGGGTCGCCCGCTGATGCCGGTGGTGTTCACGAGCATGCTCGGCATGACCCTCGACGGGATGTCGATCGACCGGGCGATGACGCGCCTGCTCGGCGAGCCGGTCTGCGTCCTCACGCAGACGCCGCAGGTTTGGATCGACCATCAGGTGATGGAGGAGGACGGCGGCCTCCTGTTCCACTGGTACTGCATGGACGCGGTGCTGGCCCCAGGCCTCGCCGACGCGCTGTTCCGGGACTACGAGCGGCTGCTGGACGCGCTGGCGAGCGAGTCCGACAGCGTGGGACTGCCGGCGATATTGCCCGCGCGCCGCGCGCATCCGGAGGCTGCCGGGCCCGGTCTCGACTGGCGCGACCTGGAAGCGGTGCTCGGTACCTATCCTGGCATCAAGGGCGCCCTGATCGAGGCGCGCGCGGACGGGCCTGCCGTCGCGTGGCTCCGCATCGATCCGCATCACGACGCGCCGGCCCGGCTGCACTCGATCGACGTCGACACCGCGTCGCTGCCCGTCCTGGACGCCGGCCAGCGGGCCGAGGTCGAGGCCGTCTGGCAGGCCCTCGAGGCGCGCGCGCTGCACGGTATCTGGGCGACGCTTCAGCGCCACGGTCTCTTCGCCGCCGAGGGGCAGCGTTCGACACACCGCGAGGTCTGCGAGCGCGTGGGCGCCACCGCGACCACCGAGCGCCTGCTGCGGCAGTGGCTCGATCACCTCTGCACCCGCCGCCTCCTGCGGCGCGAGGACAAGAGCTATGTCCGGACCGATACGCCCCGGCCGGAGCGATCGGCATTCCCGAACGACGGCCCGGACTGGGGACGGGCGCTCTTCCGCTTCACCGATCGCAGCATCGAGGCGCACGACGCGCTGATGCGCGGCGAGCGCTCGGCGCTGGAGATCTTCTTCGACGCCGAGGCGGGCGGCGAGCAGGCGCTCTACCGCGCCCATCCCGTCCCCGATTGCCTCAGCCGGGCGGCCGCCGAGATCTTGCGGCAGCTCGCTCACGGGCGCAGCGGCCTCACGGTCCTCGAAGTCGGCGCCGGGACAGGCGCCACGACGCGGGCGGTCCTTCCCGCGATCCGCGGCGCGCTCGCCCGATACGTCTTCACCGACGTCTCGACGCTCTTCCTCGACGACGCGCGCAAGCTCTTCCCGGACGAGCCGGCCCTGCGCTTGGCGATCCTCGATATCAACGCGGCGCCGGACTTCGCCGCTCATCCCGAAGTCGGATACGACATCGTCCTGGCCGTCAACGTGCTGCACGACGCGACCGACGTCGTCCGGTCGCTGCGGCGCCTGCGCGGGCTGCTCAGCCCCGACGGCGTGCTCCTCGTGGTCGAGGCGACCGAGCGGGACAGCACCTTCCAGCTCGCCACCGTCGGGTTCATCGAGGGCCTCAACGCCTTCGACGACTTCCGCGTGGAGGACGGCAAGGCGATGCTCGACGTCGGCCAGTGGCGCCGCGTCCTCGACGAGAGCGGCTACGCGCTGCACCTGACTTGGCCGCCGCAGGCGCAGGGCGATTGGCGCCAGACCCTGTTCGTGGCCACGCCCCGGGCGTCCGCCCGCCCGAGCCTCGCGGGGCTCGCCGACCACCTGCGGGCGATCTGGACCGGCCCGCTGCCCGCGCTCGACCCGCGGCTGTGCGAGCACCTGCCCCGGCCCTCGGCCGGCCGGCCGGCTTCCGAACGGCCGACCGTTGCTCCCGACCTCCCGGCCGGCCTGCGGCGGGCGGACGTAGAGCGTGTCGTGTCGGAGGTCTGGTCCGGCCTGCTATCGCGCCCGATCGACGCGACGAGCGACTTCTTCGCCAGCGGCGGCGACAGCTTGGTCGCGACGCGGATGATCGCGATGCTGAAGGGCCGTGGCTTCCCGCAAGCCGGCCTCAGGCACGCCTTCGAGCACCCTCGCCTGGCCGAGTTCTGCGCGGCGATCGCGGCGGCCGAGCCGGAGCGTAACGACCGGCTTCGGACCCTGTCGACGGGGGGCGACCCTGTCGAAGTCTACGCCTTCCACGGCTCCGACGGGGGCGTCGACCCCTACCTCTCCCTCGCGAGGGCGCTCGACTGCACCGTCCACGGGCTCGCGGCCGAGCCGTCGGTGTCGGCGCCGTCGCTGGCCCTGCTCGCCCGCCGCTACGTCGCGGCCATCCGACGGCGCAGGCCGAAAGGGCCCTACCACCTCCTGGGCTGGTCCTACGGGGCGTTCCTGGCCGCCGAGGCGGCCGCCGCCCTGCACGCGGACGGCCAGACCGTGCGGCTCGTTCTGCTCGACCCGGTCAGCCGCGCCGACTTCCGCTACGAGGATCGCGCCGGCCTGCTGCGCCTCCTGTGCGAGGGCCGGACGCGGGTCGCGCTGCCCGCGGACTTCGACAGCCTGCCCGCACAGTCGCAGTTCGACGTCTTCTTGGAGCGTGCGAAATCGGCCGGCGCCTGGCCCGAACTTCCCGACCTGGCGGACACGGAGGTGGCGATCGCGCGGATCGACGCGCTGCTGGGACTGCTCGGGACCGCCTCGAGTGCCGCTGTGAGGGTCCCTTGCCTGTGGCTGTCAGCGGTGCGCCGTCCCGCCCACTGGCGGCCGGCGGCCGAGGAGTGGGGCGAGCGCCTGCCGTTCGCGACCCGGCAGGATATCGACGCCGACCACTGGCAACTCGTCCTTGACCGGGAGACCTGCGCGCGGGTCGCCGAGCGCTGGCAACGATGGCGCTTCGAGCAAAGGGAGTCGGACACATGATCGAGCCGCGGCGTCTGCTCATCGTCGGCGCGAAGTTCGGCGAAATCTACCTGAATGCCTTCATGCAGGGGCAGGCGGCCGGCGCGCACGGCGCGTGGGAGCTGGCCGGCCTGCTGGCCAACGGCAGCCCCCGGTCGCGGGCGCTTGCGCACGCCTTCGGCATCCCGCTTTTCACGGCCCTCGACGAGCTGCCCTCCGGCATCGACGCGGCCTGCGTGGTCGTTCGCTCGACCAGCGTCGGCGGTGCCGGGACATGGCTCGCCGAGGGCCTGCTGGAGCGCGGCATCCACGTCGTCCAGGAGCATCCCGTCCACCCCGACGAGATCGCGCGGCTGCAATCGACGGCGGGCGGGCGAGGCCTCGTCTACTGGGTCAACAGCTTCTACCCGTGGTGTCCGGCCGGCCGGGTGTGGGTCGACCGGGCCCGGCGCGTCCGCGACCTCTGCCAGGGGGCTCTCCCGACCTTCGCCGAGATCGCGACGAGCCGCCAGCTCCTCTACTCGAGTCTCGACCTGCTCCTGCAGGCGACTGGCTGCGACCCGGATCGCGTCGCCCCACGGCGGCTTGCGGCCGGTATGCGCGCCTTCGACGCGATCGAGCTCCCGCTGGAGGGGAGCACCGCGCTGCTGCGGCTGCAGACTTACATGGACCCGTCCGATCCCGATCTGTCTAGTCTCGTCATGCACCGCATGAGCCTCGGCTGGGACGCCGGCTACCTGTCGCTCGAGGCCAGCCACGGCCCGGTGACCTGGACGCCCGCGCTGCATCTGGAAGGCCACCGGAGCGACACGCGCAGCCTCTACGGCCGCGCGGCGCTGCCGGAGGAGGGCCGGGCCCTGGCCTTGCCGACCTCCGTCGTCCTGCGCGGGGCGGCGCCCGACTGGGCGACCGCCTTCGAGGTCGAGAGCCCCGCGGGCATCGGCCTGATCCTTGACCGCCTCGCTGCGCATCTCGACGGTGAGAGCCCCGGCCGCGGCCTGGAGTTGGATTATCAGCTCGCCCTGTCGCGCCTCTGGCAGCGCACGCAGCGCTGCGCCGGCCCCCCGCAGGAGCGGCGCCTGCCTGCGCCGGCGGCCGTCGATCCCCGCGACCTGCTCGCCGACGACCCGAGGCCGTTCCCGTGACGGGCCGGATGCTCGATCACGCTCGCCTCGGCACGCCGCGCGAGCACCTCCTCGTCCTCTGCCCGTTCGCCGGGGCAAGCCGTGGCGCCTTCAAGGACTGGGAGCGAGTCGACGATCCGCGGATCGCGCTCGCCCTGGCGACCTATCCGGGCCACGATCACCGCATACGCGAAGCGTGCGCGAGCAGCATCGCGGAGCTGGCCGACGCGCTCAGCGCGGAGATCGCCGGCCTGCCGCCCGAGCATCGCCGGTCGGTGGTATTGGCCGGGCACAGCATGGGCGCACAAGTCGCGTTCGAGACGTGCCTGCGGCTCGAAGGGCGCGGGTTCGCAGCCGCCGCCCTCATCCTGTCCGGATGCCACGCGCCGCACCTGCGCGGCCGTCGGCGGCTGAGCCACCTGGAGGACGGTGCGTTCATCGAGCAGCTGGTGGAGATCGGCGGCTTTCCCCCCGAGTTGCGCGGGTGCGACGAGCTGCTCGCCCTCTTCCTGCCCCTGCTGCGCGCCGACTTCCTGGCCACGGAGGGCTACGGGCGGGCGCTGCCGCCGCCGCGCCGCGTCCGCGCGCCGACGACCCTCGTGCACGGGACGCGCGACCTCGAGGCCACGCGAGACGAGGTCGAGGCCTGGGGAGAGTGGGTGGAGGGAACCTGCCTCTGCGAAGCGCAGGAGGGCGACCACTTCTACGTCACCCGCGATCCTGGCGGCTTCTTGCGGGCCGTGCGCCGCGCCCTTGAGACGCGCGAGACCGCCACCGCGCCGACAGGCCCAACGATCCACGCTCATCCCGAGGCCGCCGACATGGACGCGCACGCACCGACCCTCTTCGCCTGCCTTCACGAAGCCGCCCGGCGCCACGGGGGCCGCACCGCCCTGGTCTGTGAGGAGACCCGGCTCGACTACGCGACGCTGTTTGCCAGGGCGGGGCGGCTCGCGGGGGGCTTGCGCGAGCGGGGTATCGCCCGCGGCGACCGCGTCCTGGTGCAGATGCCCAACGGCGTCGCGTTCGTGGAGATCTTACTGGCCTGCCTGTGGATCGAGGCGGTCCCTGTCCTGGTCATGCCGAACCAGCGCACCCGCGACGTCGAGGCCCTGTGCCGGATCGCCGAGCCGGTCGCATGCTTCGTCCCCGGCCGGACGCCGAGCCTCGACTATCCGGATCTCGCCGCGCGGACGCGCGACGCCCAGCCCTCCCTCAGGCACGTCATCGTCGACGGCGAGGCGGGCACGTCCATCGCCCTGAGGGACATCGACGGCGCACCGCCCGAGCCGCCCTCATGCGCACCCGACGACGTCGCCCTGCTCCTCATCTCCGGCGGCACGACGGGCATTCCCAAGCTGATCCCGCGTACGCACGGCGACTACGCCTACAACATTCAGGCCATGGCGGCGGCGAGCGGCCTCGCCGCGGACAGCGTGTACCTCGCTGTCATACCGGTCGCGCACAACTTCGCGCTCGGCTGCCCCGGCATCCTCGGCACGCTGGCGCAAGGCGGCACGGTCGTCCTGTCGGAGAGCGCCGGCTGCGACGAGGCGATGCCGGTCATCGCACGCGAGGGCGTGACGCACGTCGCCCTGGTGCCGCCGCTGGCCAAGATGTGGGTGGATGCGCGCGACTGCGAGGACAGCGACCTGTCCAGCCTGCGCGTCGTCCAGGTCGGCGGGTCGCGGCTCGCGCCCGATCTCGCAGGGCAGATCGAGCCGCGCCTCGGCGGCAGGCTGCAGCAGGTGTTCGGCATGGCGGAAGGGCTGCTGTGCCTGACGCGGCTGGATGACGATCCCGACACGATCCTCGGTACGCAGGGGCGTCCCCTGTCGCCCGACGATGTCGTCCGCGTGGTCGACGCGGACGGCCGCGATGTCGCGCGGGGCGAGCGGGGCGAATTGTGGACCCGCGGCCCCTACACCATCCGCGGCTATTTCCGCGCCGAGGAGCACAACCGACAAGCCTTCACGCCCGATGGCTTCTATCGAACCGGTGACCTCGTGCGCTGGCACGGCGACAACCTTGTGGTCGACGGCCGCGTCAAGGAGCAGGTCCACCGCGGCGGCGAGAAGCTGTCGGTCGTCGAGATCGAGGACGCGCTGCGGAGTCTCGACGGGATCGATGCCGCCAAGGTCGTGGCCGTCCCGGATGACGTACTGGGCGAGCGCGCCTGCGCCTTCCTCATCGGCGCATCCGGGAACCTCGACGAGGTCGTCCTGCGGTCCAGGCTGGCGGCGCTGGGCCTCTCTCGCGAGAAGATCCCCGACCAGTTCGAATGGCTCTCCTCCTGGCCCCTGACGGCCGTCGGCAAGATCGACACGCAGCAACTCGTCCCGGTCGCCCAAAAGCGAGACAGATGATGCAGGATCCCCACTCCCTCGGACACTACCACGAGGCGCGCCTGACCGTCGCGCACCCGCCGCTGGACCTCGCCGTCAGCCTTGTGCTCGCCCTAGCCCCCACGCGCTACGTTCTCTACGAGATGCGCGACTGCATTCGCATCGCGCTCGGCGCCGCCTGGAACCTCGACATCGACCAAGCAGGCACCGTCCGCTGCGGCGGCAGGCGGGTCGAGCCCCGCCAGACACTGGCGGACACGCTCACCGCGGCCGTCGCCGATGTTCCCGTCCCGGAGTGGCGCGCGTATGGCCGCGCCTCCTTCGAGCTGGCCTATCTCGCGCAGGGCCTGGCCCTGCCCAAGGCTCCGGGCCCGCTCCTCAGGCTCTCGATCCCGACCTCGGAGATCGTGATCCACGACCGGGACGTGCTGCTACGCAGCCTCGACGAGCGGGACCTGGCGCGGCTGGTCGACGACGTGTCCCATCTTGATCGGAGGGCGGAACTCGTTCCGCCCAGTCGGCCCCTCCAGCCGGGGAACTTGGACCACGGGCACGAAAGCTTCATGGCGGGCGTCGCCGATGCCGTGTCGGAGATGCGCGCGCGCGCCTACGACAAGGTCATCCTGTCGCGCGACGTGCCGATCCCGAGCGAGGTCGACCTGCCGCTGAGCTACCACGCTGGGCGATTGAGGAACACGCCGGCCCGCTCGTTCCTGCTGCGCGACGACGACCTGGAGGCCTACGGCTTCAGTCCAGAGACCCTGCTCGAACTCGATGGCGGCCGGATCAGCACGCAGCCTCTGGCGGGCACGCGGGCGCTGAGCGGGCGGCCGGAGGAAGACACCCGCCTGCGCGAGGATCTCCTCTACGATGCCAAGGAGATCGCCGAGCACGCCGTCTCGGTGCGCCTCGCCATGCAGGAGATGGAACCCCTATGCGCCCCCGATACCATGGGCGTCAGCGAGTTTATGGCGATCAAGCAGCGCGGTAGTGTGCAGCATCTGGGCTCGCTGGTGCGCGGCCGCCTCGCGGGCGGCCTCGGACCGTGGCACGCGTTCCTACGCCTCTTCCCGGCGGTGACGGCCTCCGGCATCCCCAAGATCGCCGCTCTGGACAGCATACGGCGCCACGAAACGTCGGTACGCGGCCTCTACAGCGGCTGCGTCTTCATGACGGACGGCTCGGGCGCGATGGATGCGGCGCTGGTGCTGCGGTCGGTCTACCGGACCGGGTCGCGGTGCTGGCTGCAGGCCGGCGCGGGCGTCGTTCCTCTGTCAAGCCCGGAGCGCGAGTTCGAGGAGACGAGCGAGAAGCTCGCATCCGTCGCCCGCCACCTACGACGGCGCTGAGCCTGCAGGGCGAAGCGGCTGTGAGCGGTACCACACCCTCGCCCGGCAGCCAGCCGTCACAAACCGCTGAAACGACACCGCCACCGAATTCCTGAGGTGGCGTGCGCCCCTGGCAGTGGACGGCGCTCGTTGTGAGGATTGCCCCGCCGCGCTGGGCTTCCGGAGGATGGAAGTCATGGCTCGGCATCGAACACACGGTGTCGTGTTCAAGCCGCAGGTCGTGCAGGCGGATCTCGCGGGCGAGACGCTGCGCGGCCCTGCCCTGCGGCACGACCTTTCGCGCAACCTGATCCGGGCCTGGATCGCCAAGCACGAGGCGGGCGCCCCTTACGAGGACGTGCGGTCTCCGGCAGGACGAGGCTGCCGTCCGCGCGGCCATCGTCAAGCTCCGGAGCAACGGCCCTGTCGAGGGGCAGGTGAACCGCCTCAATCCGATCGAGCGGAGCATGTATGGCCGCGCCAAATTCGATCTGCTGCACCAGCGTGACCTCCATGCCGCCTGAGGCCGATCAGCAGAGCATGGCCGCACGGAAGCCCGCGGCGGAACGTTGATCGCCTCTTCCGGGATTCTCGGCGGTTATGGATCCGAGTTCTCGTCTTCGACGAGTTCGGGATGATGTAGTGAAGCGTCGGCATCCGCGCCAGATGACTGGCTGGGCAAGTCAAAAAAACTCGCAGGTAAAGTCGAATTGTCCGACTTATGTTAGAAATGACGGCAAAATCCAAGTAACATCGCTATCGCCAGGGCGATCCGCCCCGGCCGCCATCGGTTCGGACGGGAGAGCCGGGCGTCCGGCCCTCCCACCCGTCATGTCCTCACTGCGCCGTCCAGCCGCCATCCACCGTCAGGTTGCTGCCGGTGATCTGGCTCGCCGCGTCCGAGCACAGGAACGCCGCGATCGCCGCGACCTGATCCACGGTGACGAACTCCTTGGTCGGCTGGGCCTTCAGCAGAACTTCGTCGATCACCTGCTCCTTGGTCAGGCCGCGGGCCTTCATGGTGTCGGGGATCTGGGCCTCGACGAGCGGGGTCCAGACATAGCCCGGCGAGATGCAGTTGACGGTGATCTTGTGGGTCGCGAGCTCGAGGGCCGCGGTCTTGGTCAGGCCGGCGATGCCGTGCTTGGCCGCCACGTAGGCCGCCTTGTAGGGCGAGGCGACGAGCGAGTGTGCCGAGGCGGTGTTGATGATCCGGCCCCAGCCGCGCTTCTTCATGCCGGGGATCGCCGCCCGCAGGGTGTGGAAGGCCGAGGACAGGTTGATCGCGATGATCTGGTCCCACTTCTCGACCGGGAATTCCTCGATCGCCGAGACGTACTGGATGCCCGCATTGTTGACGAGGATGTCGACCGCGCCGAACGTCGTCTCGGCCTCGGCCACCATGGCGGCGATCTCGTCGCCCTTGCTCATGTCGGCGCCGGAATAGACCGCGCGGACGCCGAACTCGGACTCGATGCCGGCCCGCTCCTTCTCGATGGCATCCGGCTTGCCGAAGCCGTTGAGGACCACGTTGGCGCCCTGTTGCGCCAGCGCCCGCGCGACGGCGAGGCCGATGCCGCTCGTCGAGCCGGTGACGAGGGCTGTCTTGGATTGCAGCGACATGAAACGTCTCCTCAGGCCAGGTAGTCGTGCAGCACGTGGCCGTACGGCAGGGTGAAATCGACGATCTGGTGGCGGCCGCCGACGATCCGGCGCACCGGCAGGTCGGCGACGCGGCAATTGACGTGCGGGATCAGGTGCAGGCGGGCGTCACCCTCCCAGGCCCCGTGGACCGTGACGTCCTGCAACCGGTAGCCGACGAGCTGCGCCACCTTCACGCCGCCATCGACGTCCGGAAGCAGCTTCAGGTTGACGTTGAGCCGGCCGATCCCCTCGCGCACCGTGTCGAGCCGGTCCTCCAGGCTGCGATGCTTGTAGGTCATCGTGCCCATCGCCACCCGCTCCTCGTCGTAGTGCAGGGTGCCGGTCAGCGTGTCCTTCATCACCTTGAGGCGGGGTACGCCCCACTTCTTCGGGAAGCCCCAGATCTCGCGTCCGGCCGAGATCGGCGGCTCGTCGTCGAGATACATCTGGACCGAGTAGGTGCAGGGCTCGCCGTTCCAGGTGGCGGCGATGGCCGAGCCGCTCTCCTCGTAATCGCCGAAGCCGGAGGAATCCGGCATCTTCATCCACTCGTAGGAGGCGAGGTTGCCGGGGGCCGGCTCCAGCGGCTCGGGGAGCGCGGCGCGCAGGGCGTCCGGATCGGTCTCGTAGGTGATGATGAGGTATTCGCGCCTCATGAACCGGTACGGCCCGCGCGGGTAGCTCGGGCTGAAGGCCGGCATCGAGGGAGCGCTCAGGATCTCGTCGCGGGTCATGCAGCGTATCCTTTCCGTGTCAGTCCCGCGCGTCGCGGGTGAGGTCGAACACGGTCACGCCCCGGTCGGGGCGGCAGCGCTCGATCCAGTGCCGGTGGCGCAGGGACCGGCGCACGTCGTTGCGCCCGGCCTTCCAGTGCTCCAGCATCGTGGTGCGCGAGAACTCGTAGTCCTTCGCGTCGCTTTCGTAGTTCTTCGCCCGGTAGATCAGCTGCAGGATCGTCACCGCGTTCTGGTGGCTGACTTCCGACAGGAAGGCGACGTCCGGATCCTCGCGCAGCGCGGGAGGCAGCTTGTCGTAGAGGCGCCGGAAGGCGATCTTCGCCTTGTGGATCTCGATCTGGTCGTCGGTGTTGAGCCGCGTGCGGCTGGAGAAGCGGATGTCCTTCTCCCGCTCGGCGGCCTCCGACAGGGTGCGGGGAAGCGGGCCCCGGGCGCTGAACAGGTCGACCTGGAACACCGCGAGGTCGCGCAGGCGCTCCTCGTCCAGCACGTATTGCAGCGGCGTGTTCGAGACGATGCCGCCGTCCCAGTAATGCTCGCCGTCGATCTCCACCGGCGGGAAGCCCGGCGGCAGGGCGCCCGAGGCCATGACGTGCTCGGGCCCGATCCGCTCGCGGCGGTTGTCGAAATAGACGAAGTTGCCGGTGCGGATGTTGACCGCGCCGACGCTCAGCCGCGTCTCGCAGCGGTTGATGCGGTCGAAATCGATCAGCTCCATGAGCGTCTGCCGCAGGGGGGCGGTGTCGTAGTAGCTCAGCGCCTCGGGTGCGCCGGCCGGGTAGAGGGGGGCGGGGGGAACGCGCGGCGCGAAGAAGCCCGGCACCCCCACCGTCGCCCCGAAGGCGGCGCTCCAGGCGTTGAACACCTCGCGGGCCTGCTCCCCGGGCCACCAGGGCGAGACGGTGATGGCGGAGGAGACCTTCTCCCAGAAGGCCCGCAGCCGCTCGACCCGGCGTCCGGGCGGGTTGCCGGCGATGAGCGCGGCGTTGATCGCCCCGATCGAGATGCCGGCGACCCATTCCGGCGAGAGGGACGCGTCCTGCATCGCCTCGGCGACGCCCGCCTGGTAGGAGCCGAGCGCGCCGCCGCCCTGCAGCACCAGCACCCGGCACTCGTCGCGGTCGGCTTGCTGCCCCGCCTGGCCCCGCCCGTTCATATGGCCTCCGCGTGTGAAGTGGCCGCCGCGCGAATCTCGGCTGTAAGATGATGCTGCACTGCCGCGAGACAAGGCTTGCGCCGAACCGCGCCCCGCGCCGGACGCTCGGCCGGCCTCCCGGGTTGACACGGGCCGGCCCCTCCGCCAAGCCTCCGCGCCGCCCGGTCCCGGGTTCCCGGGGCCGCCCGCCCGCGCCCGCGCGGCGGACTCCTCAAGGCCCCGCAGGGCTTTAGCCCCGGCCCCCGCCGAAGCCCCAGCGACGCCGGCCCGACACAGCACAGGTTCCGATGCGCTCCTACCTCGACTTCGAAAAGCCCGTTGCCGAGCTCGAGGCGAAGCTCGAGGAACTGAAGGCCCTCGGCGACCGCGACGGCGCGGTGGCGATCAGCGAGGACGTGGCGCGGCTGGAGGCCAAGGCCGCGGCGGCCCTCGCCGAGCTCTATGCCGGCCTCACCCCCTGGCAGAAGACGCAGGTGGCCCGCCATCCCCAGCGGCCGCACTTCGTCGATTACTGCGCCGGGCTGATCGAGGAGTTCCAGCCGCTCGCCGGCGACCGGGCCTTCGGCGAGGACGAGGCGGTGGTCGGCGGGTTCGGCCGCTTCCGCGGCCGGCCGGTCTGCGTCATCGGCCAGGAGAAGGGCGCCAACACCGAGGCCCGGATCCGGCACAATTTCGGCATGGCCAAGCCCGAGGGCTACCGCAAGGCGGTGCGCCTGATGGGGCTCGCCGGCCGTTTCGGGCTGCCGGTCCTCACCTTCGTCGACACCGCCGGCGCCTATCCGGGCATCGAGGCGGAGGAACGCGGCCAGGCCGAGGCCATCGCCCGCTCGACGGAGGCCTGCCTCGCCCTGCCGACCCCCAACGTCACGGTGGTGATCGGGGAGGGGGGCTCGGGCGGCGCCATCGCGCTCGCCACCGCCAACACGGTGCTGATGCTGGAGCATTCGATCTACAGCGTCATCTCGCCGGAGGGCGCCGCCTCGATCCTGTGGCGCGATGCCGGCCGGGCCCAGGACGCCGCCACCGCGATGAAGATCACCGCACAGGACCTGCTGCGCCTCGGCGTCATCGACGGCATCGTGCCCGAGCCGACGGGCGGCGCCCACCGGGACGGCGAGGCCGCCATCCGGGCGACCGGCGAGGCGATCGCGAGCGCCCTGGAGCCGCTGGCGGGCCTCGACGCCGACACCCTGCGCGACCGGCGGGCGCAGAAGTTCCTGGAGATCGGGCGGAGCCTGTAACCGACCCCATCCTCATCATCCACAGCCCCGCACAACCCACGCACCGCAGACACGACCCGGCCTTGGTTTTGCCGAAGACCGGGCGGATGTCTTCGCGGGTGAACCCCGTGACACCGTGCGCCGGCTTCTTGCCCGGCGCGCCTGTTGAACGAATCCCCGCAATCTTAACCGTTCTTGCGGTAAGAGCCGGGTAAGTTTAACGAAGCTATGGGGTTGGGGAGACCGGTCCGCGGCGTCAGTGTGCCGGCGGTTCGATGGTGAGAAGGCGGGGTTCCCATGATGGGTCTGGCGAGGCGTCTGGCGATGCGTCCGGTGCTGGCGGCGAGCGCGCTCGCCGTCGCTCTGTCCCTCGGGGCGTGCCAGGATGCCGGCTTCTCGGCCGCCGGCTCGGCCCGGGCCCGCGAGCCGATCCCGCCGAAGACCGTCGCCCTGATGGCGACGAAGTCCATGTCGCCCCGCGACCCGATCCTGATCCGCGCCTTCAAGAAGGAATCGGAGATGGAGGTGTGGAAGCGCGGGGCCGACGGCCGGTACGCGCTGCTCAAGACCTTCCCGATCTGCCGCTGGTCGGGCCAGCTCGGTCCGAAGATTCGCGAGGGCGACCGGCAGGCGCCCGAGGGGTTCTATCCCATCGCCATGGGCCAGATGAACCCGAACTCGTCCTACTATCTCTCGTTCGATACCGGCTATCCGAACGCGTTCGACCGCGCCAACGGCCGCACCGGCAGCTACCTGATGGTGCACGGCACCTGCTCGTCCGCCGGCTGTTTCGCGATGACCGACGAGGCGATCTCCGAGATCTACGCCATCGCCCGCGAGGCTTTCGCCGGCGGGCAGCGGGCGTTCCAGTTCCAGTCCTATCCGTTCCGGATGACGCCGCAGAACCTCGCCAAGTTCCGCAACGACCCCAATATCGGCTTCTGGCGGAACCTGAAGGAGGGCTCGGACTATTTCGAGGCCCTGAACGAGGAGCCGCGGGTCGGGGTGTGCGGCACCCGCTACGTCTTCGGCGGCGCGGACGCGGCGGCAGGCGCCTGCAACCCGAAGGTCGATCCCCTCGTCGCCGTCAAGCGCGAGAAGGACGAGGTCGAGGTGGCCGAGCTCATTGCCAAGGGCGCGCCGGCGACCCGCCTGGTCTACCAGGATGGCGGCCAGCACCCGTTCTTCCGCGAATCCTCGCCCAGCACCCAGCTCTTCGCCGAGCAGGCGCAGCCGCGGCCGAACATGGGCATCATCAGCCGGCCCGAGGCCCTGGCGGCGGCGCCGGAGGAGATCACGATCGAGCCGAAGGTGAAGCCGGTCCTGCTCGCCAAGGCCGATGCCAAACACGAGAAGGGCAAGCACGGGGCGGTGAAGCCCACGGCGCTCGCCTTCGCGGCGCCGGCGGCGAACCCGGCCCCGATCCCGACCCGCGAGGCCGCGGCGGCGAGTGCCGCGCCTGCGGCGCCGATCACGGTCGCGAGCGCCGACGGCGACCCCGCGGCCTACCGCAAGCTCCTCGGCAACCTGTTCGGCGGCGCCCCGGCGGCGGCCCCGGCCGCGCCCGCCGCCCTGCCGGCGGCCGACACCGCCCCGGTCGCGGCAATCTCGCCGGCCGCCCCCCTGCCGAAGAAGGTCACCGCCCGGCTGCATCCGGCCCCTTCCGCCCACGCGGCCGCGGCGCCCAAGGTCGACGGGCTCAATCCGGGAGCTTCGAAGAAGGCGGAGGCCAAGCCGGCCGAGGTGAAGCCTGCCGCCAAGGCCGGCGAGGCGAAGCCCGCCGAGAAGGCGCCGGAGACCGGCAAGCGCACCGAAGCGCCGAACCGCAACCGCGTCGCCGCCTCGCAGCCGGCGAACTGAAGGCGCCCATCGACACTCTCGACGGACCCCCCACCCTCCGCGTCGTCCCGGGGCCGCGAAGCGGGGCCCGGGATGGACCCTGTGGGCTTGGCGCGCGGAGCGGCCGGCTCGGCTGCCGCGCTTCTGCGCCGCTACTCCGCCACCACCGGCCGCGCCGCCGCCTTCCCGCCGAGCGACAGCACCAGCGCCCCGGCGGCGGTCGAGAGCACCGAGCCCAGGATCACCCCGAGCTTCGTCTCGGTGTCGAATTCGGGCGTAGCCGCGAAGGCGAGGCCGCCGATGAACAGGCTCATGGTGAAGCCGATCCCGCAGAGCAGCGCCACGCCGTAGACGTGGCGCCAGGTGGCGCCCGCGGGCTTCGGCGCCAGGCCGGTCCGCACCGCGAGCCAGACCCCGCCGAACACCCCGACCTGCTTGCCGACGAACAGCCCCGCGGCGACCCCGAGGGTGACGGGGGCGAGCAAGGCTGCCGGCGTCAGCCCGGCGAGCGACACGCCCGCATTGGCGAAGCCGAAGACCGGCAGGATCCCGTAGGCGACCCAGGGCTGGAGCGCGTGTTCGAGGACGTGCAGGGGCGAGGTCCCGTCATCGGGCTTCCCCAGGCTCGTCCGCAGCGGGATCGTCAGCGCCAGGATCACGCCCGCCACGGTGGCGTGGAGCCCGGAGCGCAGCACCAGGACCCAGAGCACGGCACCGAGGATCAGGTAGGGTCCGAGCCGGCGCTGGCCGAGGCGGTTGAGCACCGTCAGCATCGTCGTCACGGCACCGGCGAGCGCGAGCATCGGCCAGCTCAGGTCGGCGGTGTAGAACAGCGCGATGATCACCACCGCGCCGAGATCGTCGAGGATGGCGAGCGCGGTGAGGAAGACCTTGAGCGAGACCGGCGCCCGGGAGCCGAGCAGCGCCAGCACGCCCAACGCGAAGGCGATGTCGGTGGCGGCGGGAATCGCCCAGCCGCGCAAGGTGGCGGGCGAGGACCAGTTGACGGCCACGTAGACCAGGGCCGGCATCGCCATGCCGCCTAGGGCCGCGATGCCCGGCAGCGCCCGGTCCTGCCAGGTGCGCAAGCCCCCGTCCAGGATCTCGCGCTTGATCTCCAGGCCGACCAGCAGGAAGAACACGGCCATCAGGCCGTCATTGATCCAGTGCAGCAGGCTCAACGGCCCGATCGCCGCGTGGAGCGCGCGGGCATAGGCCTCGCCGTAGGGGCCGTTGGCGACGATGAGCGCGAGCACCGCGCTCGCCATCAGGACGAGGCCGCCGCCCGCGCTGCTGACGAGCAGGTTGCGCAGGGCGGAGAAGGGGCGCGGCAGGGGC
>NZ_LABZ01000125.1 GCF_001043955.1 Methylobacterium tarhaniae | reverse complement strand
GGGAGGGGGCGTCGGGGGACGGGCATGGGATCTTTTCTCCCACGGCAGAACGCTCGCAAGAAGGGTGGTGCGCATCGCCGCTCCCCGCGGGCGGGGAGAGGGCCCCGGCGACTTCATGGTCGATGGAGCGAGGCGGTAGCGGAGGGTGAGAGGGTGTTTCCGGAGAGGCCTCTTCCTGAGACACCCCCTCTCCCCGCCCGCCGGGAGAGGTGAAACCCGCGCTTTCTTCGGCTGCGTCGCTCTCGCCGGACGTTGCGGAGGTTTTCTCCTCTCCACCCCCGAACACCTTCTCGACCATCGCCCGCACGTCCTCGGCCGAGATCGCGCCGCCGGTTCCCGGCACGCCGCCGGGGGTGTTCCAGTCATAGGCGTATTCCCGCGCCTCGCTGACGAAGTCGCGGATCGCCGGGTCGACCGACCACATCCGGCGCAACGCCGCGTTGCGCAGGGCCCGCGGCACGCCGGCGCGCAGGAACGGCGCGAGGTCGGTCGCAGCGGTGAGCGCCTCGAGGGAGGGAAGCTGCGCCAGCTCCTCCGGGCTCAGGGACGTGTCGTCCTCGGCGGGCGCAACACCCGGCGACGCCGCATCCGGCGGCGGCGCAGGGGGTTCCGCGGGCCGGCGCGCCTCGTCGCGCTTGCGCCGCGACCAGCGGGCGAGGAAGCCGTCGCTCACGGCTCCTCCGGCCGGCGCCGCGCGCCGGCTCCCGGGTGATGCGCCCCTTGCCGCGCCAGGGCTTCCGGATCGGCCCGGTCGCGCTTGCGCTTGTGGAAGACCCGCTCGACGTGGAACGCCCGGTAGAAGGCGCCGACCTCGTCCCGGATCTCGGGCGGCATCGGCACGGCTTCGACGATCTCGCCGATGCCCTCCGCCAGCGACTCGCCCTCGTAGGGGTCGGCCGTCACGGTCGCGACCGCGTAGGTCTCGGGGGCCGTCTCCCGCAAGGCCACCCAGAGCGAGGGCTGGGCCGCCGCGAGGTTGTCGCCGTAATGCGCCGTCTCGGCCGGGTGCAGCTCGACCTCGTAGGTGCCGGCGTAGAAGGTCTCCTCGTCGTCCGAGGCCGAGAGGCGGGTCCAGGGCGCGGTGCTGGGCTGTCCCGGCAGCACCGCCACGGGAAGCCAGGCATGGCTCGCCCACGGGCCCTTCAGCCGGCGCTTGGCGACGACGACCCCGACGGGGATCAGCGTGGTGCTCATCGGGCGTCTCCTGGCGAGACAACGGGGAGGCCGGCGATCAGGTTCTGCGGCTTCATCGTCACGGTCCGGTCCGGGGTCATGGCGAGCAGCAGGTAGACCGGCCGGTCGCCGACGCGCGGATCGGCCCGGTCGGGATCGAGGATCGTGAGCCGGAACAGGGCGACGACCCGCTCGGCCGCGGCAGGCTCGACCGGCTCGCCGCGCCACAGGGCGTTGCCGATCCGCGTGCCCTCCGCGTCGAGGCCGACGAACCAGCGCCAGTCCGGATCCTCGATCGCGGGGAGCGGTTCGACCGCGACCTCGACCGCCAGCAGGTGGCGCAGGAAGGCTTGGATCGCCTGCGCCAGCCCCTCGCGGCTCCTCGGGTCGGAGCCGAGGTTGAGCGCCATGCTGAAGGCGTCGGACCGGCTCCAATAGGTCCAGGCATTCTCGGCGGTCAGGACGTCGAGCTCGGAGACCGGTTCGCGCCCGAGCATCGCCACGAGCGGCGAGGGGCGGCTCGCGCCCTGCGCCTCGTCGATCAGTTCGGCATCGGCCAGCAGCAGCGACCCGTCGGCGACGGAGGCGCGCTGCGACCGGAAGAACAGCTCGGCGGCGCGCAAGGTGTAGGGGTCGTCGCAGCCGTCCAGCGCATTGCGCAGGATCAGGTGGACGAGTTGGTTGAGGAAGAGCGGCGGCGTGCCGGCCGCCCCCCGCCGCACGAGGTCGAGATAGGCCGCCTCGACGGAGCGGGCGGCGAGCAGCCGGTCGCGGAAGGCGAGGATCATCTGCCAGTTCTCGCGCGCATCGGCGTCGGCGAGGGCGGCCACCTCCGCGGGTGCCACCGGACGGCGCGGCTCGCGCAGCAGGGCGGCGTGCAAAGCCCGCTCGGCATCGCAGGCCTCCTCAGGCGGAAGCAGCTCGGGGCGGGCGAGATAGGCCAGCAGCAACTCGTCGGTGACGACGAGCCCGCCGCCCGCGTCGCGCCGGGTGAGGTGGTGGCCGCTCGAGACCCAGAATTCAGGCATGACGGGCTTTCAGAGCCGGATTGGGGAGGATGCCGCGCCGAGGGTGAGCGACCGGATGGGGTGAAGTCCAGTCAACCGGGTCGAGCAGGTCGTCATCGCGGATTGCCGTCCGGACTTCGGTCGAGCAGGCCGGCGAGGTCGACCCGCTCCTCGGGCTCGTCGTCGGTCTCGTAGAAGTCGAAGGCACGGGCATAGGCGTGGCGCCGGTCGGCCCCGGGGACGGCGCCCTCCCGCGGGCGCAGCGCCCGGAAGCGCTCGCGGATCTCGCCGTCCTCCAGCGTGCGGTGCAGGGCCAGGACGGTGCCGACCGGCGGGCCGCAGAGCGATTCCGCCACGGCGATCTCCTCGCGGGCCGCCGCCAGGGCGCTCGCCCGGTCGGGCGCGCCGAGGCGGACCTGGAACTGGGCGGCCAGCGCCGCGGTCGCGGCCTCGCGCTCGGCCTCGCTCGCCTCGCTCACCACGACCAGGGTCGAGAAGCCGAAGGACGCGATGCCGAGGAAGCCGGCCCGGAACGCCGCCCGCTCCTTGCCCGTGAGGGCCGCCGGATCCTCGTCCAGGAACAGGAAGCTGCCGGTCACCGCCCATTCGCCGGGCGGGGCGGCGTGCGGGAAGACCAGGGTGTCGGAGGGGTCGAGCCGCAGGGTGCGGGGGAGCTTCAGGCTCACAGGCGCGGGCCTCCCCGGACCGGATCGAACCAGCCGGCGCCGTCGAGGCGGAGCGTCGCGGGATCCGCATCGAGATAGTCCCGCGCCCGCAGGAGCGCGGCGGCGGGCCCGTCCTCGGCCCAGAGCGAGAGGCCGCGCAGCAGGTGGCGGGCGAAGCTCTCGACCAGTGCGTCGGCGCCGGCCTCGAAGCCCTCCTCCTCCAGCGAGGTCGAGTCGGGCGTGTGGCCGGGATCACCCGCCTCGCGCTTCGAGGCGATCAGCATGGCGGAGAAGACGAGCCAGTCCGGCACCGCCTCCTCGGCGCAGGCCTGGGCCCAAGCCAGGCGTCCGCCGCCGAGGCGGGCGCGGTCGAAGAACAGGGTGCCGGCCGCATCCAGGGTCACCGGCTTGTCGGGCGGGGCGTGGCTGCCGACCGCCTCCGCGAGCGCCGTGAGGCCGACGACGCCGACGCGTCGCGACAGGGATAACGGCTCCTCGGGCGCCAGCACCACGGCGACCTCCAGGGTACCGGGCCGCGCGCCGACCACCAGGGTGCCGGCGGCCTCGTCGTCGCCCTCGGCGAGCCGGCAGGCCCGGTCATGCGCCGTCCCGGCGGCGGCCGGGAGGCGCAGCGGCCGGAAGGCCGGGGGGAGCATCAGGCCGGGGGGATCCACGAACGTCATGAGGGGGATGGCGTTGCCTGCGCGCACGTGTCGGGTCGTTCTTTTTAACGGCTCGTATATAGCGCTGGAGCAGTGAACAAGGGGCATGACGCCCCAGGGGGCGGCGACCGGCAGGACCGGGGCCGCGCCTCGATCGGAGACGTGCGTGGTGTCGGATCGGATCGTGATCGCCTGTTCCTGCGAGGGCAGCATGCCCCTCGACGCGGCGGCGATCGGCAAGGCCTGCGGCGGGCGATTGGAGACGGGCGACCAGCTCTGCGGCCGCGAGCTGGAGCGGGTGCGGGCCGCGATGGCCTCGGGCCTCCCGGTCACCGTCTCCTGCACCCTCAAGGCGCCGCTCTTCCGCGAGGTGGCGGAGGAGCTGGGCACGGAGGACCGGGTCGCCTTCGCCAATATCCGCGAGACGGCCGGCTGGTCGGCGGAAGGGCGCCGGGCGGGCCCGAAGATGGCGGCTTTGCTGGCCGCCGCCGCCGAGCCGATGCCGACGCCTGCGAGCGTGAGCTTCGAGAGCCGGGGCGTCGCCCTGGTCTATGGCCGCGACGAGGTCGCGATCGAGGCCGGAATGCGGCTCTCCGACCATCTCGACGTCACCGTGCTGCTCTCCCGGCCCGGCGAGGTGGCGCCGCCGCGCTCCGGCGAGATCCCGGTGCTGAAGGGCACCGTGCGGGCGGCGACCGGCCATCTCGGCGCCTTTTCCCTCCGGGTCGACGACACCGCCCTGCCGCTGCCCTCCTCACGCCGGACCCTGGATTTCGGGCCGTCCCGGGACGGGGCGACCTCGACCTGCGACATCGTGATCGACCTCACCGGCGGCGTGCCGCTCTTCCCGGCCCACGACCTGCGCAGCGGCTACCTGCGGGCCGACCCACGCGACCCGGCCGCCGTGGAGCGGGTGCTGTTCGAGGCCTCCCACCTCGTCGGCACCTTCGACAAGACCCGCTTCGTCGATTTTCACGCCGAGCTCTGCGCCCATTCGCGCTCGCGCATCACCGGCTGCACCCGCTGCCTCGACGTCTGCCCGACCGGCGCCATCGCGCCCGCCGGCGACTACGTCGCCATCGATCCGCATGTCTGCGCCGGCTGCGGCTCCTGCGCCTCCGTCTGCCCGACCGGGGCGGCGGCCTATGCCCTGCCGCCCGCCGACGCGCTGATGCGGCGCCTGCGCACCCTGCTCTCCGCCTTCCACAAGGCGGGAGGCACGGCCCCGGTGCTGCTGGTCCACGACGAGGCGCACGGCGCCCCCCTGATCGACGCGCTGGCGCGCTTCGGCGACGGGTTGCCGGCCGACGTGCTGCCGTTCCCCGTCAACGAGGTGACGCAGGTCGGTCCCGAGACGATCGCGGCGGCCTTCGCCTACGGTGCGGGCGCGGTGCGCCTCCTCGGCCGGGCGAAGCCGAAGCACGACGTCGCCGCGCTGATCCGCAACGCCGCCCGCCTCGACGCGGTGGCGCAGGCCCTCGGCTACGGGCCGGAAGCGGGCGGCAGCGTGGTCTCGCTGATCGAGACCGACGATCCGGACGCCCTGGGCGAGGCCCTCGCGGGCAGTGCCCGCGGCACGCCGGCGCCGATGCCGTCGGGCTTCAGGCCGGACGGCGACGTGCGGGGCGTCCTGCGCTTCGCGGTCTCGGAGATGCACCAGGCCGCGCCGCAGCCCGTGGAGCGGGTGCCGCTCGATGCCGGCGCCCCCTTCGGCGGGCTCGCCTTCGAGACCGAGGCCTGCACGCTCTGCCACGCCTGCGTCGGCGCCTGCCCGACGGGAGCGCTGGCCGACGATCCGGACCGCCCGCGCCTGACCTTCGCGGAGAGCGCCTGCGTGCAATGCGGCCTGTGCGCCGCGACCTGCCCGGAGGACGTGATCGGCCTCGTGCCGCAGCTCGACTTCGCCGCCTGGGCGGCGCCCCGCCGGGTCCTCAAGGAGGAGGAGCCGTTCGACTGCATCGCCTGCGGCAAGCCCTTCGGCACCCGCAGCACCATCGAGCGGGTGATCGGCCGCCTGCGCGACCGCCACTGGATGTTCGCCGGGCAAGCCGGCGAGCAGCGGATCAAGGCCCTGATGATGTGCGATACCTGCCGGGTCTCGCACGTCCTCACCGAGGGCTTCGATCCCCATGCGGCGGAGGAGAACCGGCCGCGTACCTCGGAGGATTACATCCGGGCGCGGCAGGGCTGAGCCTCACCGCGTCGCCCGCTCCAGGAACCGCACCAGGGCCGCCCGGTCCTCCGCCGCACCGATCGTCTGCTCCGGCATCTTGGTGCCGGGGGTGAGGCGGGCGGGGCCGATCTCGAACAGGCGGGCGACGGTCTCCGGCGTCCACACGATGTCGAGCCGCCGGAAGGCCGGGGAATAGGGGTAGTCCGGCACCGCCGCGATGCGGCGGCCGAAGATGCCGTGCAGCGTCGGCCCGGCGCGGTTGCCGCCGTCGGGGGTCAGGGTGTGGCAGGCCTCGCAGGCACGAAACACCGCCGCACCCCGGTCGCCCGCGAAGCCCGCCAGCGCATCCGCCGGGCGGGTCATGGCGAGCGGCCCGATCGGCTCGCCGGCAGCGAGATCCCAGCGCCGCACCAGCCGGTCGCCGCCGCCGGTGACGAGTTCGCCGGCGCCGCGGAAGGCCAGCGACCAGACCGGCAGGCCGGGCCCGACCAGGGTGAGCACCACCCGCGCCTGCGCCCGGTCGACGACCGCCACCGCGCCGCCGACCGTGGCGGCGGCGATCCGGCGTCCGTCCGGCGAGAGCGCCAGGGCCACGACGGGCCGGGGGCCGACCTCGAGGCGCGCGCGAAGGCTGCCGTCCGGCCGCAGCAGGTGCAGGGTGCCGTCGGCGCCGGCCGCCGCGATCTCGCCGTCGGGGGCGGCCGCCACGGCATTGACCGGCGTTTCGAGCTGGACCGTGACCGCCGGCCCGCTCTCCGGCCAGATCCGGACCGTCGCGTCGTAGCCCGCGGTGACGAGGCGCCCGTCGGGCAGGAAGGCGACGCCGTTGACGTTGCCCTGGTGGCCCTCCCGGACCAGGGCGGGGCCGCCGTCGAGGGGCGTGATCCGGGCGGTGCCGTCCCAGGACGACGACGCGATCCGCCGCCCGCCCGGCGCCACCGCGAGGCCGGAGACCGGGCCGGCATGGGTCGCGACGATCCGCTCCGGCTCAGGGCTGTCGCGCCAGAGGGCGATCCGCCCGTCCTCGCCCGCGGTGAGGAGCCCGCCATCGGGCAGGAACGCCACCGCGTTCACCGCGCCGTCATGGGCCCGCATCACCCGCAAAGCCGCCCCGTCCTCCACCGACCACAGGATCGCCGAGGCGTCGAAGCTGCCGGAGAGCGCCCGGCTCCCGTCCGCCGTCACGGCGAGCGCCCGCACCGGGCCGCCATGGCCGCGCATCGGCGCCTCGGCCCGGGCCGTGACGGCGAGGAGGCAAGCGAGGGCGGAGAGGGCGAGGCGGAAAGGGACGGGCATGCACGGGTCCGGACCGGGGCGTGACGGGTCTACGCGCCGGGGGCCGGCGCCGGGAAGGTGCCCGAACGCCACGGCCCCGGGCACCTTGACAGAATATGCAATGTTATATTGTTACAAACCAGGAGGTGCCCATCCATGCCCGAACACCGGCTCGACGCTCGCCCCAGCGATTCCCGCCTGCCCGTCACGGTCCTGTCCGGCTTCCTCGGCGCGGGGAAGACGACCTTGCTCAACCACGTCCTGGCCAACCGCGAGGGACGGCGGGTCGCCGTCATCGTCAACGACATGAGCGAGGTGAACATCGACGCCGACCTCGTGCGGGCCGGCGAGGCCGGCCTGTCGCGCACCGAAGAGCGCCTGGTCGAGCTGACCAACGGCTGCATCTGCTGCACCCTGCGCGACGACCTGATGCGGGAGGTGCGCCGCCTCGCCGAGGAGGGCCGCTTCGACGCCCTGCTGATCGAGAGCACCGGCATCTCCGAGCCGCTGCCCGTCGCCAGCACCTTCTCGTTCCGCGACGAGGACGGGCAGTCCCTGTCCGACATCGCCCGCCTCGACGCGATGGTGACGGTGGTCGACGCGGTGAACCTGCTGCGCGACTACGGCTCGCACGATGTCCTGCGCGACCGCGGCGAGACGGCCGGCGAGGAGGATACGCGCACCCTGGTCGACCTCCTGGTCGAGCAGATCGAGTTCGCCGACGTCGTGGTGATCAACAAGGCCGGCGACGTCTCGCCCGAGCAGCGGGACCTCGTGCGCAAGGTCGTGCGCGGCCTCAACGGCGACGCCCGGATCGTCGAGGCCGGGTTCGGCCGGGTGTCCCTCGGCACCGTCCTGGAGACCGGCCTGTTCAGCGAGGAGAAGGCCCAGACCCACCCGCTCTGGTTCAAGGAATTGTACGGCGCCGCCGAGCACGTGCCGGAGACCGAGGAATACGGCATCAGGTCCTTCGTCTACCGGGCCCGCCGCCCGTTCCACCCGGCGCTGTTCGACGCCTTCACCAAGGCGACCTGGCCGGGGCTGATCCGGGCCAAGGGCCATTTCTGGCTCGCGACCCGTCCGGACTGGGTCGGAGAACTCTCGCTCGCCGGCGCGGCGGCGCGGGTGACGCCGCTCGGCCGCTGGTGGGCCGCGGTGCCGCGCTCGCGCTGGCCCGATCATCCCGAATCGCGGGACATGCTCGCGCGGCACTGGAGCGACGCATGGGGCGACCGGCGCCAGGAACTGGTGTTCATCGGCACCGGGCTCGACGAGGCGGCGATCCGGCATGCCCTCGACGCGTGCCTCGTCGGCGCGGAGACCGGGCCCGCGGCGGCGGACCGGGCCCTGCCCGATCCGTTCCCGGCCTGGGGTGCGAGCGCGGCCTGAGCCGGCCGTGTTCCCGAGCCTCAAGACCCTGCGCGCCCGGGCGCGGGAGCAGGCCCCCGGGCGCCAGGCCCTGGCCGCCCGGGCTCGCCGGGTCCTCGCACTCGCGGAGGAGGACGTGCTCTCGGTCAACGAGATCGCCTGCGCCGATCCCGGCTGCCCGGACATCGAGACCGTGATCCTGCTGATGCGGGCTCGCCTTCCGACCCGGGCGCTCACGATCGGCAAGCCGGTCGAGGCGGTGACCGATGCCGACATCGTGGCGGCGGATGAGGGCGCCGATCCGTAGCGCCTCGCACGCCCGTCACCGCCGCGCCGGCGCGCTGCCGTTCCGGATCCGCGGCGCCTCGCCGGCCGGCACGGCCAGCCAGGCCCGGCGCTGCGCGATCAGCGCCCGCAGCCGCGCGCGGCGGGCGTTGGGACCGAAGCAGTCGCAGGCATCGACGCCGAACGGCTCGCATTCGAGCAGGGCCGCCACGACCGTGAGGAGCATGACGAGCGCGAGGGCGGCGAGGGGCCAGGCGAAGCCGAGGCCGACCAGGGCCGCGATGGCGAGCTTGCCGGCGAGCGAGCCCACGAGCTTGGCCTTCACCAGAACGAGGAACGCGGCGCCTCCGCCCGCGCCGCCGCGCACCAGGCGGATGACGCGCCGGCGGAAGCGGTGCCGCGCGGCGAGCGCCTCGAGGCGGCGCAGCTGACGCGCGACCCGCGCGACGTCCGCCCGGGACGGGCCGGGCGCGAGATCGACGAGGGCTTCCGGCATTCCCGACTCCCGAGGCCGGCGGAGCGACGTATCGTCGGGCCTTGAGGCCGAAGCTTGCCAGATTCGTCGGGGGACGCGAACCCTCGCCGGGCGCCCCGTGCACGGCGCGGCCTTCCGCGACATTTTCTCCGGCGGGTTCTCCGCCCGGCCGCGAAACCTTGATCCCGGCCGGCGCTTGCCGCATCGGCTCACCCTTCGCCCCGGGACCAGGACAGCCGCATGGCCTCGCCCCTCCACCCCGGCGCCCGCCGGTGACGCCGCGGGCGTCCACGACCGCGCTGATGCCCGTCGCCGAGGCGGTGGCGGCACTCGCCGCCCTCGCGCGCCCGGTCGCGCCCGTATCGGTGAGCCCGGCCGGGGCCGTGGGCGCCGTGGCGGCCCGGGACGTCGCGGTCGAGGCGGGCCGGCCGGAGGCGCGGATCGCCCTCCGCGACGGCTGGGCGGTGAGGGCGTCGGAGAGCACCGGCGCCTCGCCCTACGGCCCGGTGCGCCTCGGGGGCGCGCCACCCTGGGTCGAGGCCGGCGCAGCCCTTCCCCCCGGCACCGATGCGCTGCTGCCGCCCGAGGCGATCGGCCCCGACCCGCGGGAGATCGAGGCCGAAGCCGCCGCCGGGGAGGGGACGCGCGCACCCGGCACCGAGCTGCCGCCCGGCACCCGGCTCGTCGCCGCGGGCGAGCGGGTGAGCGCGCTCCACGGCCTCGCCCTGGCGGCGGCGGGCCTCGGCCAGGTCTCGGTCCGCCGTCCGCACCTGCGGCTCCTCGCCGCCGGACCCGACACCCTGTCGCCGGTCCTGCGCGCCTGGATCGCCGCCCGGGGCGGCACCGCCGAGACGATCGCGCGCCCGGCGGAAGCCGACGACCTCGCCGCCGCCCTCCAGGCGCCGGGCGCCGACGCGGTGGTGGTGATCGGCGGCACCGGATCCGGGCGGCGGGACGCCGCCGCCGCGGCGCTCGCGCAAGCCGGGCGGCTCCACGCCCACGGCATCGCCCTGCGGCCCGGCGAGAGCGCCGGCTTCGGCGAGGCGGCGGGGCGGCCGGTGCTGCTGCTGCCGGGCCGGCCGGATGCGGCGCTCGCCGCCTGGCTCGCCCTCGGCAATCCGCTGCTCGCCGCCCTCGCCGGGGCCGCGCCGGAGGCGTCGCCGACCCTTCCGCTGACCCGCAAGGTCGCGTCCGTCATCGGACTGACCGAACTGGTGTTCCTGCGCCGCGTCCCGGCCGGCGCCGCCCCCCTCGGCGGGAACGAGATCCCGCTCCACCGCCTGGCCGGGGCGGATGCCGCCCTGCTGGTGCCGCCGGCGCATGAGGGCTATCCCGCCGGCACTCCCGTCGAGGTGCTGCTCCTTTGACCGCTTCCCCCGCCGACGCCTTCCTCACGCGCCTCGCCGCCGCCTCCCGCCAGGAGCAGTTCCTGGCGGTGGTGAGCCGGGACGAGGCGATGGCGCGCTGGCGCGAGGCCGTGCCGCACGCGCCGCTGCCGGCCGAGACCGTGCCGCTGCACGAGGCCCTGGGCCGGGTGCTCGCCGCCGACATCGCCTCGCCGATCGACGTGCCGCCCTTCGACCGCGCCCTGGTGGACGGCTTCGCCGTGCGCAGCGCCGACACCGAGGGGGCGAGCGAGACCGAACCGCGCCGCCTCGTCCTGAATGCCGAGATCCTGGCCTGCGGGGTCGCGCCGGCGCTCGCCGTCGGCCCCGGCACCGCGACGCCGATCGCCACCGGCGGCGTGCTGCCCCGCGGCGCCGACGCCGTGGTGATGGTCGAGGCGACGGAGTTCGAGGACGGGCCGGAGCCGGCGATCGCGTTGGGCCAGCCCGCCGGCCCGGGCCGGTTCGTCGGCTATGCGGGCGCCGACATGGCCCGGGGCGAGACGGTGCTGCGCCGCGGCACCCCGGTCACCGCCCGGGAGATCGGCATGCTGGCGGCCTGCGGCCTCGCCGAGGTGTCCGTCGTGCGCCGGCCGCGCGTCGCGGTGCTCTCCACCGGCGACGAGCTGGTGGCGCCGGGCCGGCCCCTGGCCCCGGCCCGCCTCTACGATTCGAACGGCGCCATCGTGGCGGCGAGCGTCGCCGAGAATGGCGGCGTCGCGGTTCCGGGCGGGATCGTGCCGGACGACGAGGCGGCGCTGGACGCGGCCCTGCGCGCCGCCCTCGCGACGGCCGACCTCGTGGTCCTGTCGGGCGGGACCTCGAAGGGGGCGGGGGACGTCTCGCACCGCATCCTGTCGCGGCTGGCGGAGCCCGGCATCCTGGTCCACGGCGTGGCGTTGAAGCCCGGCAAGCCGCTCTGCCTCGCGCGTGCCGGCACCGTGCCGGTGGTGGTGCTGCCGGGCTTCCCGACATCCGCGATGTTCACCTTCCACGAATTCGTGGTGCCGCTGATCCGGGCGCAGGCGGGCCTGCCCGCCCGGGAGGAGGAGAGCGTGGAGGCGCGCCTGCCGCAGCGCCTGCCTTCCGAGCTCGGCCGCACCGAATACGTGATGGCGGCGCTCTCCCGCGGGGCGGAGGGGCTGGTCGCCCTGCCCCTCGCCAAGGGCTCGGGCGCCGTCACCGCCTTCTCGCAGGCCGACGGGTTCTTCGCGGTGCCGGCGAACCGGTCCGGGATCGAGGCCGGCGAGACCGTGCGCGTGTCCCGGATCGGCCGGGCGGCGCGCCCGCCGGACCTGATGATCGTCGGCAGCCACTGCCTCGGCCTCGACCGGCTGGTCGGGCACCTCGCGGGCCGCGGCGTCTCGGCCCGCACCCTCTGGGTCGGCTCCGCCGGGGGCCTAGCGGCCTTGCGGCGGGGCGAGTGCGACCTCGCCGCCATGCACCTCCTCGATCCCGAGACCGGGCGCTACAACGCGCCCTATCTCACCCCCGGCCTCGCCCTGGCTCCCGGATGGCGCCGGCTGCAGGGCGTGGTGTTCCGGGCCGGCGATCCCCGCTTCGAGGGCCTGCCGGCGCGGGACGCGGTGGCGCGGACCCTCGCCGACGAGGCGGCCGTGATGGTCAACCGCAACACCGGGGCCGGGACGCGGGCCCTGGTCGAGGGATTGCTGAACGGGGCCCGTCCGCCCGGCTACTGGAACCAGCCGCGCTCGCACAACGCCGTCGCGGCGGCGGTCGCTCAAGGTCGGGCGGATTGGGGGGTGGCGATCGCCACGGTGGCGAAGGATTACGGCCTCGGCTTCCTGCCGCTGACCGGGGAGCATTACGATTTCGCCTACCGGGAGGAGCGCCGCGGCGAGCCGGCGCTGGCGGCCTTCCTGGCTCTCCTGGACGATCCGGCCCTGGCCGCCGACCTCGCCGGCCTCGGCTTCACGCGGGCGGGAGGTTAGCGATGCGGGTCATCGGCCTCGCCGGCTGGTCCGGTGCCGGCAAGACGACTCTCCTCGTCCGGCTGATCCCGACCTTGCGCGCCCGGGGGCTGCGCGTGGCGACGCTCAAGCACGCCCACCACGCCTTCGACGTCGACCAGCCCGGCAAGGATTCCTTTCGTCACCGCGAGGCCGGCGCCTGCGAGGTGATCGTCTCGTCGCGCCGGCGCTTCGTGCAGATCCGCGAGGTCGAGGAGGAGGCGCGCCTGCCGGACCTGCTGCGCCGGCTCGGGCCCTGCGACCTCGCGGTGATCGAGGGCTTCAAGCGCGAGGCGCATCCGAAGCTGGAGGTCTACCGCCACGCCAACGGCCGCCCGCCGCTCCACCCGGACGATCCCCGCATCGTCGCGGTGGCGAGCGACCATCCGTTCCCGGAGGCCGGCCGGCCGGTCGTGCCTCTCGACGCGGTGGAGGAGGTCGCCGATATCGTGCTGGCGCGGTCGGCGCCCCTCGCAGCGGTCCTGGAGGCGCTGGACCCTCGAGAGGCTGGAACTCCAAGAGGCTGGAACTCATGGCGCAGCTGACTGACGACTGCTTCGCCTTCGGCGGCCCGCTGCTCTCGGTCGAGGAGGCCGGCGCCCTCATCGGGGAGCGGCTGCCGGTGCTCGCCGGAATCGAGACGGTCTCCCTCGGCGAGGCCGACGGGCGGATCGCCGCCGCGGATGTGCGCGCCGGCCTCGACCTGCCGCCCTTCGACAACTCCGCCGTCGACGGCTACGCCGTGCGCTACGCCGACCTCTCGCCGGGCGCGGAGACCGTGCTGCCGGTGCGCGGGCGCCTGCCCGCCGGCGCCGCGCCGGACGCCGCGGCCTTGGCCGGCTCCGCGATGCGGATCTTCACCGGCGCGCCGATGCCGCCCGGGGCCGATACGGTGTTCATGCAGGAGGATGTGCGCCGCGCGGGCGAGGCCGTCGCGCTGCCCGCCGGCCTCAAGCCCGGCGCCAACCGGCGCCTAGCCGGGGAGGACGTCGCCCGCGGCAGCATCGTCGTTCCGGCCGGCCGCCGCCTGACCCCGCCGGACCTGGCGCTCGCCGCGGCCACCGGCCATGCCCGGCTCCCGGTGCGCCGCCGCCTGCGGGTCGCGGTGTTCTCCACCGGCGACGAGCTGGCCGAGCCGGGCGCCGCCCTGCGGCCGGGCGCGATCCACGATTCGAACCGGGTCCTCCTCTGCGCGCTGCTGCGCCGCCTCGGGGCGGAGGTGAGCGACCTCGGCATCCTGCGCGACGATCCCACCCTCCTGCCGGAGCGCCTGCGGGCCGCCGCCTCCGGGCACGACCTGATCCTCACCTCGGGCGGCGTCTCGACCGGCGAGGAGGATCACGTCAAGGCGGCGGTGGAGGCGATCGGCCGGCTGGTCTTCTGGCGCCTGGCGATCAAGCCGGGCCGTCCCGTCGCGATGGGGCTGATCGGCGACACCGCCTTCGTCGGCCTGCCGGGCAATCCCGTCGCGGTCTACGTCACGCTCCTGTTCGTGGTCCGCCCGCTGCTGGCCCGCCTCGGCGGCGCCCTGCCCGATGCGCCGGCGAGCCAGCCCGCCCGCGCCGCCTTCCGCTACCGCAAGAAGGCCGGCCGGCGGGAATATGTCCGCGTCTCCCTGCGGCGGGGGGCCGACGGAGGGGTGGAGGCGGTGAAGTTCCCCCGCGACGGCGCCGGGATCCTGTCCTCGCTCACCGGCAGCGACGGGCTCGCCGAGTTGCCGGAGGCGACGACCGGGGTGGAGGAGGGAGACCCGGTGGAGGTCTTCCTGCACCCGCTGCTGTGGTGAGCGAGGCCCCCCGGAGGCTCGACAAGGCGACGTGAACCGGGGTGAACCGAAACGCCGTCCACGTCCGGGACCGCCCGGGACGCCGCCTCAAGGCACCGCCATGGCCTCGCTCAGCATCCGCCTCGACCTCGGCCCCGGGATCCGGGTTGGCCCCGGAAAGATCCGCCTCCTCGAGGCCATCGCCGAGCACGGCTCGATCTCGGCGGCCGGGCGGGCGCTCGGAATGTCCTATCGCCGCGCCTGGATGCTGGTCGACGAGCTGAACCGGTCCTTCGCCGAGCCGGTGGTCGAGGGGCAGGTCGGCGGGCGCAGCGGCGGCGGCGCCCGCGTCACGCCGTTCGGCGGGCGCCTGGTCGCCTGCTACCGCGCCATCGAGCGCGACGCGGCCGCGGCGGCGGCCCGGCACCTCTCCGGCCTCGAAGGCGCCGTCGCGGCCTCCTGACCGGCCGGCCTCAGCCTTCCGCGACCTGATCCAGGTAGGCGCCGTAGCCCTCGTCCTCCATCCGGTCGCGGGGGACGAAGCGCAGCGAGGCGGAGTTGATGCAGTAGCGCAGGCCGCCCCGGTCGCGCGGCCCGTCCGGGAAGACGTGGCCGAGATGGCTGTCGCCGTGCTTCGAGCGGACCTCGGTACGGATCATCCCGTGGGTGGTGTCGCGCAGCTCCGTCACGTGCGCCGGCTCGATCGGCTTCGTGAAGCTCGGCCAGCCGCAGCCGGACTCGTACTTGTCGGAGGAGGCGAACAGGGGCTCGCCCGACACGATGTCGACGTAGATCCCCGGCTGCTTGTTCTCCAGGTACTCGCCGGTCCCGGGCCGCTCCGTGCCGTTCTGCTGCGTGACGCGGTACTGCTCGGGGGTGAGCCTGGCGATGACGGCGGCATCCTTGGTGTAGGTCGGCATCCGGTAGTCTCCGAGGACATCTCGTTGGTGAAAGCCCCATATGGGCCCGCTCGCGGTGCAGGCGAAGGGCGGAGCCGCGATCGTCCCGGGACCCATGGCGCCCGGCAGCGCCTCCAGGTGACGTCGTTCGGTGAGGACATCTGGTGACGGCATGCGGACCGGGACGTCGCCTCGCCGGCCCTTCCGTCGGTCTCGGGATCGACAGTAAGATCTTGACGCGAGCCGCGGGAGCGCAACCTCTGCGAGCCTCGCCCGTCCCGGCCCCATGACCCCGCGATCGAACCTCGTCCCGCCGCATGCCTGAGAGCACAGCCCCCGCATCTCCACCCTTCCTGGCCGGAGGCGGGCGGATGGGCGCGATGATGCGCGCCCACGACTGGTCGGGCTCGCCCCTCGGGTGGCCGGAGACCTGGCCGGCCTGCCTGGGCGCGACCTTGAGCCTGATGCTTGGCTCGCGCTTCCCGATGTTCGTGGCCTTCGGGCCCGAGCTCGGCTTCCTCTACAACGACGCCTATGCGGAGATCCTCGGCGACAAGCACCCCGCCGCCCTCGGCCGGCGCTTCCGCGACATCTGGTCGGAGATCTGGCCGGACGTCGCGCCGCTCGTCGACCGGGCGCTCTCCGGCGAGCCGACTTGGTCGGAGGACATGCCGCTCCTGATGCGCCGGCACGGCTACGACGAGCCGACCTGGTTCACCTTCTCCTACTCCCCCTTGCGGGACGAGGCGGCCCGGGTCGTCGGCATGTTCTGCACCTGCACCGAGACGACCGGACGCGTCGTCGCCGAGACCGGCCTGCGCGAGGCGGAGGCGCGCCTGCGGGCCGTGACCGACCACCTGCCGGGCGGCTACGTGTTCCAGATCGCCACCCCTCGGGACGGGGCCGGCCGGCGCTTCGTCACCGTCTCGCAGGGCTTCGAGCGCGTGACCGGGGTGCCGGCCGAGGCGGTGCTGGCCGATCCCGCCGCCGCCTACGACCTGATCCTGCCCGAGCACCGGGCGCGGATCGCCGAGGCGGAAGCGGAGGCGATCCGGACCCTCTCCCATTTCGACGTCGAGGTGCCGATGCGCCGCCCCGACGGCGGCCTCGTCCAGACCCGCATCATCTCGGCGCCGCGCCTCGTCGACGACCAGGTGATCTGGGACGGGCTCCACCTCGACGACACGGCGCGCCGGCAGGCCGAGGACCGCCTGCGCGAGAGCGAGGCGCGGCTGCGGCTGGCCACCGAGGCCGCCGAGATCGGGCTGTGGGACGTCGACGTCGTCGCCGGGACCCTGTACTGGCCGGCGCGCGTCAAGGCGATGTTCGGCATCTCGCCCGAGGTGCCGGTCTCGATGGCCGACTACTACGCGGGGCTCCACCCGGAGGACCGGGAGGCGACCGTGGCGGCCTATCACGCCGCCACGGATCCCGCCCGACGCGCCGTGTACGACGTGGAGTACCGGACGGTCGGCAAGGAGGACGGGCAGGTCCGCTGGGTCGCCGCCAAGGGCCGCGGCCTGTTCGAGGGCGGGGCCTGCATCCGCGTGGTCGGCACCGCCATCGACATCACGGCCCGCAAGCGGGCCGAGGCGGCGCTGCGCGACAGCGAGGAGCAGTTCCGCATCCTGTCGCAGGTCCTGCCCAACTTCGTCTGGTCCACCGACGCGCGGGGGCGCGCGACCTGGTTCAACGAGCGGGTCTACGCCTATACGAATGCGTCCCCAGGCGGCCTCGATGCCGAGGGCTGGCAGGCGATCATCCATCCCGACGACCGGGCGCGCGTGGCGGCGGTGTGGCGGGAGGCGGTCGAGGACCGCACCGGCTACCAGTGCGAGTACCGCCTGCGGCGCGCCGACGGAACCTATCGCTGGTTCCTGGCCCGGGCGCAGCCGGTCCTGTCGGGCGTCGGCGCGGTGACCCGCTGGGTCGGCACCAGCACCGATATCGACGACCAGAAGCGGATGATGGCCGAGCTGGTGCGCTTCAACGAGACGCTCGAGCAGCGGGTCGCGGAGCGCACGGCCGAGCACGACCGGGTCTGGCGCAACTCCCGCGACCTGCTGGTGGTGGTCGGGGGCGACGGCATCTTCCGCGCGGTCAACCCGGCCTGGGAGGAGATCCTCGGCCACGATCCCGCCGAGGTGGTGGGGCGCAGCTTCCTCGACTTCCTCTGGCCGGACGATGCCGAGGCGACGACGACCGCGCTCGCCGCCGCCGTCGCGGCCCGCCACCTCACCAATTTCGAGAACCGCTACATCCACCGGGACGGCACCCCGCGCTGGCTGTCCTGGCACACCTCGGTCGAGGGCGGCCTCGTCTTCGCCAGCGGCCGCGACGTCACCGCCGAGAAGGCCCAGGCCGCCGCCCTGGCCCAGGCCGAGGAGGCCTTGCGCCAGTCGCAGAAGCTGGAGGCGGTGGGCCAGCTCACCGGCGGCGTCGCCCACGACTTCAACAACCTGCTCACCATCATCCGTTCCTCGGTCGATTTCCTGCGCCGGCCGGACCTGCCCGAGGCCCGGCGGAGCCGCTACCTCACGGCGGTCTCCGAAACGGTGGACCGGGCCGCCAAGCTGACCTCGCAGCTCCTCGCCTTCGCCCGCCGCCAGGCCCTCAAGCCCGAGACCCTCGATGTCGGCGCCCGCCTGCGCGTCGTGGCCGACCTCATCGACACCGTGACGGGCGCCCGGATCACGGTGGCGACCGAGGTGCCGGACCATCCCTGCTTCGTGCGGGTGGATGCGAGCCAGTTCGAGACGGCGCTCGTCAACATGGCGGTCAATGCCCGCGACGCGATGGCGGGCGAAGGCACCCTGACCTTGCGCCTCGCCTGCGGCGTCGACCTGCCGCCGATCCGGGGCCATGCCGGGGCGGCGGGGCCGTTCGCGGCGGTCTCGCTGCACGATACCGGTACCGGCATCCCGCCCGAATTGCTGTCGCGGGTCTTCGAGCCGTTCTTCACCACCAAGGAGGTCGGGCGCGGCACGGGCCTGGGGCTCAGCCAGGTCTTCGGCTTCGCCAAGCAATCGGGCGGCGACGTCGCGGTCGAGAGCGTGCCGGGGCGGGGCACGACCTTCACGCTCTACCTGCCCGAGGTCGAGGCCGAGTTCGCCGCGGGGGAGGGGCCCCAGGCCGATCCCGAGCAGGTCGATCCCGGCGGCGTCGGCCAGCGGGTGCTGGTGGTCGAGGACAATCTCGAGGTCGGGCGCTTCGCGACCCAGATCCTGGAGGATCTCGGCTACGCCACGACCTGGGCGGTGAACGCCGAGGACGCCCTCGCCAAGCTCGGGCCCGACGGCGCCGGCTTCGACGTGGTGTTCTCCGACGTCGTCATGCCGGGCATGGGCGGGATCGCGTTCGCCCGGCTCCTCGCCCGGCGCCTGCCGCACCTGCCGGTGGTGCTCGCCTCCGGCTACAGCCACGTGCTCGCCGAGGAAAGCTCGGCCGGCTTCGAGCTCCTGCAGAAGCCCTATTCGGCCGAGCAGGTCTCGCGCATCCTGCGCAAGGTCACGCGGCGCAGGCCGCGGCGGAAGGCACTGGCGTGATGGAATACCGTAGCATCTTCGCCCCGGCCCCGCTCGGGCGAGGGGAGAGGCGCCTGACCGCCATTCGAACAGATCGAGCGGCATTCGCATGACTCTGTTCGGTCGCGAACCCCTGCCTCACAAGTAAAAATTTTTCTCTTTCATCCCGGATCGAGGGAGACTCAGCGCGCCAGCACCGCCCATCGGCAAGAGGGACCGTCTTTCTGCTGGGCGCAAAGGGAGAATATCGTTTCCCGACGTGATCGAGACCGGTCGCGGGTGGGCTTGACCTTGCGTGGGCCGGGCCGGAAACCGGCGCCGGATGCTCCCCTGCGCGAGCGGCTGCCGCCGCCCCGGCCGGCCCTATTCCCGGCCGGATCGCACCGGCCTGCGAATTCCGGCCCGAGATCTGCTTGCGGCTGGACGGCAGGCGCTCGCTCGCCGGGCTCGCCACGAGGATTGCGCATGATCACCCGTAAGACCCTGCTGTCCGCTCTCGTCGCCACGGCCCTCGGCGCGCTGGCCGGGCCCGGCCCGGCGCTGGCGGCCGGGAAGACCGTCACCTTCGCCTACCAGGACATGACGACGCCGATCCGCGTGCTGATGGAGAGCGGTGAGCTGGAGAAGCAGACCGGCTACACGGTGAAATGGGTCAAGTTCGGCGGCGGCGGCGACGTGATCCGCGCCATGGCCTCGGGCAACGTTGATCTCGGCGAGGCCGGCTCCTCGCCGATCGCCGCGGCCGCCTCGCAGGGTCTGCCGCTCAAGCTGTTCTGGATCCTCGACGACATCGGCGACGCCGAGCAGCTCGTCGCCCGCAAGGGCACCGGGATCACGTCGATCAAGGATCTCAAGGGCAAGACGGTCGGCGTGCCCTTCGTCTCCACCGCCCATTACCAGCTGATGTTCGCCCTCAAGGAAGCAGGCTTGAGCCCGAAGGACGTCCGGGTCCTCAACATGCGCCCGCCGGAGATCGCGGCGGCCTGGGAGCGCGGCGACCTCGACGCCGCCTTCATCTGGGCGCCGGTGCTGACGAACGTGAAGAAGAGCGGCACGGTCCTGGCCTCGGCCGGCGACTTCGCCGCCAAGGGCAAGGCGACCTTCGACGGCATCGTGGCGACCGACGCATTCTTGTCCGCCCACCGCGACTTCCTGGTCACCTTCGTCCGGCTGCTCGCCGCCGCCGACGCCGACTACGCCAAGTCCGGCAGCACCTGGACCACGGCCTCGCCGCAGGTGGCGGCGATCGCCAAATGGACCGGCGCCGCGCCGGCCGACGTGCCGGAAGCGCTCGCCGCCTACCGCTTCCCGACGCTCGCCGAGCAGGCGTCGCCGCGCTGGCTCGGCGGTGGGGCGGCCGACGCGCTCAAGTCGACGGCGGAGTTCCTGAAGGAGCAGGGCCGCGTGCCCGATCTCGCGCCGAATTACGGCGCCTTCGTCACCGCCGACGTGGTCGACGCCGCGCTCAAGCCCTGATCCGCAGGCCCCGATCCGGAGGAGACCGGCCGATGCTGGAGATCCGCAAGCTCAGCGTCCAATACGGAGAGGGCGAGAGCGCGACGCTCGCCCTGTCCAGGATCGACCTGACGATCGAGCCGGGGGAGTTCGTCGTGGCGCTCGGCGCCTCCGGCTGCGGGAAGACCACGCTCCTCAACGGCATCGCCGGCTTCCTGCCGGCGACGGAGGGGCAGATCCTCCTCGACGGGCGACCGGTCACCGGGCCGGGGGCCGATCGCGGCGTGGTGTTCCAGCGCCACGCCCTGATGCCCTGGCTCACCGTGCTCGCCAACGTTGCCTTCGGCCTGAAGATGCAGGGCGTCGCCAGACCCGAGCGCGAGGCGCGGGCCTGCGCCATGCTCGACCTCGTCGGCCTCGCCGACGTCGCGCAGAAGCGGATCTACGAGCTCTCCGGCGGGATGCAGCAGCGCGTCGGCATCGCCCGGGCGCTCGCCGCCGATCCGCGCATGCTGCTGATGGACGAGCCCCTCGGCGCGCTCGACGCCTTCACCCGCGAGCAGATCCAGGAGCTGATCCTGTCGATCTGGGCGCGGACGCAGAAGATGGCGTTCTTCATCACCCACGAGGTCGAGGAGGCGATCTTCCTGGCGACCAAGCTCGTGATCATGACGCCCCGGCCGGGGCGCATCGCCGAGATCATCCCGCTCGATTTCTGCCGCCGCTTCCTCGCCGGCGAGGAGGCCCGGGCGGTGAAGTCCAGCCCCGACTTCATCGCCATGCGCGAGCGGGTGCTGCGCTCCATCCACGACCATGGCGGGGCGAGACCCGAGCCCGACCGAGGAGCCGCCGCATGAGACACCTCGTGTCTCCCCCTGCCTATTCTGGCGAGGCCGTCACCCACACTCCCGAGGCGGCAAGGCGCCCTCCATCCGTCCGCCGCACCGCGATCCGCCGGAGCGCACCGCCCGCCTGGCTGATCAGCCTCGCGACGATCGCCCTCGCGTTCCTCGCCTGGATCGCGGCGACGCAACTCGGCCTCGTCAAGCCTTTGTTCCTGCCCCGACCGGGAAGCGTGCTGAAGGCCTTCGCGGACGCGCTGGACGGGCGCATCGACGGGGCGCCGCTCCTCGAGCACGTCGCCATGAGCCTCCTGCGCGTCGCCGCCGCCTTCGTGCTCGCGGCCCTGATCGGGATCCCTCTCGGCCTCGCCACCGGCCTCAACCCGACCCTGCGCGCCGTGCTCGATCCCTTCATCGAGTTCTACCGGCCGCTGCCGCCGCTCGCCTACCTGCCGCTCGTCATCATCTGGTGCGGCATCGGCGAGACCTCGAAGATCCTGCTGATCTTCCTCGCCTGCTTCGCGCCCGTCGCGCTCGCCGCCCGGGCCGGGGTCGCGGCGGCGAGCCTCGACCAGATCAACGCCGCCCGGGCGCTCGGCGCCAGCCGGGTGCAGGTGGTCCGCCACGTGATCCTGCCGGCGGCGCTGCCCGACATCCTGGTGGGGCTTCGCATCGGCATGGGCGTCGGCTGGACCACCCTCGTCGCCGCCGAGATGGTCGCGGCCTCGACCGGCATCGGCCAGATGGTGCTCAATGCCTCGAACTTCCTGCGCACCGACATCGTGGTGATGGGCATCCTGGTCATCGGCGCGCTCGCCGGCGCCTTCGAGTTCGGCATGCGCCGGCTGGAACGGCGCCTCACCCCCTGGAAGGGCAAGGCGTGACGGTCCGCCCGCCGCCATCCATCACTTCGAGAGACGCCCGATGCCTGGCGCAGGGCGTCACCATCGGTGCCACCAACCGCTCGCTCACCGGGCTCAACGACACCCTCTGCCTGAGCCCGGCGCCGATCGCGACCCCGACGGATATCGGCCGGATCGTGGAGGCGATCGACGGGGCGCTGGGGCGGGTGTTCGGCTGAGCCGCGACCCGGCTTTGCAGAGGTCGGGGACCTTGCCTAGCGGAACCATGCAAGATAATACACATCCTCTGGTCGAATCGGTGCGAGCAGCGTCCATTCGCTGAAATAGTGCAGGTTTCGGCGTGGCAGCCCGGGAGGCCGCCAGAGGACGACGCTCTCTCACCCGATGCGACGGCCGAGCGGTTCGCGACGGTTGGGGGATCCGCATGAGCACGCCGATCACGCCGGACGAGCTTCCGATCTGGGTCCCCGGAATCCGGACCGTGGATAGCGGCACCCTGGCCTGGGACGGGGTGCGCGTGGTCGGCTACCGCTATGCCGGCTCCGACGTGGAAATCCCGGCTTTGCGCGACTACCTGCTCGTCGCCTACCGGGAAGGGGCGACGCCGATGCACCGGCGCTGTTCCGGCGACTGGCAGGCCAACCAGATGTGGCCCGGCTCGATCTCGTTCCTCAGCCATGCGCAAGCGTCGCACTGGCGCTGGAGCGAGGATATCGAGGTCCTGCATCTCTATCTCGCACCCGGGACGGTGACCCGCACCGCCAGCGACCTCTACCAGCGCGAGGTCAGTGTGGTGGACCTGCGCGACGTGCTCCGGGCCGACGATCCGGTCCTCGCCGGCTTCGTCGCCGGCTTCGCGCAGGAGGCGGGGCAGGGCGGCCTCGGCAGCAGCCTCTACGTCGAGTCCCTGCGGCAGGCCGCCTGCATCCACCTGCTGCGCCATTATGCCGAGGTGCGGTTCCGCGAGCCCACCGCAGGGGGCGGGCTCTCGACGGCCCAATGCCGGCGGCTCAGCGCCTATGTCGAGGACCATCTCGGCGGCGGCCTCACCCTCGCCGAGATGGCGGGGGTCGTCGGCCTCAGCGTCTTCCACTTCACGCGAAAATTCCGCTGCGCCTTCGGCTGCCCGCCGCATGTCTACGTGATGGGAAGGCGCCTCGACGCCGCCAAGCGCCTCCTGGCGCGTCCCGATCTGCCGCTCAAGGTGATCGCCGCCGAATGCGGCTTTTCCGACCAGAGCCACATGACCCGCGCCTTCCGCAGCCTGCTCGACACGACCCCGGCCTCGTACCGCCGGAGCGTCACCGGGTGAGCGTGCCTCGCACGCAGCAAGTTTGAACAACGCAGGCCACGGCCTGCGTTCAAGACATTCCCCCGACCGCCGGGCTTGATGGGCGGACACCCGGGACAATCCGGGACGCCACTATCCGGGACGCCAAGCCGGATCGTGACAGCCAATCGAAGGGGAGGACAACCATGCCTCGATTGTCGCGCAAGGTCGCGATCGTCACGGGGGCCGCGGGCGGCATCGGCTCCGCCATCGCGACCGCCTTCGCCCGCGAGGGCGCCGCATTGTGTCTCGTCGACCGGGACGAGGCGGGGCTGGCGGATCGGGTCGCGCGGCTCGGCGCCGAACGCTGCTGCGCCTGCGCCGCCGACATCTCCGATCCGGAGGATGTCGCGCGGGCGACCGCCACGGCCGTCGATCGGTACGGCCGCCTCGACATCCTGATCAGCAATGCCGGGATCGAGGGCCGGGTCCTGCCGGTGACGGAATACCCGATCGAGGATTTCGACCGCGTGATGGCCGTCAACGTCCGCGGCGTGTTCCTCACCCTGCGGGAAGCGATGCCGGCGATGCAGCGCCGTGGTGGCGGCAGCATCGTCATCACCTCGTCGATCGCGGGCCTGCGCGGTTTTGCCGGCCTCTCGGCCTATTCCGCCAGCAAGCACGCCGTCCTCGGCCTGATGCGCTGCGCCGCGCTCGAAGGGGCGCCGCACGGGATCCGGGTCAACACCATCCATCCGTCGCCGATCGAGACCCGGATGATGCGCGCCATCGAGGAGGGAGCGGCTCCCGGGGCGGCGGACGCCGCGAAGACCGGCTTCGCCGCCCGGATCCCGGCCGGCCGCTACGGCACGCCGGAGGAGGTCGCCGCCCTCGCCCTGTTCCTCGCCAGCGACGAGAGCGGGTTCTGCTCGGGCGGAGCGTATTCCGTCGACGGCGCGATGTCCGCCGGCTGACCGGACCGGGCCGACCCGTCGGCCCGCCATTTCCAACCAAATCCTGCCCTGCCACTCTGTTGATGGAGACAGACATGTCCGTCGTGACATCGCCCCTGCGCGCGCCCGTTTCCTCCGATGCGCCGCTCTCGCTCGATGCCGCGGTGATCGGCGCCGGCGTCGCCGGCCTCTACCAGCTCCACCTGCTGCGCGAGCAGGGCCTCACGGTGAGGGCCTTCGACACCGCCTCCGATGTCGGCGGGACCTGGTACTGGAACCGCTATCCCGGCGCCCGCTTCGATTCGGAAGCGTATATCTACCAGTACCTGTTCTCGGAAGAGCTCTACAAGGGCTGGAGCTGGAGCGAGAAGTTCCCGGCCCAGCCGGAGATCGAGCGCTGGCTGCACTACGTCGCCGACCGTCTCGACCTGCGCAAGGACATCCAGTTCGAGACCACCATCACCGCCGCGCATTTCGACGAGGCGACCGGGCGCTGGCGGATCGAGACCGACCGGGGGCAGGTCATCGACGCCCGCTTCCTCATCACCTGCTGCGGCATGCTCTCGGCGCCGCTCACCGGGATGTTTCCGGGCCAGGACAGCTTCGAGGGCCAGGTCTTCCACACCGCCCGCTGGCCCAAGGAGCCGGTGGACTTCTCCGGCAAGCGGGTCGGCGTCGTCGGCATCGGCGCCACCGGCATCCAGGTCATCCAGACCATTGCGGACTCGGTCGGCCATCTCTCGGTCTTCGTGCGGACGCCGCAATACGTCCTGCCGATGAAGAACCCCACCTACACGCCGGCCGATCAGGAGGCCTACAAGGCGAAGTTCCACGCCCTCGCCGCCCGCATTCCGCACACGTTCTCGGGCTTCGAGTACGATTTCGAGAACGGGGCCTGGGCCGACAAGACTCCAGCGAAACGACGCGCGATCCTCGAGGCGGTCTGGGAGGATGGCTCGCTGAAGCTGTGGCTCGCCTCCTTCGCCGAGATGTTCTTCGACGAGGGCGTCAGCGCGGAGATCTCCGAGTTCGTGCGGGGCAAGATGCGCGCCGAGCTGAAGGATCCGGCCCTGTGCGACGCCCTCATCCCGACGGATTACGGCTTCGGCACCCACCGCGTCCCGCTCGAGCGCGGCTTCCTCAAGGCCTTCCACCGGCCGAACGTCTCGCTCGTCAGCGTCAAGGACAACCCGATCGCCGCCATCACCCCCACGGGCCTGCGCCTGGCGGACGGCACCGAGCACCGCCTCGACATCCTGATCCTCGCCACCGGGTTCGATGCCGGGACCGGCGCCCTGACCCGGATCGACATCCGTGGCCGCGGCGGGCGCTCGCTCAAGGAGGAATGGGGACGGGACATCCGCACCACCATGGGCGTCCAGGTTCACGGCTACCCGAACCTGTTCACCACCGCCGCGCCACTCGCGCCTTCCGCCGCCCTGTGCAACATGACGACCTGCCTGCAACAGCAGGCCGAATGGATCGCCGGCTGCATCGCCTATATGCGTCGGCGCGACCTTCAGATCGTCGAGGCGGACGAGACGTTTCAGGACCAATGGGTCGCGCATCACGACGAGATCGCCGCCGCGACCCTCGTGACCAAGACCAACTCCTGGTACATGGGATCGAACGTCGAAGGCAAACCGCGCCGGCTTCTCTCTTATATCGGCGGCGTCGGCACCTATCGCCAGAAATGCGACGAGGTCGCGGCCGGGGGCTATGCGGGCTTCAACTTCCGCTGACGCTCATCCGAGCTGGCACGGGGCAGATCCCGCACCGCGTCGCTCGCCACTCCTTCTTTCCGACTCCACGAGAAGTTCGATCATGACCAGCTCAACGATCCCGGCGACCGCCTTCGCGACGGCGGCCGACACCATCCTGCGGGACACCGTCGCGGCGGAGCCGGGCGTCTCCGGCGTCGTCGCCATGGCGACGGACCGCCAGGGCACGATCTACGAGGGTGCCGCCGGCGCGCGCACCCTCGACGCGGACGATCCCATGACGACCGACACGGTCTTCGCGCTGTTCTCGACCACCAAGGCCGTCACCGGCACGGCGGCGCTGCAGCTCGTCGAGGAGGGCCGCCTCGACCTCGACGCGCCGGCCCGCACCTACCTGCCGGAGATCGGACGGCTCCAGGTCATCGACGGGTTCGGCGGGGATGGGGCGCCGCGGCTGCGGGCGCCGAAGCGCGACATCACCACCCGGATGCTGCTGACCCACACCGCCGGCCTCGGCTACGACTTCTTCAACGAGACCTATGCCCGGCTCGCCGCCGAGCGAGGCCAGCCCAGCGTCATCACGGCGACGCGGGCGGCCCTGGCGACGCCGCTGCTGTTCGATCCGGGCGAGCGCTGGGAATACGGCAGCAACATCGACTGGTGCGGGCAGGTCGTCGAGGCGATCACCGGCGAGCGCCTCGGCGAGGTCTTCCGGGCCCGCATCTTCGAGCCCCTGGGGATGCGCGACACCGCCTTCGGCTTGAGCGACGCGATGCGGGCGCGGGTGGCCGGGATGCAGGCGCGCCAGGCCGACGGCCCCCTCGCGGCGATGCCGTTCGAGCTGCCGCAGGACCCCGAGATCCATATGGGCGGCCACGGGCTCTACGGCACGGTCGGCGACTACATGCGCTTCATCCGCATGTGGCTCAACGACGGCCAGGGCGAGGGCGGCCGGGTGCTGAAGCCCGAGACCATCCGCATGGCGGCGCAGAACCACCTCGACGGCCAGCGCGTGACGATGCTGCCGGGCGTGATCCCGGCCCTGTCGAACGACGCGGAGTTCTTCCCCGGCCTGCCGAAATCCTGGGGACTGACCTTCATGATCAACGACGCGGAGGCGCCGACGGGCCGGCCGGCCGGCGCCCTCGGCTGGGCCGGCCTCGCCAACCTGTTCTACTGGATCGACCGCGACAATGGGGTCGGCGGCTTCTGGGCGACGCAGATCCTGCCCTTCGGCGATCCGGCCTCGTTCGGCGGCTACCTTGCCTTCGAGACGGCCCTGTACCGCGCCCTGCACGGCGGCGCCTGATCACAAGCGCCGGACAATCTGCTAAAATTCGCCAGAGACGCTTTTTCTGGCCACGTCGAATCATGGAAAGATTCTGGCTGGGCGCCCCACTGCTTGATGCAAGGTAGTCTGCCCAGCTTCATTTTATGGTTTTTCAATCAACAGCCGGCCTGCCGCCTTGATACGCTACACGGACAGCCCATTCAAAGACACACCGCAACAATTCCTCCCTCGATGCAGGAGAAGGCGCCGGCATCCGATCAAAAAAGTTGAGATACAATCATTGTCTTCGCCACCGAGTCCCCCGCCCGGGCGCAAGACGTATCGCAGGTCCGGCTGCAGGGTGAGGCCGGGCAGCACCTCGCCATTGCGAAGCGGGCCGGTGCCGTGGCCGAACAGGAGGCTGTCGCGGTCGAAGGCGCGTGCGCCGGGCCGATGCGCGAGGAGATCACGCCCAGCGCCGCGGTGTCAGGAGCATTTTCCGATGCGGTGGATACCGGCTCGTCGAAGAGAATGCGGCACAATCGAAGACCGAGGGCAGCGCCCGATGGGAACGCGATCGGGCGCTGCTCTAGCCGACGGGACTGCGGTCGATCTGGCGCAGCACGTGATGCAGGTCGAAGGGCTTGGGTAGGAACGTCGCCCGCGCCGGCAGCGCCTGGGGCGAGGGCGGGGCCTGGCCGGAAACGACGAACAGCAGGGCCGGCGGAAAGCGCTCGCGCACGTAGTGGGCGAGCCTCAGCCCGTCCATGGCGCCGGGCATCTCGACATCGGTCAGCAAGACGCGGATTTCGCCGTGCCGGTCGAGCAGGGCGATCGCCTGCTCGGCATTCTCCGCCTCGTAGACCTGCCAGCCCCGATCCTCGAAGAAATCGGTCATGTCGAAGCGCACCAGCGCCTCGTCCTCCACCACGAGGATGGTCTTGCTCCCGATCGGTGTGCGCTGCCCCAACACTACGCCTTTCCGTCCGTCATGACCGCATCGCCCAACTGGGTGTCCATCGCGAACGTCAAACCGTCCGGGCGATACTCGATCCCGGCCGTGCCGCCGAAATAGGAGCGCAGCGAGCGCTCGATCAGGATGCTGCCGAAGCCACGCCGGGTCGGCTCCGCCACCGGCGGCCCGCCCTGCTCGCGCCAGTCGAGCCGGAAGCGTGCCTCGGGGGCCTCGCCCCGCACCTGCCAGATCACGTCCACCCGTCCCGCATCGTTCGACAAGGCCCCGTACTTCGCGGCATTGGTTGCCAGTTCATGCAGGGCCAGCGCGAGAGCCACTGCGACCTGAGGCTTCAGGGTGAGACAGGGGCCGTCAAGCAGGATGCGCACCCCGATCTCGCCGTGTGGGGCCAGGGCGCGCTCGATCAGCTCCCGCAGGTCGGCCGAGCGCCAGGAGGCGTTGGTCAGCACGTCGGTCGCCGCGCCGAGGGCGACCAGCCGGGCCGACAGGTCCTGGCTGGCCTTCTGCACGTCGGAGGCGTTGCGCAGGGTCTGCCGGGTGACCGACTGGACGACGGCCAGCACGTTCTTGAGCCGATGGGCCAGTTCGCCGTTCAGCAGCCGCAGCTCCTCTTCGGCCTGCTTGCGGGCGCGAAAGTCGCGGGTCACGGTCCCGTAGCCGACGGTCCGGCCATCGATGTCGGTGACGGGGAAGACCGAGTACAGGACCGGGATCAGCTCGCCCGTCCGGAAGTGGCGGAAGGTCAGCTCGCCCGACCAATGGCCGTCGCGGTCCACCGCCGGCAGCACTTCGCTCGTGACTGTCGCGACCTGCTCGGGCAGGAAGAAGTCGGTCATGGCCAGCGCAGTGACGTCGGCCCCGTCGAGGCCGACCATCCGCCGGGCAGCGTCGTTGACGTAGAAGACCCGGCCGTCGGTCTGCAGCATGCCGATGAAGTCGGTGCTGTTCTCGGCCAGCCGCACGAAGTGTTCGCGCTCGTCCTCGCTCTCGCGCAGGGCCGTGATGTCGCGTGAGACCGACAGGATGCGGTCGTACCCGCCGTCCTGGTTACGGATCGGGCTGAGCGCGACGTGCCACCATTTGGGCGTTCCCCGTATGGTGCTGGCGCGCCCGACGAAGCTCTGGGCGCGCCCCTCCCGGGCGGCGGCCAGGGCGGCAAGGGCCTCGACATGCCCCTGGCCGGTCCAGAAATCGGGCCAGTGGCACCCCGCGATGGCGTTGAAGTCGCTGACTTCCATCACGCGCTGGCCGCCTTCGGACATGAAGGTGAGCCGACCGTCGAGGTCCAGCACCTTGATGCAGTCGGTCGAGCTGGCCAGCACGCTGGTGAGGAACGCCTCGCGCTCCGCCGCCGCCGCGGCGCTTCGCATCAGCTCGGTCCGCGCCGCGTCCGCCTCGATCAACGCGTGGCGCAGGGCGACCACCAGGCCGACCAAGCCCGCCGTGGTGACGATGAAGATCGCTGAGGCGACCACTTGCATGAGCGACAGGGCGCCGACCGGCGGCACGTCGCGCAGCGTGATGCTGGCGCAGAGAGCCGCCAGGAGCGTGGCCCACAGCCCGGCCCCGCCCCCGAGCAGCAGGGCGATGACGACGACGGCGGGCGTGAAGAGGAACCAAGGGGCGAACTCCGCGAACATCGCGGAGCGCAGCAGCGCGACGCCGCCGACTGCGAGCGAGGAGAGGCCGTACCGGGCGAGGAAGGAGGGCCGGCCCGCCACCAGGGCGGTCCGAAGCCGGTCGAGAAGGCTGCGCAGCTGAGTGTCTTCTGTCGTTCGTCCCAAGGGAATACGAGCGATCGCCCGGAACATCGACTGCGCTGACGCAAGTGCCGTCAGGTCCCAGTGCGGTGATCGGGCAGCACCTCTAGCACGAATCCCGACGGCCACTCCAGCGCAACGGGGCCGCCATGCCGCCCTCTCCGGAAGGCTCGCATCGATCGGCGGAGCTTCGACCGATGGCCCTTGTCGAGATGGCCCTTGCGGATGCCCGGCCCTGCTCACGCGCAAGCCGCACGCGGCCGACCTAATAGTTGATCGTCGCCCGCAACCCGATCACCGTCGCGTTCTTCAACCGCCGCCGATCATCGCCCGCGAGCCCGCCGCCCGGCCGCATCACATATTGCAGGTCCGGCTGCAGGGTGAACCCGGGCACCACCTCCGCCTGGTAGGTCGCCTCGATCACCATCTCGCTGCTGCGCAGCGGCCCCGTGCCCTGGCCGAACCGGATGGTGTCGCGGTCGAAGGCGCGGGCCGCCGGGCTGATGCGGGAGTAGATCACCCCGAGGGCCGCGGTGTCGTTGGGGCGGCCGGGCAGCAGGCCTTTGTAGGCGATGCCGCCGTCGACGTAGAGGTCGATCAGGTTGCGGTCGGCCGGCACCTTGGAGAGCCGCAGGAAGGCGCTGGCGCCCTCGTCCTCGGTGTCGGGCTCGCGGTAGAGCGTCTGGTCGATGATGCCGTAGACGCCCCGGTCGCCGCGGAAGCGCCGGGCGATGCCGCTCGCCTCCGGATCGGCGAGCAGCCGGCCGGCGACGCTGTCGAGGCGCGGGCTGTCGAAGCCGCCGAAATGCTGCCAGCCGCCGAGCGTCGCGGTGCCGTGCAGGGTCTCTCCCCACAGGTTCAGCGTGTAGGCATACGCGACCTCGCCGATCAGCAGGGGCGGGTCGCCGACCCGGAAGCTGGTGCCGGTGCGGTTGATCCGCTGCGGGTCGGTGCCGTCGCCCCGGCGCCGGCCTGCCGGATCGCCGTCGAAGAGCGCGGCCTGGAACGACAGGCGCGCGTCGGGCACGTATTTCACCCGCACGGCCGGGGTGGCGAGGGGATAGATCGGCCCGCCGCTCGGCAGCACCACGGCGCCGATGTTGGGCCAGCCGAAGCCGGCATTGAAGAACACCACCGCCGACTGGGCGATGGCGAATTCCGTATCGGCGGAGACCTGGCCCACCTTGATCGAGAGTTGATCGCCGAAGACGCGCTGCTCCAGCCACAGCTCGAACAGCCGCGTCGCCGGCAGGGCCTCGATGCCGCTCACCGTCGTCAGGTTGTTGACGGAGGAGCGCGAAAGCCCGTGGCCGTGGATCTGGAAGAAGTCGGTGTGGACCTTCGCCCCGGTCCAGCCGGCGAGCCTGTCGAGGTCGATGTCGAGGGACGTGTCGAGGCGTCCGCCAAAGGTGGCACCACGCTTGAGGCCCCCGCGCAGGTTGGCCAGCCCCTCGCCGATATAGGTGATCGTATAGGTGATGCCGCGCCCGGCCAGGAGCACGCGCAGGCCGAACGGGTCGCCGTAGGGACCGAGCGACGACTGGATCGAGCCGCCGATCGTCACCGAGACCTGGTCGGAGGTCCGCGCCTGGGCGATGGCGGTCTGCGGGTCGCCGCCGGCCCCCGTGAGGGGCCAGGCCGGCGGGACGACCGTGAGGCGGGGAGCCGGCTGCGCGGCGGCCCCGGCCGGGGTCAGGACCAGTGCGGTGAGCGCCGCCGCGCGCCAGCCCCCCATGCCCCGCTCAGTACCGCGCCGGCACGTACATCTCGGCCGGGATCGGGCCGCGGACGTAGTCGGGATTGCGCACCCGCTCGGGCAGGAGGACGGGCGGGCGCTCGACCGTGCCGTAGGGCACCTGCTCCAGCAGGTGGCTGATGCAGTTGAGGCGGGCGCGCTGCTTGTCGACGGCGTCGACCACCCACCACGGCGCCTCCGGGATGTGGGTGCGGGCCAGCATGTCCTCCTTGGCGCGGGTGTAGCTCTCCCAGCGCCGGCGCGACTCGACGTCCATCGGGCTGAGCTTCCACTGCTTGAGGGGGTCGCGGATGCGCATCTCGAAGCGGTAGGATTGCTCGGCGTCGGTGATCGAGAACCAGTATTTCACCAGGACGATGCCTGAGCGCACCAGCATGCGCTCGAATTCCGGCACCGAGCGGAAGAACTCCTCGACCTCGGACTCGGTGCAGAAGCCCATGACCCGCTCGACGCCGGCCCGGTTGTACCAGGAGCGGTCGAACAGCACCATCTCGCCGCCGGTCGGCAGGTGGCTGACGTAGCGCTGGAAGTACCACTGGCCGCGCTCGCGCTCGCTCGGGGCGGGGAGGGCGGCGACGCGGCAGACGCGCGGGTTGAGGCGCTGGGTGATGCGGTTGATGACGCCGCCCTTGCCGGCGGAATCGCGCCCCTCGAACAGCACCACGAGCTTGAGCTTGTTGGCCTGGACCCAGTCCTGGAGCCGGACCAGCTCGTGCTGCAGGCGCAGCAGCTCGCGGAAATAGAGCCGCCGGTCGAGCCCGGGGGCAGTGCCCTCCGGCGGCGGCACCAGCCCGGCGAGGCGCTCCTCCTCGATCTCGAGTTCCAGCTCCTCGTCATACGCTTCCGCGATCTCCCGCCGCAGGGCCTCGATCGTCGCCGATTGCTGCGACGCCTCGAACTCGCTCATGGCCGTCCTCGCCCCTCTCCTGTCATGCGATTCCCGCCTTACAGCAGCGGCACGTGACACCCGTGAGAAGAGGCGGCGAGGGCGCCACGGCGCAGCCTCGCGCCGTGGCCGGAAGCGGGTGCGTCAGCGCCGGGTCGTGGAGCCCGCAGTGCCGGACTTCGTGTCGCCGGTGCCGCCGCGCGAAGTCGTCCCGGTCGTCTCGGACTTCATCTCGTGGCCCGGCGCATAGCCGGACGCGCCGGGGCTGCCCTTCGCGCTGCCCCGTTCCTGCATCTCGTGGCCCGGCGACCGTGCCGAGGCACCGGGCTGCTCGGCAGCGATCGCGCCTCCCCCGAAAGTCATCGCTGCCAGCAGGGCGATCGAGATCTGCTTCATCGCTGTCTCCTGTCGAGAATCGGCATCGAAACGGCATCGCCGACACAGTGGTTCCGCGCCACGAGCGCGCTCACCGCAATCGGCGGTGAGATGAAATCTGTCGTGCGCCGGGTCGTGAGAGGGTGGAACGGTTTCCGGCGCATCGCCGTTGCTGGCGTCATTCGATCCGCATTGATCGCTCCGGAGATGTGCCGATGCCCAGAACCCTCCTTCCTCTCGCCTTCACCGCCATGGCTGCGGCGACCGGCCTGTTCGGCGCCACCACCGCGGCGCAGGCCGATCCGCCTTGGGCCCGCGGCGGCTATGGCGAAACCCGCGGTGGCTACGGTGAGGTCCGCGGCGGCCCACCGGCCTGGGCGCCGGCGCATGGCTGGCGCCGCAAGATGGAGCGCTGGGGCGACGATCGCCCTTACCGGGCGACGCGCTACCGGGAGGAGCGGCGGTCCTACGACCGCTATTGAGGATCAGGCCGGAGGCGGGTCAGGCCCGGCTCCGGCCGACCGGGCCCGCAGGCGCCCGCGCGGCTTGGCTCACCGCCTGGGTCTCCGACGGCCCGGGGCAAGCGGGCACGGCCTCGCCGCCGCGGGAGCCCGGCCTCGGACGACAAACCTCGGGCCGGCCGCCGCAACACGCCTCGGTCAGGTAGTCGGTCAGGTCGGCGAGGCCGGCCGGGCGCGCAGTATAGATCACCGACACGCCCTGCCGGCGCGATTCGACCAGGCCGGCCTCCAGCAATTGCCGCAGATGAAAGGTCAGGGTCGAAGGCGCGCAGCCGATCGCGGCACCGAGTTGGCCGGCCGGCATCCCTTCGGGAAAGGCGTGCAGCAGGGTTCGCAAGGCGCGCAGGCGCATCTCCTGCGCCAGGGCGACGAGGGCCGCGAGGGCTCCGGTTTCATCGCGCATCGGTCACGCTTCTATTGCCATCGAAATTCGAACCGTTAAAAAGAAGGTATTCAACGGGATCAGGGGCCCACTCCCGACAATGAAGACCGATCCGATCGCGCACTCGCCCGCGCCGCCACCGCCATCCGATACGATTCCCTCCCACCTCATCCAAGACTACCTCAGAAAACCCCTGCAACAATATTTCTGCCCGGTCGCTCAGTCGGAGCTGCCGGAGCGCCTCGCCGAATTGCTGACGCGCTTCGAGGCCGCCCTGGCCGCGAGAGGCGAGGCGATCAGCTTCGACTTCCGTAACGCTTTGATGACGGCTCTGCCGGCCCTGCGCACCTTCGGTCTGTCGCTGTCGCACGACGTGGTACGGGCCGACGACCTGGTTCAGGAAACCTGCGCCCGGGCCTGGGCGAACCAGCACCGTTTCCAAGCCGGCACGAACTTCACTGCTTGGCTCTTCACGATCATGCGCAACCAGTTCTATACGGAACTGCGGAAAGGGCGCCGGGAAGTCGAGGATGGCGACGGCGTGCTTGCCGGTCAACTGGCGGCACCCGCCGACCAGGACCATGCCAGCACCCTGCGGGTCGTGCGGGAGCGGATGGAAGCCCTGCCCGAGGCCCAGCGTCAGGCGCTGTTGCTGATCGGCGCCGAGGGCTACACCTACGAGGAAGCGGCCGTGCGGCTCGGCTGCCAGGTCGGCACGGTGAAGAGCCGGGTGAGCCGGGCCCGCTCGTCGCTGCTGGCGGCGCTCGGCGAGGTCGTCGATCACTGATCGACCTCACGCAAGTCGCGACGCCCGAGGCCGCGGCTCAGCGTCTCTCGGCGGGGTGGCTGGACCGGGCGAGATGAGTGGTGGGGGAAGTAGGACTCGAACCTACGAAGGCATAGCCAGCGGATTTACAGTCCGCCCCCTTTGCCGCTCGGGACATTCCCCCACGCTGCCGTCGCCGGCAGGGACCGCCGCGTCGGCGGCGGGTCCTTATGCTGGGGCGGCCTGTCGCTGTCAAGGCGACCGCACGACCCCAAAACCCAAGACCATCGATATCCGAAGAGACCGACGATGGCGGGATAAACTGAATGATGTGATGGTGGGGGAAGTAGGACTCGAACCTACGAAGGCATAGCCAGCGGATTTACAGTCCGCCCCCTTTGCCGCTCGGGACATTCCCCCACGCTGCCGTCACCGGCAGGGGCCGCCTCTCGGCGACGGGGCCCTTATGGTGGGGCGGTCGGGGGGTGTCAAGCCGCGATCGGTGGCCGGCTCACCGGAGCCGTTTCAGCTCGCCTCCGCCACGTCGCACAGGCGCAGCTCGACCCGGTCGGCGCCGCGCCAGCGGTCGCGGGAGAGGGTGCCGGCAGCATGGATGTCGCGGCCGATATGCGAGAGCAGGAGCCGCCCGACCGGCGATTCCGCCGCCCGGAACGCGATGGCGCCGACCGCGACGCCGTCGCGGCCGCGCAGCTGCGCCTTGACGTGGCCGGTGCCGACGACGCGCGCGTCGGCGACCCGGTGGCGGGCCAGCGCGAAGACCGGCTCCGGCGCGCCCTGGCCGAAGGGGCCCGCCCGCTCCACGGCATCCGCCAGGTCCGGCTGCACGCCGCCGGCGGAGACGAGGCCGTCGACCAGCAGGGCCTCGCCGAGGCGCGCCTCGGCCACGGAGGCGGCGAGGTCGCCGGAGAGCGCCTCGCGGAAGCGGTCGAGGTCGAGGGCGGCCAGCGTCACGCCCGCCGCCATGGCGTGGCCGCCGCCTTTGGCGGCGAGACCCGCCTCGACGCAGGCCCGGACCGCCCGGCCGAGATCGGCACCGGGAATCGAGCGGCCGGAACCGGTGGCGGTGCCGTCCTGGCGGAGCGCAAAGGCGAAGGCCGGGCGGCCGAAGCGCTCCTTCAGCCGCGCCGCGATCAGCCCGACGATGCCCGGATGCCAGTCCGGGCTGCCGGCGACGAGGACTGGCTGGTCGGGATCGCGCTCCAGGCGCATCCCCATCTCGGCCTCGGCTTGCGCCACGGCGGCGGCCTCGATCGCCTGGCGCTCGCGGTTGAGGGCATCGAGCTGCGCCGCGATGCCGGCGGCCTCGATCGGATCCTCGCACAGGAGCAGGCGGGCGCCGAGGGTCGAATCGCCGATGCGTCCGCCGGCATTGATGCGAGGGCCCAGCAGGAAGCCGAGATGCCAGGCCTGCGGCGCTTCCCCGAGGCCGGCCGCGTCGAGGAGGGCGGCGAGGCCGCGCCGGCCGCGGCCGCGCATCACCGCGAGGCCCTGGCGCACGAAGGCGCGGTTGAGGCCGTGGAGCGGCACCACGTCGGCGATGGTGGCGAGGGCCACGAGGTCGAGCCCGGCCATCAGGTCGGGGATGGCGAGGCCGTCCCGGCGCAGGCGCCGGTTGAGCGCCACGAGGGTGAGGAAGACCACCCCGGCGGCACAGAGATGGCCGAGGCCCGAGAGGTCGTCGAGGCGGTTCGGGTTAACGACGGCGCGAGCCTGCGGGAGCATTTCCGGCGCGCCGTGATGGTCGAGGACCACCACATCCATCCCGAGGCGGGCGGCCTCGGCCAGGGGCTCGTGCCCGGCCGTGCCGCAATCGACGGTGACGAGGAGCGTCGCGCCCTCCTCGGCCAGCATCCGCACCGCCGCGACGTTGGGGCCGTAGCCCTCCGTGATGCGGTCGGGGATGTGCAGCCGGTAGGGCACGCCGAGGTCGCGCAGCGCGCTCGCCAGGAGCGCGGCGCTCGCCGCGCCGTCGACGTCGTAATCGCCGAAGATCGCGACCTTCTCGCGCTTGAGGATCGCGGCGGCCAGGCGATCGGCCGCCGCCTCCATGTCGACGAGCACCGCAGGGTCCGGCAGCAGGTCGCGCAGGCGCGGCTCCAGGAAGCCCGGCACGGCATGCAGGTCGATCCCACGGCCGGCCAGCACCCGGGCCAGCACCTCCGGCAGGCCGTGCCCCTGCGCGATCGCGACCGCCAGGCTCTGCGCCGGCGCCGAGGCGCAGCGCTCGTGCCAGGGCCGCCCGAGCGCCGAGCGGTGAACGTCGAGGAGGGGGCGGGGCAGGTCGAGGAGCATGGACACGGGGCGCAGTGTAGCGGGATTCGCGCGCGGGCGCTGCCGCAGCCGGGCGACACCTGTGGGTCGTGTGTGAGGCATGGGCTCCCGGAAGAGGCGCCCGAACCCTCCCCCCTCTGCGGGGGAGGGTGCCCCACGGCGAGTGCGAAGCACCCGTGCGTGGGGCGGGAGAGGGGACGCCGCTTCCGGAGAGGTCGCGACCCTCGTGAATGCAGTGACCTGGATCAGCGTCGCGCTGCCCCTCTCCCGGCCCGCATTCGCTCGCCACCCTCCCCCCGCAGAGGGGCGAGGGTTCACCCGCGCGGGCCCCTTGAACGAAAAAAGCGGGGCACGAGGCCCCGCTTCTCCATCCAGGGCCAAGCCCCGTCTCATCCCAACCCCTCGCGGGGCAACGGCATCAGAAGTTCTTGACGATCTCGTCGACCACCTTCTTGGCGTCGCCGAACAGCATCATGGTGTTGTCGCGGAAGAACACCTCGTTCTCGACGCCGGCATAGCCCGAGCCCATGCCGCGCTTGATGAACAGCACGGTCTTGGCCCGCTCCACGTCGAGGATCGGCATGCCGTAGATCGGCGATTGCGGATCGGTCTTGGCGGCCGGGTTGGTGACGTCGTTGGCGCCGATCACGAAGGCCACGTCGGCCTGCGGGAACTCGCCGTTGATGTCCTCCAGCTCGTGCACCTCGTCGTAGGGCACGTTGGCCTCGGCGAGGAGCACGTTCATGTGGCCCGGCATGCGGCCCGCCACCGGATGGATGGCGTACTTGACGTCGACGCCGGCCTTCTTGAGCTGGTCGGCCATCTCGCGGAGCGAGTGCTGGGCCTGCGCCACCGCCATGCCGTAGCCCGGCACGATGATGACCTTCTCGGCGTTCTTCATGATGAAGGCCGCATCATCCGCCGAGCCCTGCTTCACCGGCCGGGTCTCGACCTGGCCGCCGCCCGAGGCCGCCGCGGCGTCGCCGCCGAAGCCGCCGAGGATCACCGAGATGAACGAGCGGTTCATCGCGTGGCACATGATGTAGGACAGGATCGCGCCCGAGGAGCCGACCAGCGCGCCGGTGATGATCAGCGCGAGGTTGCCGAGCGTGAAGCCGATGCCCGCGGCCGCCCAGCCCGAATACGAGTTGAGCATCGAGACCACGACCGGCATGTCCGCGCCGCCGATCGGGATGATCAGGAGGCCGCCGAGCACGAAGGACAGGATCACGATCAGCCAGAACAGCACCTTGCTGCCGCCGCCGATGAAGCCGGCGAGCAACGCCACCAGCACGATGGCGAGCACGATGTTGATGGCGTGGCGCTGCGGCAGCATGATCGGCTTGCCCGACATGCGCCCGTCGAGCTTGAGGAACGCGATCACCGAGCCGGTGAAGGTGATGGCGCCGATGGCGACGCCGAGCCCCATCTCGAACAGCGACTGCTTGTGGATGGCGCCGTTCTCGATGATGCCGAAGGCCTGCGGCGCGTAGAGGGCGCCGGCCGCCACCGCGACGGCCGCGAGGCCGACGAGGGAGTGGAAGGCCGCGACGAGCTGCGGCATCGCCGTCATCGGCACGCGCTTGGCGATCACCGCGCCGGCGCCGCCGCCGATGCCGAGGCCGAGCAGGACCAGGAACCACGCTCCGACGCCGGACGGCGCGTGGCCGATCAGCGTCGTCAGGATGGCGATGCCCATGCCGATCATGCCGTACAGGTTGCCCTGCCGGGAGGTGGTCGGGTGGGACAGGCCCCGCAGCGCCAGGATGAACAGGACGCCGGAGACGAGGTAGAGGAGCGAGGAGACGTTCTCCGACATCGCCTCAGGCCTTCTTCTTGTACATGCTGAGCATGCGCTGGGTGACGAGGAAGCCGCCGAAGATGTTCACGCTGGCGAAGACCAGGCCGATGAACCCGAAGAAGCGGGCCCAGCCGGTGCCCTTCTCGATCAGCGGGACGCCGACGGCGAGGAGCGCGCCGACCACGATCACCGAGGAGATCGCGTTGGTGACGGACATCAGCGGGGTGTGGAGGGCCGGGGTGACCGACCAGACCACGTAATAGCCGACGAAGATCGCCAGCACGAAGATCGCGAGGCGGAACACGGTCGGGTCGATGGCGCCGTGGGTCGCGGCGGCGACGCCGTGGCCGACGCTGTCGGCGATGATCGCGGCCTGGTCGGCGGCGCGGGCGGCGATGTCGGCCGCGTTGCGGGCGGCGGCGGCGGCGGCACGCGCCTGCTCGGCCGCCTGGTCGGGGGGAAGGGTGGCCATGAGGTCTCCTCCGATTGCGGGCGAGCGGCTACGCCGCCTTGGGCTGGAAGTTCGGGTGGACGACGGCGCCGTCGCGGGTCAGGCAGGTCGCCTTGACGAGCTCGTCGTCCCACTTCACCGCCAGCGTCTTCGCGGCCTTGTCGACGAGCGTCTCGACGAAGGCGTAGAGGTTGCGGGCGTAGAGGCTCGACGAGGTCGCGGCGAGACGGCCCGGCACGTTGGCGTAGCCGACGATCTTCACGCCGTTCTCGGTCTCGACGACCTCGTCGGCCTTGACGCCCTCGACGTTGCCGCCGCGCTCGACCGCGAGGTCGACGAGGACCGAGCCCGGCCGCATCGCCGCCACCATGTCGGCGGTGACGAGCTTCGGCGCCGGCCTCCCCGGGATCAGCGCGGTGGTGACCACGATGTCCTGCTTGGCGATGTGGCTCGCCACGAGTTCCGCCTGCTTCTTGCGGTACTCGGCCGACATCTCCTTGGCGTAGCCGCCGGCGGTCTCGGCCTGCTTGAACTCCTCGTCCTCGACGGCGACGAACTTGGCGCCGAGCGACTCGACCTGCTCCTTGGCGGCGGGCCGCACGTCGGTGGCGGTCACCACCGCGCCGAGGCGGCGGGCGGTCGCGATGGCCTGGAGGCCGGCGACGCCGGCGCCCATCACGAAGATGCGCGCCGCCGGGACGGTGCCGGCCGCGGTCATCATCATCGGCAGGGCCCGGCCGTAGACGGCGGCGCCGTCGACCACCGCGCGGTAGCCCGCGAGGTTGGCCTGGCTCGAGAGCACGTCCATCACCTGGGCGCGGGTGATGCGGGGCATCAGCTCCATGGCGATCGCCGACACGCCGGCATCGGCCATCGCCTTCACCTCGGCCTCGTGGCCGTAGGGATCCATGATCGCGACCACGATCGCGCCGCGCTTCAGCGCGGGCAATTCGTCGGCGGCGGGACGGCGCACCTTGAGGACGATGTCCGCGCCCTCGGCCGCGGCCTTGGCGTCCGGCGCGATCGAGGCGCCGGCGGCCTCGTACTCGGCATCCGGTACGCCGGCCTTCAGGCCCGCGCCGGACTGCACCGTCACCTCGGCCCCGAGAGCCTTGTACTTCTTCACCGTTTCCGGGACTGCCGCCACTCGCGGCTCCGCCGGATCGGTCTCGGATAGGACCGCGATCCGCATTCAGACTTCCTTTGGTCGATACACGGCGCGGTGCGCCGATCCCCCCCATGGGTCGACATGTACAAGGCCACGCCTGCCCCACAACTGTAAAGCCGTTCCCTCACGCGAGGGAACGGCTTCGGTTACAAATCTCTCACTATTAAGTCATGCACAATTTATATGCGCAATGAGGAAAGGGCGGGCAGGCCGCCCGCCCCTCAGTAGAAGGCCAGCATGAGGGCGAGCAGAGCGGCCACCACGGCGGGGGCGCGCCAGCCGATGCCGGGAGCGAGGGCGCCGATGGCCCCGGCGACGCCGCCGAGCACCACGCCGACGATGGCGGAGACCCAGGCCTCGCGCACGCCGCCGACGGCGAGCGACAGAACCCAGCAGATCACGACGCCGGTGGCGATCTCGACGAAGGTGACGAACCCGCGATAGGTCGCCTCGTGCGACGGGCCGTCCATCTCCGGGCTGTAGGCGGAGTCGGTGGCGTGATTGATGTCGGCCATGATGCGGTAGACCCCGTCTTGTGCTCGTTGGCCGGGCTTTAGCGCATGCTCAAGGTCCCGGCAATCAGCCGGTTCGGGGCCGGCCTGCGCCGCGCGGGTCCGACCGGCCACGCTGCAAATCCTTGCAGCCGCTTGCGTCTTCGGTGCGGGACCGCCCCGGATCGGTACCGGGGGCAGTCATAGGTCAAAGGTCAAAGGTGCGGATCCGCACCTTTTTCCAGGTCCAAGGCAGCGGGCACGGGTCCGCACCGGCCCCTCAGGCCGGCTGCGGCAGGCCCACCTTCTCCAGGGCCGCGTGCTGCCGGGCCGCGAGTTCGTCGAGGGAGAAGCTGTCGATCTGGGCCTCGAACAGGCGGTGGTAGTTCAGCTCCGAGCGCAGGTGCAGGAACACCGCGCCGAGGCCGACCGCCGCCCGGTCCATGAACACGAATTCCCGCGGCACCGTGACGGGCCCGCGCTCCTTGAGGGCGCGGTGGACCTCGAAGGCCTGGCGGCGGCCGTACTCGCTCGGCTTGACGCCGTCCGCCACCGTGCGGACCCGGTCCTCGAGGAGCGGCCCGTAGATGAAGCGCGCCCAGATGTTGAGGATGTCGACGAGGTCGCGGGTGAGGTTGCGAAAGCCCCAGCTCTCGTAGGCGTGGACGATCCGGGCCTCGTCGCCGTGCAGAAGCCCCTTGTAGAGGTCGACCACGCCGCCGACGAAGCGGGGGTGGAAGATGCGGATGCAGCCGTAATCGAGCAGGTTGATGCCCGCGGGCTCGCCCCCCTCGGAGAAGACCGTGTAATTGCCGAGATGGGGATCGCCGTGAATCACCGCGGAGCGGCTGAAGGGGTGCCACCAGGCCTGGAACATCGCGTGGGCGAGGCGGTTGCGCACCTCCAGCGGCCCGCCGGTGAAGGTCAGGATCTTCTCGCCCTCGAGCCAGCCCTGGGTGAGGAGGCGCTTCGTGGACAGGTCGGGATGGACGACCGGGACCCTGACCGTCTCGACGCCCTTCAGCACGTCGGCGTAGAGGGCGGCGTGCTTGGCCTCGCGGGTATAGTCGAGTTCCTCCCGCACCCGGTCGCCGATCTCCTTGGCGATCTCCCGGGTATCGATGACCGAGCTGATGCGCCGGTGCAGGGCGAAGGCGAGTTCGAGCTGCTTCAGGTCCGCCTCGACGGCGGATTGCATGTCCGGATATTGCAGCTTGCAGGCGAGCGGCGTGCCGTCCAGGGCCTCGGCCCGGTGGACTTGGCCGAGGGAGGCCGCCGCCGCCGGCCGAAGATCGAAGGTGCCGAAGCGCTCCTTCCACTGAGGACCGAGCTCGGCGGCCATGCGGCGCTTGACGAAGGCCGCCCCCATCGGCGGCGCCTCGGATTGCAGCTTCTGCAATTCGGCGGCGTATTCGGGCGGCAGCAGGTCCGGCACGGTGGCGAGCAACTGCGCCACCTTCATGATCGGGCCCTTCAGGCCGCCGAGGGCCTGGGCCAGGGCCGCGGCGCTCGTCACGTCCTCGCCCTTGCGGCCGAGGAGCCGCGCGCCGGCCATCCGGGCGGCGACGCCACCCACATTGGCGCCGACCTTCGCGTAGCGGGCGGCGCGGGCGGAGAAGCGATTGGCTTCGCTGTCGGAAGCGGACATGTGGGATGAGGCTCGTGCGAGGATGCGCGCGAGGACCCGCGCGCCGGACGTTCGAGCCTTAGATAAGCCCGGGCCTCGGCAGCGCCAGGGCGACCGGACAGCGCGGGGAGAGGGACATCCGGTCCAGGGCCGCCCCGGGGACCTGGGCGCGTCGCCTCAGGTCTGCCGCAGGGCGGCGCGCAGCACCCGCACCATCTCCTCGATGGCGCCGTCCTGGTCCTGGGCGCGGACCGCGTAGTCGACGGAGGCGTCGAGATGGGTGCTGATGAGCTGGAGCACCGCCTCGCGCACCGCTGCGGTGATGGCATTCATCTGCTGCACCTCGTCGAGGCAGTAGCGATCTTCCTGCACCATCGCCTGGAGGCCGCGCACCTGGCCCTCGATGCGCTTGAGGCGCTGGAGGATAGGCTTTTTCTCCTCCTCGGTGCGGCGGATCTGCAGGCGGCCGTCGACGTATTGATAATCCATGATGTGCCTTCCCCGACCGGGGGTCCGTCTCGTCAGGGGGGGCGAGGGCGGCCCGGGCGACGTCGGGTCTGGTGATCGATTGCCGCCCTGTCCCTAAGGAACGGCAATCGATCTCCCATCAGGGGCGCGCAGGTCAAGCTCAATCTTGGCGCCCGGCTCACGCGCCCCTGCGCCGGACGGCCTAGGTCTTGCTGTTGGTGACCGGGGCCGAGGTCATCTGCTCCTTCTGGGCGCCGGAATCGGGCCGGGCAGGGCCGAGCACCGGCTCCTCGCCGAGAGGCTCGAAAGCCCGGTAGTGGAACTGGCCCTTGCCGTCGATCGACGGCCCCTCCGAGTAGCGGCCCGGGGGAACCGGCGTGCCGTTGCGCTCGGTGCCCATGAACATGTAGCTGAACTCTTGGGCTTCCTTCGACTGGTCGAAGCTGTTGGGCACCGGCAGCCCTTCCTTGAGCCCGCCCATGTCCTCGATGATCGCCAGCCATTGCTGCTGGTGCATGGTGTCCCGGGCGATGAGGAAGCTGAGCATGTCCTGCATGCCCTTGTCGTGGGTGGAGTTGTAGAGCCGCACCGCCAGGGTCCGGCCGGTCGCCTCCGCCGCCACGTTGCAGAACATGTCGCCGACGAGGTTGCCGCTGGCATAGACGTGGGAGCAGTCGAACGGCGCGCCATCGCAATCGACGGGCAAGGCCGCCATGCCGGTGGAGAGCAGGTGGCGCTGGAGCATGCCCTCGACGACGTGCCGCGGGCGCTCGCCCCCCATCACCGCCCCGACGATCGGGTTGGCCTGGGCGGTGGTCTCCTGGAGGGTGGCCGGCGCGTCCTCGAGGTTGAGGGCGACCGCCGTCGACAGCATCTCGATATGGCTGATCTCCTCGGTGGCGGTGTTGAGCAGCACGTCGCGGTACTTGGTGGTCGGGCCGCGGGCGCCCCAGGCCTGGAAGAAGTACTGCAGGCAGACGCGGATCTCGCCCTCGATGCCGCCGATCGCCTGCTGGAGCTGGCGGGCGAACAGGGGGTCGGGCTTCTCGACCTTGACCGGGTACTGCAGGCGCTTGTCGTGATAGTACATCGGGGTCTCCTGGCCGGTTGTCGCGATGATCCCGGGCGCGCCGCGCCGCTGACCCCATGCCGGTATGATCATACTCAGTATGGGTATTGGAATCGCCGACCAACGCCTTGCCGGTGGGGTGGTTCGAGCGGGGCGGGCGGGTTTTTCGCGGAGGAGAGGGCCGGACGCATTGGGAGCGGGCGAATCGCGCATCGCCGGATTCGACGATGCGCTCCCCATCCCACAGGTTTGGCCGGTCCGCCCCGTCCATTCCAGGCTGGTGACAGGCTGTCGGGGAAAGGCGTGGCGCGCTTCTCTCCCGAGTGGAAGAGGGGATCCCGCGCTTGATTTTATAGGATTTTAGTCCGCAGAGCCCTGCCGCATGCTCGGAGAGGAGAGGAGCAGCGCATCCTCGTTTCGAACAAAGTCCCGGTTATCCCCGCCGCCGACCGGGATGACAGCGAACCGGCGAATCTCCCGACGGCGCTGGACGCAATCGATCGGCCGCCACGAGACGCGACAAAACCGGGCTCCGGCCGACGCCGATCCCGGTCTTACGCAGTCGAAACGACTTCCAACCAAACGGATGTTTGGTGGAGCTGAGGGGATTCGAACCCCTGACCTCCGCAGTGCGATTGCGGCGCTCTCCCATCTGAGCTACAGCCCCGCCGTAAGCGGGCATATGTCATATCGCCGAGGCGATGTCACTACCCGGTGGCTCCGTACCACCTGCCCCGTCACCCGGCCAACCCTGCGTTAACCACGCTGGGCAGGCCTGGTGGAGCTGAGGGGATTCGAACCCCTGACCTCCGCAGTGCGATTGCGGCGCTCTCCCATCTGAGCTACAGCCCCGTCCGAGGCGGGTGCCTTGTAGGCCGGCCCTTCTCAGCCTGTCAATTCCCTTGGTGGGCCCGCCGCGCCGCGATGGCGCGCGGGCGCCCCGGGCTCGCACGGACCGCGCATGCGCTCGATTCTCTGGCTCATCGACAACATCATCACGCTCTACGTGTACCTGCTCATCGCCAGCGCGGTGCTGAGCTGGCTGGTCGCCTTCAACGTGGTCAACGTGCGCAACCCGATCGTGTCGCAGATCGGGGAGTTCCTGTTCCGGGTGACCGAGCCGGCCCTGCGGCCGATCCGGCGCATCCTGCCGAATCTCGGCGGCATCGACATCTCGCCGATCATCCTGGTCCTCGGCCTGTTCTTCCTGCGCAACCTGATGTTCGAGATCTTCGCCGGCATGGCGTAGGCCGGCCGTGGCGACCCCGCCCTGGCGGGTGACGCCTGCGGGGATCGAGGTCCGCGTGCGGGCCACCCCGCGGGGCGGGCGCGACGCCCTCGACGGCGTCGAGACCCGGGACGACGGCGCCGCCGTCTTGAAGGTGCGGGTGCGGGCGGCGCCGGAGGACGGCGCCGCCAACGCGGCGATCCGGGACGTGCTGCGGCGCGCCCTCGGCTTGCCGGCCTCCTCGGTGACCCTCGCCACCGGGGCCACCGCGCGGATCAAGCTGTTCCGCATCGCCGGCGACGGGCCGGCCCTGGCGGGGCGGCTCCAGGCCCTGACGGGCGAACCGCCCATCGGCGGGGCTTGACCGTAGGGCGGGGCTGCTCCTCAAATCACCAGGACGGCATCGGCCGGGAGCGGCCCGCTCCCCGCCCGCCGGCCACCATTTCAGGGCCTGCCGTGCGCCGTGAGCGTCCGGCAGGCCCTTGCACGAAGGCGCGACGATGAAGACCAATCCAGGCCGCTTCTTCGAGGATTTCCGCCTCGGGGAGACCATCCGCCACGCCACGCCGCGCACGGTCACCACCGGCGACGTGGCGCTCTACACCGCGCTCTACGGCCCGCGCTTCGCGGTCCAGTCCTCCGACGCCTTCGCGGCGGCCTTCGGTTACGCCCGGGCCCCCCTCGACGACCTCCTGGTGTTCCACGTCGTGTTCGGCAAGACGGTGCCGGACATCTCGCTCAATGCGGTGGCCAATCTCGGCTACGCGGAAGGCCGCTTCCTGCGCCCGGTCTATCCCGGCGAGACCCTGAATTCGGTCTCGGAGGTGATCGGCCTCAAGGAGAGTTCGAACCGCCAGACCGGGGTGGTCTATGTCCGCTCCACCGGCACCGACGCACAGGGCGAGGCGGTGCTGAGCTATTGCCGCTGGGTGCTGGTGCGCAAGCGCGATCCCGAAGCCGCAATCGCCGAGGAGGCGGTGCCGAGCCTCGCCAAGGCGGTGGCGCCGGAGGACCTGGCCCGCGGCCTGCCGCCGCTGAACGCGCAGGCCTACGATCTCGGCCTTGCTGGCAGCCCGCACCGGTTCGGTGATTACGCGGCCGGCGAGCGCATCGACCACGTCGACGGCATGACCGTCGAGGAGGCCGAGCACCAGATCGCCACCCGGCTGTTCCAGAACACCGCCAAGGTCCATTTCGACGGCTTTGCGGCCAAGGACACCCGCTTCGGCAAGCGGCTGATCTATGGCGGCCACGTCATCTCGCTCGCCCGGGCCCTGAGCTTCAACGGGCTGGGCAACGCCTTCTCGATCGCCGGCATCAATGCCGGGCGCCACGTCGCGCCGCTGTTCTCCGGCGACACGGTCTATGCGTGGAGCGAGGTGCTGGCGACCGCGGACCTGCCCGGGCGCAACGATGTCGGGGCGCTTCGCCTGCGCACGGTCGCAACCAAGAACCAGCCCTGCACCGCCCATCCGGACAAGGCCGGCGAGGGCTACGACCCGGCGGTGATCCTCGATCTCGATTACTGGGCGCTGATGCCGCGCTGAGCGCCGTGTCGCGGGCGCCGCCCCGCGGCGCCCGCGAGGAGATCCCGCTTCGGCCCCGCGACCGCGACTGCGGTGCCCCGGCCGCGATCGTCATCCGGGCAGGATGCTCGGGACGGCCGGCGACGATGCCGGAGTCCTGACGTAACGTGTCATTCATCGGTCGGTCGTAACCAGTTCGGAGGAAAGATCGGACGACGACCCCATGCTGACGCGGTTCTCACGCAAAGACGGTTTTCTCGAACTGCTCGCGACGCGTGCCGGCGTCGGCCTGTGGGAGGTGATCCCGTACCAAGGCGACCTCACGCATCCGAAGACCAAGGTGACCTGGACGCCCGAGTTCCGGCGCGTCGTCGGCTACACGACGGTCGAGTCGTATCCGGACACGCTGGAATCGTGGTCGAGCCGGATCTACCCCGAGGACCTCGACCGCATCATGACCGCCTTCGCGGCGGCGATCAAAGACGTGAAGAACCAGGGCGCCTACGACGTCAAGTACCGGATCGTGATGCCGGACGGGACGCCGCGCTGGTTCCGGGCCACCGGCGGCGCCGCCTACGATGCGAACGGCGTGCCGCTGCGGATCTGCGGCTCGCTGGTCGACATCCAGGCCGAGATGGACATCAAGGCCAACGACGAGGCGCGGGCCAGGCGCGTCGACGAGATGGTCGCCGCCTTCGCGCGGGACTCGCAGGCCCTGTTCGCCAGCCTGTCGCAGGCCGCCGCCGAGATGCAGGCGGCCGCCGCCGCCATGGCCGGCACCGCCGACCAGACCAGCGCCCGCTCGAGCGCGGTGGCGAGTTCCGCCATGCACACCTCGACCAATATCGGCACGGTGGCGGCGGCCTCCGAGGAGCTGGGCAGCTCCGTGACCGAGATCGGCCGCCAGGTCCAGGGCTCGGCGACCCTGGCCGAGGCGGCGGTGGTCGAGGCCGACGGAACCGCGCGGCTGGTGCAGGAGCTGAGCGGCGCGGTGAGCAAGATCGGCGACGTGGTGAGCCTGATCTCGTCGATCGCCGGCCAGACCAACCTCCTGGCGCTCAACGCCACGATCGAGGCGGCGCGGGCCGGCGAGGCGGGGCGGGCGCTCCCGGGGGGGGGCGCGGGGGGCGGCGCAGCCGCCCCCCCCACCGCCTCGAAGGGCGCGGGGGCGCGCCCGCAACATCCCCGGGTCCCGGGGTCTTGCTGTGTCTCTTACAGCTCTTACGCCGCGCCGCACCATACAAGGAGGGGTGTGCGAGGG
>NZ_LABZ01000124.1 GCF_001043955.1 Methylobacterium tarhaniae | reverse complement strand
CGCCGGCGCCGGCGGTCCGGGACTCGAAGCCGTTCTGGAGCGTGTCGGCGGCGAGGGCCAGGGCGGCCTGCGTCTCCTGGACGCGCCGGTCGAGGCCTTCGGCCAGGTCGCGGCTCCTCACCTCGAAGGTCGCGGCGAGGCCGTCGAGGGCCTCGCCGATGCGGCCCTCGGCCTCCGCGGTGCGCGTCCCCACGAGCGCGGCGACGCGCTCGCCGGTCTGGTCCAGGCTGCGCTCCAGGCTGCCGCCATGACCGACCAGCACCTCCTCGACGCGCCCGATCGTCTCCTCGAGGCGGGCGGCGAGGTCGGCCCCGCGCACGCCGAGGGCCTGCGCCGCATCCTCGACCAGGGTCGAGAGGTCGTCGCGCACCCGGTTGGCGCGGTCGCCGAAGGCGGTGATCACGCCGTCGCTGGCGCGGGTCAAGCCAACCTCGGCCGCCGCCGCCCGGGCCTCGATGGCCACGGCGACGCCGTTGCCGGCCTGCTCGATCTCCTCGCGGAGCGCGATGCCGCGATCCGAGATGTGGGCCGCGATGGCGCTGCCGGAGGCGGCGAACCGCTCGGTGATGGTCGCGCCGGTCTCGGCGAAGCGCTCGGTCAGGTCGCTGCCGCGGACGAGGAAGCGCTCCTCCAGGCCCTGGGCCGAGCGCTCGAAGGTCTCGCGGACCTGCGCACCCTCGCGGTTGAGGGCCTCGATGACCTCGGCGCCGGTCTCCGCCAGGGTGCGTGCGACCGTGCCGGCATTCTCGGCCAGGGTGCGGGTCAGGAGGCCGCCGGTGCGCTCAAACGCCTCCGTGACCTCGACAGCGCGGCTCTCGAGCGCCCGGCTCAGGGAATCGCCGACGGTGCCGAGATCGGTCTTCACGCCCTCGCTGGTGGCGACGAGGCGCTGCACGAGGTCGTCGCCGCGGCCGGCCAGGGCATCGACCACCCGGTCGCCGGTGGCGGCGAGCGCCGCGGTGACCGCCTCGCCGCGATCGCCGATCGCGGTGGTGATCGCGTCGCCGCGGGCGCCGAGCGCGGCGGTCACCCGCTCGCCGGCGCCGTCCATGGCCGTGACGATCCGCTCGGCCGCAGTATCGAGTTCCTGGGTCAGGTTTTGGTGCGAGCCCTGGATCGCGCCGCGCACCCGCTCGGCATTGGCGACGATCGATTCGCGCTGCGTCACCAGTTCGTCGACGAGGGTGCGGATGCGGATCTCGTTGTCCGAATAGGCGCGCTCCAGCGTGGAGATCTCGCCGCGCACCAGGGTCTCGAGCTCGCCGGCGCGGGCGAGCGCCCGCTCGACGCCGTCGCCGACCGCCGCGACCTCGCGGCGGACCGCCTGCGACATCGTCAGGACGGCGTCGGTGGAGAAGCCCTCGGGCTCGGCCAGCCGGATCGCCACCTCGCCGACGGCGCGGGCGACGTGGCGCATCTCCTGGGCCCGCACCGCCAGCATGGCGGCGATGAAGAACAGCATCACGGGGGCGAGCACGGCCGCCGCGCCGACCGCGCCCTGGAGGCCGGTGAGCCCGGCGGCGAAGCCGCGCAGGTCGCCGCCGGACGAGCTCCAGGCCAGGATCGCGAAACCCGACAGCCAGATCACGGCGGCCAGGCCGGCGACGAGATAGGGGCCGCGCGAGGGCTCGATCCGGAGGGTCTGCTGCAATGCGCCGACGCTGCGGCGATCGTCGTTGGCGACGAGGGAGCGGTCGGGCGGCAGCAGGCCACCCTCGCGGCGGCCGTCGCGGGGACTGGGCAGGACGCTGCCGTCGAAGCCGGGCTCGCGGGCGGTGCCGGCATTCGCCAGGGGGTCGGAATCGTGCACGTCGGGCAGGCGGGGCTCGACCCGGCTGCCCTCGGTCAGGGAGTCCTGCGTGCGGGTATCCTGCGACCTGGACTCCTGCGACCTGGACTCCTGCGCCCTGGATTCCTGCCCACCCGCCGGGTGGTCCAGGTTCAGGGCCTGCTCAATTGCCGACAGCGCCGCTTCCGCCGGGTCCTTGAGCTTCTTTTCCGTCGCCATCGAACGCCTCGTTACGCCGTGAACGCCGCCGGGCGGCCCAGGAAGGCCGCCGCGCCGCATCATCCCCGAGATCCCGCGATACCCGCGCCGTGCCGCCAGCCGGCGCGATCTCAGCGGTTTACCACGAGAACCTTAGACGCAAGGAGTACCAGCCGGATACCCGGAGGGCGCGAACCGTCCGAAAAAGCTTAAGGGAATGGTTACCATGCGTCCGGCGCGCCACGCGGGATGCCGCTATCCCGCCGCAGAGTCACGGTTTTGCCGTCCGGGGCAGGGGGCCGGGCGGCCCGTCATCTCGCTGTGGACAGGGCTCCACCGGATCCGCCGGAACCATCCCGACCCATCGCGCGGCTCTCCGGAGCTTGCATCCGGCCGGCGCCTGGGGGATCTGGCCCGGCCCCGCTCCCCGAGGAAGGCTGATGCGAGACGCCCCGATGGAGACGCTCCTCGACCGCGCGCACCTGGACCGGCAGACCTTCGGCGACGAGGATCTCGCCCGCGAGGTGCTGGCCCTGTTCGCCGGACAATGCGACCGGCTGGTTCCCGGGCTGGCCGATCCGGCACTCGACCGCCAAGCGCGGGCGGACCTCGCCCATACCCTGAAGGGCTCCGCCCTCGGCGTCGGCGCCGCCCGCGTCGCGGCCCTGGCCGGGCGGCTGGAGGCGGCCCTGCGGGCCGGCGACGACGGGACGGCCGGCGGCCTGGAGCCCGCGCTGGCCCAGGCGGTGCGGGAGACCCTGGCCCTTCTCTGAAGCGGGCGGCCGGACGCGGGACCGGCGGCCAGGCTGCGACCCGTGGCCCGCGCGACGCACGGCGCGCTTGCATTCCGGGACGGCACCCGCCAATCAGGCCCCGCCGCGTCCTCGTCCGATCCGCGGCCGCTCGAGGCTTCCGGAGTCCCAGATGGTCCAGATCACCTATGTCGATGCCGCCGGCACACCCCGCACCGTGAAGGGCGAGGTCGGCTCGACCGTGATGGAGACCGCGATCCGCAACAACGTGCCGGGCATCGACGCGGAATGCGGCGGCGCCTGCGCCTGCGCGACCTGCCACGTCTATGTCGGCGAGGATTGGGCGGAGGCCGTCGGCCCGGCCGAGCCGATGGAGCAGGACATGCTCGACTTCGCCTCGGACGTGCGGCCGAGCTCGCGCCTGTCGTGCCAGATCCGGCTCAAGCCCGAGCTCGACGGCCTCACCGTCAGCACCCCGGCCCGCCAGGGCTGACAAGCCTGCCTGACGCGCTTTCTCGCTCCGCAACGACAGGAAGCGCCTCGACCTGGCTGTGCGCGACATACTCCATAGAAGTTCAGTTCATCCGGCGGCAGGACTGATCGTCCATTCGGTCCAGACCGGCACGGAAAGCACTTTCTCAAGCAGCCCTCCCGATAATCGTGCCAGGCTCCGGGCATGACCGGACGGGAGGCGCTCCTTGACGAACCAGGCCATGATGGCGGGCGGCGATCGGTCGGGCGACGGGCGCGACCTATCGGACATCGCCGCCGCGGCGACGACCCTGCGCCAGGCCGCCCACGACAAGACGCAGCGCATCCGCCGGATCACCAGCCAGGTGAAGATGCTGGCGCTCAACGCCCGCATCGAGAGCAGTCGGGTCGGCGAGAGCGGACCTGCGACGTGCGCTGGTGGGCCACCGATGCGGCGGTGGTCGGTTGCGCCGCGGAGCCGGACGTCGCGGCGGCGGCCTTCGCCGAGAGACGGCTCGGCGTGATCCTTTCGGCCTATACGGGCTATCTCGATCTCTGGTTGTGCGACCTCGATGGCCGCATCATCGCCACCGGCCGGCCCGGTCGCTACCCCGGGCTGCGCGGGCGGAGCGTGGCGCAGGAGCCCTGGTTCCAGCAGGCCGCCGCGCTCGCCTCCGGCGACGATTACACGGCGGCCGACATCCGGGCGGAGCCGAGCCTCGGCGGCGCCCAGGTGGCGACCTCCTGCGCCGGCGTGCGCCGGGACGGCGACGCCTCCGGCGAACCCCTCGGCGTGCTGGCGATCCATTTCGACTGGGAGCCGCAGGCACGGGCGATCGTCCAGGGCGCCGGGTGAGGCTCTACCGCAGCAGGGCCCGCGTCGCCTGGTCGATGCCCTCCAGCGTCAGCGGGTACATCCGGTCGGAGAAGATCTGCCGGATCATCGCGTTCGACTGCGAGTAGCCCCACTGCGCCTGCGGCACCGGGTTGAGCCAGGCCACCTTCGGGAAATGCGCCAGGACCCGTTCGAGCCAGACCCGGCCGGCCTCCTCGTTCCAGTGCTCGACCGAGCCGCCCGCCATCGCGATCTCGTAGGGCGACATCGCGGCGTCGCCGACGAACACCACCCGGTAGTCGGACGGGTAGGTGCGGATCACGTCGAGGAGCGGGGTGCCCTCGGTGTGGCGCCGGCGGTTCTCCTTCCAGACTTTCTCGTAGAGGCAGTTGTGGAAATAGAAGTGCTCGAAATGCTTGAACTCGGAGCGGGCGGCGGAGAACAGCTGCTCGGCGAGTTCGACGTGCCAGTCCATCGAGCCGCCGACATCGAGGAACAGCAGCACCTTGACGGCGTTGCGGCGCTCCGGCCGCAGGCGCAGGTCGAGCATGCCGTGGCGGGCGGTCTCGCGGATCGTGCCGTCGAGGTCGAGTTCCTCCGCCGCGCCGGTGCGGGCGAAGCGGCGCAGGCGCCGGAGCGCCAGCCGGATGGTGCGCGAGCCGAGTTCCGCCGAATCGTCCAGGTCCTTGAAGGTGCGCTGGTCCCAGACCTTCACCGCCCGGAAGTTGCGGTTGCCGTCCTGGCCGATGCGGATGCCTTCCGGATTGTAGCCGTAGGCGCCGAAGGGCGAGGTGCCCCCGGTGCCGATCCATTTCGAGCCGCCCTGGTGGCGCCCCTTCTGCTCGGCCAGCCGCTCCTTCAGGGTCTCGAACAGCTTGTCCCAGCCCAGCGCCTGGATCTGCGCCCGCTCCTCCTCGGTGAGATACTTTTCCGCCAGCTTGCGCAGCCATTCCTCGGGGATGGCTTGCGGCTCCACCGCCTCGCTTAAACTGACCACGCCCTTGAAGACGTGGCCGAACACCCGGTCGAACTTGTCGAGGTTGCGCTCGTCCTTCACCAGGGCGGTGCGGGCGAGGTAGTAGAAATCCTCCACCCGCTGGTCGGCGAGGTCGCGGTCGAGGGCGTCGAGCAGCGTCAGGTACTCGCGCAGCGAGACCGGGACCTTGGCGGCGCGCAGCTCGGTGAAGAAGGTCAGCAGCATGGCGCCGATCAACGCGCCGCTTCGCCTCCCGGTCAAGCCCCTTCGGGCTCGACGGCCGGGGCCCGTCGCCGCGCCTCCGCCGCGAGGTTCCAGACGATGCCGCCGACGATCAGCCCGGCGCCCACGAACAGCCACGGGTCGAGGGGCTCGCCGTAGAGGCGCCAGCCGAGCACCGCGATCAGGGGAATCCGCAGGAAGTCGAGCGGCATGACCAGGATGGCGTCGCCGCGCCGATAGGCGCTGGTCAGGCACCAATGCGAGGTCAGCCCCGCGATGCAGACCGCGGCGAGCGCCAGCCCGTGCCGCCCCTCGAAGGCATGGACCGGCACCGCCGGAAAGATCCGGCCGGCCACGAGGTTGAGGGGCAACTGGATCAGGTTCATCCAGAACAGGATCGACAGCACGCTCTCGGTCCGGGTCAGCGCCTTGGTGGCGACCGCCGTCAGGGCGAACATGACCGCGGCGGCGAGGACCACGAGGCTTGCCGGCTGCAGCGCGGCGACACCCGGCCGCAGCACCACCAGCACGCCGAGAAAGCCGAGGGCCACCGCCGCGACCCGGCTCGCGGTCAGCCGCTCGCGCAGGATCAGCACGGCGAGCAGCGTGACCCAGGCCGGCGTGGTGAATTCGAGGGCGAAGACCACGGCGAGCGGCAGCAGCGTGACGCCGTACGACCAGGCGTAGTTGCCGCCCCAATGGACGAGGTTGCGGGCGAGATGCAGCCGCAGGCGCCGCGCCGCGAGCGGCCGGCGGCGCAGGACGGCGACCATCCCGACGATCGCCACCCCGGCCCCCGCCCGGGCCGCCAGGATGTCGAACAGGCCGAGCGCCGGCGCCAGCTCGCGCACCGCGATGGCGGTCGCCGAGAACGACAGCAGGGCGCCGGCCATCCAGAGGACGACGGCGACGAGGTCGGGGAGTGGTTTCACGATGGGGCTTCTACGGCCAGCGCACCGTCGGCGGCATCGACGACAGGATCGACGCGACGTTGCCGCCGGTCTTCAGGCCGAAGATCGTGCCGCGGTCGTAGAGCAGGTTGAACTCGACGTAGCGGCCGCGGCGCACCTGCTGCTCGTGGCGGTCGGCCCCGGTCCACGGGGTGGCGAGGTTGCGCCGGACGATCTCCGGATAGATGCCCAGGAAGGCCTCGCCGACCTCGCGGGTGAAGGCGAGGTCGGCCGCCGGCTCGCCGGTCCAGTGGTAATCGTAGAAGATGCCGCCGATGCCGCGCGGCTCGTTGCGGTGCTTGAGGTGGAAATACTCGTCGCACCAGGCCTTGTAGCGGGCGTAGTCCGCGGCCGGGTGCTTGGCGCAGGCGGCCTCGAACGCGGCATGGAAGGCGATCGTGTCGGGATCGTCCTGCGTGCGGCGCCGGTCGAGGAGAGGGGTCAGGTCGGCCCCGCCGCCGAACCACGGCTTCGTCGTCACCACGAAGCGGGTGTTCATGTGCACGGTCGGCACGTGCGGGTTCCACGGATGGGCGATCAGCGAGATGCCCGTCGCGAAGAAGCGCGGATCCTCCGCGGCGCCCGGGATCTGGCCGCGGAACTCGGGGGCGAACTCGCCGTGCACCGCCGAGACGTGGACGCCGCACTTCTCGAAGACCCGGCCGCGCAGCATCGCCATGGTGCCGCCGCCGCCCGGCGCGCCGGAATGGTCCTGGCGCTCCCAGGGCGTGCGCTCGAAGCGTCCGGGCCCGCCGGCCTCGGGGGCGAACGGCCCGGTCGCCTCCTCCTCGATCCGCTCGAGGGCGGTGCAGATGCGGTCGCGCAGGGTCGAGAACCAGGTGGTCGCCTCGGTCTTGAGCGCGGCGATGTCGGGAGCGGCGTCGGTCATGGGCTTCTCATCCCATACCGGCGCGCCCGGGCCAAGGCGTCACCCGGCGCCGAGCTGGCGCAGGCCCTCGCCCAGGATCATCCCGGCCGCCACCGCCACGTTGAGCGAGCGCAGCCCCGACCGCATCGGGATCATCACCCGGGCATCGGCGTCCGTATGGACCGCCTCCGGCACCCCGGCCGATTCGCGCCCCACCATCACGCAGTCGCCGTCCCGGAAGGCGTGGGCCGTGTAGGGCAGCGAGCCGGCGGTGGTGGCGAGGACCAGGCGGATCCCGGCCTCCCGCCGCCAGGCATCGAAGGCCGCGTAGGAGCGGTGACGGGTGATCGCGACGTGGTCGAGATAATCGAGGCCGGAGCGGCGCAGGTGGCGGTCCGAGACGTCGAACCCCGCCGGCTCGATGATCTCGACGGCGACGCCGAGGCAGGCGGCGAGGCGCAGCATCGTGCCGGTATTCTGCGGGATGTCGGGCTGGTAGAGGGCGAGGCGCAGCATAGGGGGGCGGGGATCTCGGGTCCGGACGGCTGGATTCGGGTGTCCCGTCATACGCCGGTCGGCGGCCTGCGGCATCGCCCCCCGGTTGGCGCCGCGCCGACGCCGCATAGCTCAGGACACCGAGACCCCAGGAAGACCGCATGTTCCTCGACTGGCTCGAGCGCCGCATCGATCCCTTCGCCCCCTTCGAGGAGGCCAGGCGCCCGCCCAACACGGTGGCGGGCTTCGCCTGGTTCTACCTGCGGCCGGTGCGGGGCCCGCTCACGGTGCTGTTCGGGGTGGCGCTCGCCGCCGGCAGCGTCGAGGCCTCGCTCTACCTGCTGATGGGCTGGTTCGTGGACATCCTGGCCCGGTCCGGCCCGGAGTCCCTGTGGCGCGACCACGGCACCGGGCTGATGCTGGCCGCCGGCCTGATCCTGGTGGTGCGCCCGGTCCTCGCCTGGCTGCACGAGGCGTTGTCGAACCAGCTCGTGGTGCCGCAGACCACGAGCCTGATCCGCTGGCGCACCCATCTCTACACCCTCGGCCACGCCCTGTCGTACTTCCAGGCCGATTTCGCCGGGCGGCTCGCCAACCGGGTGACGCAGGTCGGGGTGGCGGTGCGCGAGCTCGCCATCGTGGTCATCGACACCCTGCTCTACGTGGCGATCTTCGCCGTGACCGCGGTGAGCCTGTTCGGCTCGATCAGCCCGTGGCTGATGCTGCCGGTCCTGGTGTGGCTCCTGGCCTATGCGGGGCTGACCGCCTACTTCGTGCCCCGGGCGCGGGCGCGCTCGCTCAGGGTCGCCGATACCCGCTCGGCCCTCGTCGGCCGCATCGTCGACAGCTATACCAACATCCTCACCGTCAAGCTGTTCGCCCGCGACCGCGAGGAGCGTTCGGCGGTCCAGGCCGCCACGACCGACCACACCGACGCCTACCTGCATTCGTTCCGGCTCATCACCGCCGTCACCGCCACGCTCTCGTTCCTCAACAGCACCCTGATCGTGGTCACCGCCGGGGTGGTGCTGGGCCTATGGTCGCGCGGGGAGATGACCACCGGGGAGGGGGCGGCGGGCCTCGCCCTGGTGCTGCGGCTGATCGCGATGTCGGGTTGGGTGATGCAGACCGTGCGCGGGCTGTTCGAGAATATCGGTGTGGTGCAGGAGAGCATGCAGACCATCGCCTTGCCCCATGCCCTCACCGACCGGCCGGGCTCCCGCGACCTCGCGGTGACGGGCGGCGAGGTGCGCTTCGAGGGCGTCAGCTTCCATTACGGCCGGGAAGAAGCCGGGATCATCGAGAACCTGACCTTGCGGATCGCCCCGGGCGAGAAGGTCGGCCTCGTCGGCCCGAGCGGGGCGGGCAAGACCACGCTCACCTCCCTGCTGCTGCGCCTGCACGACCTCGAGGGTGGGCGCATCCTGATCGACGGGCAGGACATCGCCGCGGTGACGCAGGCCTCCCTGCGCCGCCAGATCGCCGTGGTGACGCAGGACTCCTCGCTCCTCCACCGCTCGATCCGCGACAACATCGCGTATGGCCGCGAGGACGCGACCGAGGCGGAGATTGTGGCGGCGGCGAAGGCCGCCCATGCCGACGTCTTCATCCGCGAGCTGACCGACCACAAGGGCCGCGGCGGCTACGACGCCCAGGTCGGCGAGCGCGGCGTCAAGCTGTCCGGCGGGCAGCGGCAGCGCATCGCCATCGCGCGGGTGATCCTGAAGGACGCGCCGATCCTGATCCTCGACGAGGCGACCTCGGCCCTCGATTCGGAGGTCGAGGCGGCGATCCAGGGCTCCCTCGACCGGCTGATGCAGGGCAAGACCGTGCTCGCCATCGCGCACCGCCTCTCGACCATCGCGGCCCTCGACCGGCTGGTGGTGCTGGATCGCGGACGCATCGTCGAGGAGGGGCGGCACGCCGATCTGGTAAAGGCCGGCGGGCTCTATGCGCGCCTGTGGGCGCGGCAATCCGGGGGATTCTTGGGAGCCGAGGAGGAGCGGGCGGCGGCGGAGTGAAACCCGGCGAGCCCGCGGTACACGGCAGCGGCGTGACGGCGGGCTTCATGCCCCGATCCTACGCCGGCAACGAGCCGCCGCTCGGGCGCCAGCTCATTGTCACCGTACACATGTCTCTTCTGTCCAGCCGATCCCGGGATCGTCCGCGATCGGCCGTGATACCAACGGCATAAGATGCTGACGCCTCAACGTCGATCTCGGGCAAGCCCGAGATCGACGAGGCCGTTGGACCGTCTCGAATTTTCGACACCAAGCCAGAGACTTGGAGAAAATTCGAGACCGGAACCAAAGGTCGTTCTCAACGACCGCCGGTACGAGACGTTGCCTTACCGCGCGTTGCCGAACGGCTCGAACTTGGTCAGGCCGCGCATGAGCTGGCCGAGGAAGGCCTGCTCGCCGCCGCTGGTCGGCGTGGTGCGGGAAATGAAGTCGAACACGCGGCCGTCCTGCTCGCCGTAGAGCGCCACGCGCTCGACCTTGAAGCCGGCGTTGAAATACACCGCCAGGACGCGCTGGTCCTTCGGGCGCTCGCCCAAGAACATCACGGTGCGCTGGGTGTTCTGGCTGATGTAGTACCAGGACTTGTTGCCGACCGTGGAGACGGTGGTGGGGGTGCCGAGGAGCTGCAGCACCTGCTCGGCGCTGGCGCCCGGACGCACCTGGGCGACGGCGGCATCGTCGATGATGTAGCCGTGCCGGAACTCTTCGCCGATCACGCAGCCCGCGGCCGACAGCCCGATCAGGCCGGCCGCGGCGAGGCGGAGAAGCGACGGTGTGAAGCGGCGCGGCATCGAGACCTCGGGAGACGTATGCGGGACAGTGTGTCGGCCGGCCGGATGGCAGCCTTGCGCGAGAAGCGAGCGTTGCCGTACCCCGGGGTTGTGGCGTTGGCAAGGCACGGCCAAGGTTCGGGCCGTGGGTCGAAGGCCGTGACGCGGCGATAGCCGCGTTTTTGGGCCGTGACGCGGCGACAGCCGCGTTTTCGGCAAGGATTTAAGTTCCGCGCCGCGGGGCGCGGGGCGGTGCGGGAGGCGAGAGACCCCGATGATGCGAAACCCCTTCCGCCGCGAGGATGCCCGCAGGCGCGCCATCGAGGCGCTGCACATCCGCGTCAATGCCGGCGCCCGGGTGCCGGCGCTCTACCTCGACCTCGGCGTGCCCGACACGGTGGAGGGCCGGTTCGAGGCCCTGTGCCTGCACGTGGTGCTGGTGCTGCGCCACCTGCGCCGGCTCCCCGCCCCGGCGGCGGACATCGCCCAGGACCTCGTCAACTCGGTGTTCGAGCAGCTCGATTCGTCCCTGCGCGAACTCGGTGTCGGCGACATGGGGGTGTCGAAGCGGATGAAGAAGCTGGCGCAGGCCTTCTACGGCCGCGCCGCCGCCTACGACGCCGCCCTCGATGCCGGCGACCGCGAGGCGCTGGCGGCGACGCTCGCCCGCAACGTGCTGGCCCGCGAGGAGCCCGGCGCGGCGCGGGGGCTCGCGGCCTACGTGGCGGCGGCCGATGCCGCCCTCGCCGGGACCGACCTCGACGCCCTGATGGCGACGGGTCCGCTCCTGCCCGAACCGGCGGGATTCGCCGAGGCCCGGGCCTGAACCGGCCCACAACGCCCTCGCCGCCTGCCTCTTGCGCCGGGGCGAGGCGCGACGCATCTCGAAGGGACGGGCCCGCCCGCGCGCCGTCGAGGCCGCCGCTCGCGAGCCTTCGCCCAGCCAGGATCGAACAAAGGCACGTCCATGACCCCCGACAGCGTCGGCCCGTTCTCCCGCCCGATCCTGGTCGAGCGCACCCTGAAGGCCGGCCAGCCCGTCACCGTCGAGGCCAACGACGAGGAGCGCGCCGCGCTCGCCCGCGATTTCGGCCTGCCGGGAATCGCGCGGCTCACCGGCATCTTCCGGCTGTCCGGCTCGCTGCACCGGCTCCAGGTCACCGGCACCGTCGAGGCGGCGCTGACCCAGACCTGCGTCGTGACGCTGGAGCCGTTCGACGGCACGGTGAGCGAGGAGGTCGACGTCGATTTCGCCGACCAGGACGCCTTCGCGGGCACGCCGGCCGAGGATGCCGACATCCCCGACCCGATCGTCAACGGCCGCATCGACCTCGGCAGCCTGACCGCCGAGTTCCTGGCGCTCGGCCTCGACCCCTATCCGCGCAAACCCGGCGTCGCCTTCGAGCCTCCGGCGGAGGACGAGGAGGAGAAGCCCTTCGCGGCGCTCCAGGGCCTCAAGGGCCAGGGAGCCGGGACGCGGGGAGCCGGGGGTCACGGGAACGAGGGCGGGGGCGGCTGACGACGGCCGCGTTCGAAAAGACTTCAGAATTCGTTTGCGGCTTGGGCCCGGGTCGCTATTTTCCGCCGCGCCGCGGACCCCCTTGTTCGCGCGTCCCCGGCGGATCCGAGAGGCTGTTCGACACCCCCATGTCCCAGAGAGTGCGCATCTCGCTCGACGCGATGGGCGGCGATCACGGCCCCTCGACGGTCGTGCCCGGTGCGGGGCTCGCCCGCGAGCGCCACCCCGAGACGACGTTCCTGATGTTCGGCGACGAGGCGGTGCTCACTCCCCTGGTCGCGGCCGAGCCGCGCCTGAAGGGCGCCGTCGAGATCCGCCACACCACCGTGTCGGTGGCCATGGACGAGAAGCCGAGCCAGGCGGTGCGCTCGGGCCGCGGCAAGTCGTCGATGTGGAAGGCGATCCAGGCGGTGCGCGACGGCGAGGCCGATGCCGCGGTGTCGGCCGGCAACACCGGCGCCCTGATGGCGATGTCGAAGATCTGCCTCAAGACGATGTCCCACATCGAGCGCCCGGCCATCGCCTGCCTGTGGCCGACGGTGCGGGGCGAGAGCGTGGTGCTCGATGTCGGCGCCACCATCGGCACCGATGCCAACCACCTCGTCGACATGGCGGTGATGGGCGCCGCGATGGCCCGCATCGTGTTCGACCTCGACCGGCCGACCGTGGGCCTGCTCAATGTCGGCACCGAGGAGATGAAGGGCAACGAGGCCGTCAAGGAGGCCGCCCGGATGCTGCGTGAGGCCGACCTGCCGGGCCTCGCCTATCACGGCTTCGTCGAGGGCACCGATCTCGGCCGCGGCACCGTCGACGTGGTGGTGACGGAAGGGTTCACCGGCAACATCGCGCTGAAGACCGCCGAGGGGACGGCGAAGCAGATCGCCGCCTACCTCAAGGGCGCGATGGGCCGGACCCTGATGGCGAAGATCGGCTACCTGTTCGCCCGCGGCGCGTTCCGGGCGCTGCGCGAGAAGATGAACCCGAGCCGGGCCAATGGCGGCGTGTTCCTCGGCCTCGAAGGCATCGTCATCAAGAGCCACGGCGCCGCCGATGCCGAGGGCTTCGCCGCCGCCATCGACCTCGCCTACGACATGGCCCGCCACGACCTGATGCGGACGATCCGGGAACGCCTCGACGCGACGCCGGCGCAAGCGTCGGCCTAAGGAGGACGCATCATGACCCGCCTTCGCTCGGTGGTGCGGGGCTGCGGCTCCTACCTGCCGCGGACCATCGTCACCAACGACGACCTCGCCGCCTGGGTCGAGACCTCGGACGACTGGATCATCCAGCGCACCGGCATCCGCCAGCGCCACATCGCGGAACCCGACGAGACCACCTCGGTGCTCGGCATCAAGGCGGCGCAGAACGCCTTGAGCAACGCCGGCATCGATCCCTCGACGATCGACCTCGTGATCTGCGCGACCTCGACGCCGGACCACACCTTCCCGTCGACCGCGACGCAGATCCAGGCCGGGCTCGGCATCCATGCGGGCGCCGCCTTCGACCTCCAGGCGGTCTGCGCCGGCTTCGTCTACGCGGTCGCCACCGCCGACAAGTTCCTGACCACCGGAGCCGCCACCCGCGCCCTGGTGGTCGGCGCCGAGACCTTCTCCCGCCTGCTCGACTGGGAGGACCGCACCACCTGCGTGCTGTTCGGCGACGGCGCCGGCGCCCTGGTGCTGGAGGCGCAGCCCGGCGGGGGCGATTCCGGCGACCGCGGCGTGCTGACGAGCCAGCTCCGGTCCGACGGGCGCCACCGGGAGAAGCTCTACGTCGATGGCGGCCCGGGCTCGACCGGCACCACCGGCAAGCTGCGCATGGTCGGCAAGGAGGTCTTCCGCTTCGCCGTCGGCTCGGTGACCGACGTGATCGCGCAGGCCTTCGAGGCCAGCGGCACCACCGCCGACGACCTCGACTGGTTCGTGCCGCACCAGGCCAACCGGCGCATCATCGAGGCCTCGGCCGACAAGCTCGGCATCGCCCGCGAGAAGGTGGTGCTGACGGTGGATCGCCACGGCAACACCTCGGCGGCCTCGATCCCACTCGCCCTCGACGCTGCCTGCCGCGACGGCCGGATCAAGCGCGGCGATCTCGTGATGATCGAGGCGATCGGCGGCGGCTTCACCTGGGGCAGCGCCCTGATCCGCTGGTAGGCCGGCCAAGTCGATCGGTCGGCTCGATCGGCCAGGTCCACCGGCGATCGGCCGAGTGCGCCGGCGATCGGCCAAGTCCGCCGGCAAAGTATCCGGGAACCCGCCCGAGGCCCGGTTGACCCGGCGCGCATCGCCGATTAGCGTGCGGGATCATAGACATACGTTAGTTCGCGATTCAGCCGCCGGGGGAGCAGCACGATGGCAGGCAAGACGGTCACGCGGGCCGATCTGAGCGAGGCCGTCTACCAGCGGGTCGGCCTGTCGCGGACGGAATCCGCCGCCCTGGTGGAGACGGTGCTGTCGGAGATCTGCGGCTGCCTCTCGGCCGGCGAGACCGTGAAGCTGTCCTCCTTCGGCTCCTTCGTGGTGCGCGACAAGGGCAAGCGGGTCGGCCGCAACCCGAAGACCGGCGTCGAGGTGGCGATCGAGCCGCGCCGGGTGATGGTGTTCAAACCCTCGAACGTGCTCAAGGCCCGGATCAACGGCGACGCCGCCCCGGACGACGACGAGAGTTGAGCCGCCTCCGCGCCGGCGCGCGGGCTGACGCAGGATCGGGCCGATGACCGGGATGCCGATCGAGGACGAGGATCTTTCGGAATCCGGCGGGCCCGATGCCCCCGGACGAGCCCTCCTGCCCGAGAAGGGGCTCTTACCGGAGAAGGAACCTGGCGCCTTCCGCACCATCAGCGAGGTCGCGGAGGACCTCGACCTGCCCCAGCACGTGCTGCGCTTCTGGGAGACGCGGTTCACCCAGGTGCGCCCGCTCAAGCGCGGCGGCAACCGGCGCTACTACCGCCCCGACGACGTCGATCTCCTGCGCGGCATCCGCCGCCTCCTCTATGGCCAGGGCTACACGATCCGGGGTGCCCAGCGGGTGCTGCGCGAGCGCGGCATGCGCTTCGTCCAGGCGGTCGGCCGCGGCGAGCAGGTCGCCCCGGCCTTCGTCGAATCCGACCACGAGCCGGAGCCCGAGACCGCGCCGCCGCCGCTCGGCCGGGCGGATCGGGCGAGCCTCACGGCGGTGCTGGACGAGTTGCAGGCGTGCCGGCGAGCCCTCGCCCGCCTGCGGGCAGCACGGCAGGAAGCGGGCGCCTCATCCGGGCGCGCCGCGCGATAATTTGCGCACCGGGCCGCAGAACCCTTTGCGCCGGCACACGTTACGCGCTCATGGCCGAGCCTCGCCGCCACGTCTCCCCGACGACCGAGCTGATCGCGCGGCTCATGCGCGTCGTGCGCACCTGCCCGGAGGCGACGGCCGACGTGCTCGAGCTGGTGCTGCTGGTGAGCCAGATCGAGGCCATCCCGGTGGTCGACCGCGACTACCGCGATGCCAAACGGGTGATCGCGCGCCTGCGCCACCCGCTCTGGGACATGACGCCCGACCAACGCGAGGTGCTGCGCCGGGCCGCCGACACGATCCGCGACGCCTGCCGCCTGCGCGAGAGCGACATCCCGGCCGATCCGATCGGGGATGCCGGCGAGCGGGCGCGGGTCGAGCGCGGCCTCGCCTCGGCCCTTGCGGGCGAGTTCACGCCGGCCCAGATCGCCCGGGTCACCGGCGCGACCCTGGCGGTGCTGCAGGCGGCGACCGGCGACGAGCCCGGGGAGGGGACGACATGATCGGCGATTATCCGGTCGAGGGACGGGGCTACTGGATCTGGCTCGGCGGCGTGGCCCTGCTCGGGCTGTTCAACCTGTTCGTGATGCTGGTCCTGCATTGAGCGGGAGACGTCCCTTGAGCGGGAGACCCCGGGCGGATTCCTCGACGGAAGGCGCCCTTCGGCCCTCGACGCGGCGGGACCCGGTCACCACATGCGGCCGGCATCCCCCTCGGAGAGCTTAGAGCCCCATGCTTCGCCTTTCTCGGACCAGCCCTTTCCGCCCGACCCTGGCGCTCGCCGTGCTGATCGCCGCCGGGCCCGTGCTGGCCGCAGGTCCCGCCCTGGCGCAGGCCGCCAAGGTTCGCGAGCACTCCGTCGCCTCCGGCAAGCAGGTCCGGCTCGTGATGGTGCCGAACCTGAAGAAGGATTGCTCGCTCGGGCCGCAGCCCGAGCTGAAGGTCACGAGTCCGCCGAAGAACGGCGCCCTGATCCAGCGCGCCGGCAAGGTGAAGACCCCCGCCACCTATCGCTGCCCGAACGTCGAGGCCAACGTCCAGGCCCTGTTCTACGAGAGCAAGGCCGGCTTCACCGGCAGCGACGAGGTCACGGTGGAGATCAAGGGCACCGACGGCAACGTGAGCACCCAGACCATCAAGCTCACCGTCGGAGGGGCCGGCACCAAGGAAGGCCCGAAGGACGGCGCCAAGGACGGCGCGAAGAAGGACACCACCGACCTCTGAGCGCCGAGCGGACCCGCGCCCGACGCACGGGACGAAACGAAGCGGGAACGCTGACCTGACGGCCGGCGTTCCTCTCTTGTCTCGCGGGGCGACCGACCGTGCTCCGGGGAGTGTGGAAAAACCGGAACAGGTGTGTCCATTACGGCACAGGTCCGTTGCGTCAACGGCTTTGGCATTGGCGGACCTGCAACTTTCCCGGCCGCCGCGGCATACGCCTTGCCCGCAACCGGCCTGCATACAGGCTCCTGGCCGCCTCCGCACTCCTCCCTACGTCGCCGCGCTGCGACAAACATGGGGATATCGATTGCATCCGAGGCGGGACAGGATGATCCTGGCGATGTCGTGAGGGTCCGGAATGCCAATGCCGTCAGCGAGCGACCTCTTTCAAACTTTCGCACGCAGCTACGAGTCCCGTAGGGACGCGGAGCTGTCCCTGTCCGAGTATCTCGAAGCCTGCCGTGACAATCCCCTGATGTACGCGAGTGCGCCTGAGCGCATTCTCGACGCGATCGGGCAGCCCGAGTTCATCGATACGGCGCGGGATCCGCGCCTGGGCCGGATCTTCATGAACCGGACCATCCGCACCTATCCTGCCTTCTCCGAATTCTACGGCATGGAGGAGACGATCGAGCGCATCGTCTCGTTCTTCCGCCATGCCGCGCAGGGGCTCGAGGAGCGCAAGCAGATCCTCTACCTGCTCGGTCCGGTGGGCGGCGGCAAGTCGTCTCTCGCCGAGCGGCTCAAGGCCCTGATGGAGGTGCACCCGATCTACGTGCTCAAGGCCGGCAACGAGCTGAGCCCGGTCTTCGAGAGCCCGCTGGTGCTGTTCGACCCCGAGACGATGGGGCCGATGATCGAGGAGCGTTACGGCGTGCCGCGCCGCCGCCTCACCGGGCTGATGAGCCCCTGGTGCCTCAAGCGCCTCGACGAGTTCGGCGGCGACATCTCGAAGTTCAAGGTCGTCAAGGTCAACCCGTCCCGCCTGCGCCAGATCGCGATCGCCAAGACCGAGCCCGGCGACGAGAACAACCAGGATATCTCGTCGCTCGTCGGCAAGGTCGACATCCGCAAGCTCGAGACCCTGAGCCAGGCCGATCCCGACGCCTATTCCTACTCGGGCGGCCTCAACCGGGCGAACCAGGGCATCCTCGAATTCGTCGAGATGTTCAAGGCGCCGATCAAGATGCTGCACCCCCTGCTCACCGCGACGCAGGAGGGCAACTATGTCGGCACCGAGAATATCGGGGCGATCCCGTTCACCGGCATCATCCTCGCCCACTCGAACGAGGCCGAGTGGCAGAGCTTCAAGACCAACAAGAACAACGAAGCCTTCATCGACCGCATCTACGTCATCAAGGTGCCGTACTGCCTGCGGGTGACCGAGGAGCAGCGGATCTACGAGAAGCTGGTCTCGGGCTCCGAGCTGGCCGCGGCTCCCTGCGCCCCCGGCACCCTGGAGATGCTGGCCCGGTTCTCGGTGCTCTCGCGCCTGCGCGAGCACGCGAACTCGAACGTCTTCTCCAAGATGCGGGTCTATGACGGCGAGTCGTTGCGCGAGGTCGATCCCCGCGCCCGCTCGATGCAGGAATACAAGGACACCGCCGGCGTCGACGAGGGGATGGACGGGATCTCGACCCGCTTCGCCTTCAAGGTGATGGCCGCCACCTTCAACCACGACACCACCGAGGTCTCGGCCGACCCGGTCCACCTGATGTACGTGCTCGAGCAGTCGCTGCGCCGCGAGCAGCTGCCGCCCGAGACCGAGAAGCGCTACCTCGAATTCATCAAGGGCGAGCTGGCGCCGCGCTACGCCGAGTTCATCGGGCACGAGATCCAGAAGGCGTATCTCGAATCGTACCACGATTACGGCCAGAACCTGTTCGACCGCTACATCGACTACGCCGATGCCTGGATCGAGGACCAGGACTTCAAGGACCCCGAGACCGGGCAGCTGCTCAACCGCGAGCTGCTGAACCAGGAGCTGACCAAGATCGAGAAGCCGGCGGGCATCGCCAACCCGAAGGATTTCCGCAACGAGGTGGTGAAGTTCGCGCTCCGCTCGCGGGCCCAGCATGGCGGGCGCAACCCGTCCTGGACCTCCTACGAGAAGATCCGCGAGGTCATCGAGCGGCGGATGTTCAGTCAGGTCGAGGAACTCTTGCCGGTGATCTCCTTCGGCTCGAAGAAGGACAGCGAGACCGAGAAGAAGCACGGCGAGTTCGTCGAGCGGATGAAGGACCGCGGCTATACCGAGCGGCAGGTCCGCCGGCTGGTCGAGTGGTACATGCGCGTCAAGCAGGCGGGCTGACCGCAAGGCACGATCGTCCCCGCGGGAGCCCTCTCCCGCGGGTCCCCCCCGAGGGGAGCGGTGGCGGGAACTGTCCCCGATACGGTATGATGGCGTGATCGGAGAGCGCGAAGCGGATGCACATCATCGATCGACGCCTCAATCCCGGCGGCAAGAGCCTGGCGAACCGGCAGCGTTTCCTGCGCCGGGTCCGGGACGTGGCCCAGCGCGCCGTGCGCGAGGCCGCCCGGGAGAAGGACATCAAGGACCTCGGCAAGGACGGCAACGTCACCGTTCCGGTGGACGGCGTGCGCGAGCCGAAATTCACCCGCAATCCCTCGACCGGGATCCAGGACCACATCCTGCCCGGCAACAAGACCTATATCGAGGGCGACCTGATCGAGCGCCCGCCGGGCGGCGGCGGGGGAGGGGGCGGTAGCGGTGACGCCGGCGACGGCGGCCAGGACAGCGAGGATACGTTCCGCTTCGTCCTCACCCGCGAGGAGTTCCTGGAACTCTTCCTCGAGGACCTGGAACTGCCCGACCTCGCCAAGCGCCGCCTCGCCGTGGTCGAGACGGAGGCCCTGCGCCGGGCCGGCTACACGGTGACGGGCTCGCCCGCCAACCTGGCCCTCGGGCGCACCCTGCGCAACTCGCTGTCGCGGCGCATCGCCCTCAAGCGGCCCAAGGCCGCCGAGATGGAGGCCCTGGAGGCGGAGATCCGGGCGCTGGAGGAGAGTCAGCCCGACGCGGTGATCCTCGACGAGTTGAAGGCGGAGCTGGAGCGCCTGCGCACCCGCTCGCAACGCATCCCCTACGTCGACCCGATCGACCTGCGCTACCGGCGCTTCGAGCCCTATCCGCGCCCGGTGGCCCAGGCGGTGATGTTCTGCCTGATGGACGTCTCGGGCTCGATGACCGAGCACATGAAGGACCTCGCCAAGAGGTTCTACATCCTGCTCCATATCTTCCTCACCCGGCGCTACAAGCACGTCGAGATCGTCTTCATCCGCCACACCGACCACGCCAAGGAGGTCGACGAGGAGACGTTCTTCGGCTCGCGCGAGACCGGCGGCACCCTGGTCTCCTCGGCGCTCGTCGAGATGAAGCGGATCATCGCCGAGCGCTACAATCCCGAGGACTGGAACATCTACGCCGCCCAGGCCTCCGACGGCGACAACGTGTCGAGCGACGGCGCCACCTCGCAGGATCTGCTGCGCAGCGCGATCCTGCCGGCCTGCCAGTACTTCGCCTATCTGGAGGTCGGCGACGAGGGCGGGCCGCGGGCCGGCTTCGTCGAGCACCGCACCACGCTCTGGCGCACCTACGAGCCGGTCTCGAAGACCAACTCGGTGCTGGCCATGCGCAAGGTCAACCATCGCCGCGACATCTATCCGGTCTTCCGCGAGCTGTTCGCCCGCAAGGCCGGACAGGAGGCCGCGTCACCATAAGCCGCGCGGCTCCGGGCGAGTCGCACGGTTCAGGTTCAGAAGCTGCATCCCGCCGGGGGATGCTTCAAGCCACCGGGAGGTCCGACGCCCGATGAGTTCCGCCACCTTCGACGCGCGGCCCGCCGGCCCGGCCGTGATCGCCAAGCATGCTCCGCTCTTCACCGGCAACGACTGGGACTTCGACACCATCCGGCGCATCCACGATGCCTGCGAGGCGATCGCCGGGCCGGAGCTGGGCCTGAGCTGGTACCCGAACCAGATCGAGATCATCACCGCCGAGCAGATGCTGGACGCCTATGCGTCGATCGGCATGCCCTTGTTCTACAAGCACTGGTCCTTCGGCAAGCACTTCGCCCAGCACGAGGCCGGCTATCGCCGCGGCCTGATGGGGCTCGCCTACGAGATCGTCATCAACTCCGACCCGTGCATCTCCTATATCATGGAGGAGAACACGGCGACGATGCAGACCCTCGTCATCGCCCACGCCGCCTTCGGCCACAACCATTTCTTCAAGAACAACTACCTGTTCCGGCAGTGGACCGACGCGGAAGGCATCCTCGACTACCTGGAATTCGCCAAGACCTTCATCTCGCGCTGCGAGGAGCGTTACGGCCACACCGCCGTGGAATCGGTGCTGGACGCCGCCCACGCCCTGATGAACCAGGGCGTCCACCGCTACCCGCGCAAGAAGCGGCCCGATCTCTCCTCCGAGCAGCGCCGCGAACGCGAGCGCCAGGAACACCAGGAGAGGATGTACAACGACCTCTGGCGCACCCTGCCGGCCAAGGCCCGGTCCGGCAAGCCGGACCCGCAGGCCGAGCGCCGCCGGGCGCTGCTGGAGCTGCCGCAGGAGAACATCCTCTACTTCCTGGAGAAGGTGGCGCCGCGGCTGCAGCCCTGGCAGCGCGAGATCCTGCGCATCGTCCGCCACGTGGCGCAGTATTTCTACCCGCAGCGCCAGACCAAGGTGATGAACGAGGGCTGCGCCACCTACAACCACTACCGGATCATGACCCGCCTGTCCGAGACCGGGCAGATCGGCGAGGCCGCCTACCTCGAATTCCTGCAATCGCACACCAACGTGATCCGGCAGCCGACCTACAACGACCGGCATTACGGCGGGCACAACCCCTATGCCATCGGCTTCGCGATGATGACGGACATCGCCCGCATCTGCACCGAGCCGACCGACGAGGACCGGGCCTGGTTCCCGGACATTGCCGGCAGCGGCGACGCGATGGGCGTGCTGCGCGACGTCTGGGCCAATTACCGCGACGAGAGCTTCATCGCCCAGTTCCTCAGCCCGAAGCTGATGCGCCAGCTGCGGCTGTTCCACGTCACCGACGATCCGGACAAGCCGGAGCTGCGGGTCGAGGCGATCCACGACGAGCGCGGCTACCGCCGCCTGCGCCGGGCCTTCGCGCGGCAATACGACGTCGCCTGGCTCGACCCCGACATCGAGGTGGTCGATGTCGACCTGGAGGGCGACCGCAAGCTGATCCTGCACCACAAGGTGCTCAACCGCGTCCTGCTCAACAAGGACGACGCGATGCGGGTGCTGCAGCATCTCGCCGACCTGTGGGGCTACGACGTGCTGATGAAGGAGGTCGATACCGTCACCGGCGCCGTGCTCAAGGAGCACACCGCCAGCGCGCGGCCGACCTTCTTCTGAGGCCGCCTCAGCCCCGGGCCTGCTCCCGCACGGTCCGGGCCGCCTCGGCACCGTAGCGGGCGATCAGGCCCGGCAGGGCCTCGGCCTCCGCCGCGGCGCCCTTGGCCGTGAGGTCGGCCCGCAGCCGCTCGGCCAGAACCTCGTCCGACGTCCGGCCGAAGGCCGGCGGGATCGCGCCTGCCTCGACCAGGTGCCGCGTATAGGCCTCGGCCTCGCTCCCGGTGAGGTTCAGGCGCTCGCACATCCAGGCACCCAGCATCTTGTTGCGCCGGGCGAGGGCCAGGAAGCGCAGCTCCTCGTCGAGGGCGAACAAAGCCTCGGCGGCCCGTTCCCGCTCATCGAACAACGTCGTCATGGTGGGGTCTCCCTCGGATCCACGCCCCCATTCGACAGAATGGCGACGGTCGCGCCCAGGCACCAGTCCCGGTCGCAGGCCCGTGATCCGTCTCAGGAACGAAGCCGGCCGCCCGAGAGTTGCCGGGGCTCATAGGTACCCCACGGGAGCATCTCATGGCCGACGACAAGAACCTTCGGGCGCTCTTCCTGCACCAGCTCAAGGACACGTACTTCGCCGAGAACGCGATCCTGAAGGCGCTGCCGAAGATGGCCCAGGCGGCCCGCTCGGAGGAGCTGCGGGGCGCGCTCAGCGTCCATGTCGAGGAGACCCGCGAGCAGGTGAAGCGCCTCGACCAGGTGTTTCGGAGCGTCGGCGAGAAGCCCGAGGGCGTCACCTGCCAGGCGATCCAGGGCATCATTGCCGAGGGCGAGGAGGTGATGCAGGAATTCTCCGGCGGGGAGGCGCTCGATGCCGGACTGATCGCCGCCGCGCAGGCGGTGGAGCATTACGAGATCACCCGCTACGGCACCCTGCTGGCCTGGGCCAAGCAGCTGGGTCTCAGCGAGGCCGAGGGCTTGATCAAGGAGACGCTGGTCGAGGAGGAGAATACCGACGAGCTCCTGTCCGAGCTCGCCGAGGAGGCGGTCAACCCGGCCGCGGCGTAACCGCGAGGGCCGCCTGCGCGTTGGGCCGATGGGAGGTGGCGCCATGCCGGAGACCGCCGGGATCCTCGAGACGGTGCTCTACGTCGACGACCTCGCGCGGGCGGCCGCGTTCTGGGGCGGGCCGATGGGCCTGCCCTGCATCCACGAGGACCACCGCATGCGGGCCTACGACGTCGCCGGGCGCGGCGTCCTGCTGCTGTTTCCCCGCGGCGGCTCCCTGCACCCGATCGAAACGCCCGGCGGCACCATCCCGCCCCATGACGGGTCGGGCCCGCTGCACCTCGCCCTGTCGATCCCGGCCGGGGCGCAGGACGAGTGGGAGCGGCATCTCGCGGCGCACGGCATCGCGATCGAGGGCCGCACCACCTGGCCACGCGGCGGCGTCAGCCTGTATTTCCGCGATCCGGACGGGCACCTGGTGGAGCTGGCGACGCCGGGGTTGTGGAAGGGCTACTGACGCGGATTTGCCCGCTCAGGCCGTCCAAAGCTGCCCGTCATAGGCGAACCGCTCCGGCTGGCAGGCCAAAGCCGAGAGCCCGCCGAGGGCCGGATCGGCGATGGTGATGACGCAGGTCGGGATCTGCTTCATGCGGTCGGAGAAGGGCGGCTTGTGCTCGAAGGCCTGCCGGAAGGCGCCCTCGTTCAGCACGTCGAGGATCCGGGGCGCGATGCCGCCGCCGATATAGACGCCGCCGGTCGCCAGGAAGGTGAGGGCGAGGTCGCCGCAGAGGCGCCCGAGCAGCCTGGAAAAGACCTGGAGCGTCCGCTGCGCCACCGGATCCCCGCCGGACATCCCGCGCTCGGTGATGTCCTTCGGATCCATCTCGCCGCCGCCGAGACCGGCATGGAGGCGGGTGAGACCGGGGCCGGACAGGAGCGATTCGACGGTGATGCGGCCCTCGATCCGGGCGAGGCGCGGCCAGAACGCGAAATCCTCCGCGTCGCTCGGCCCGAAATCGGTGTGCCCGGCCTCGGTCGAGACGATGGCGAGCTGCTTGCCGTAGGGGACGAGGCCGGCGGCACCGAAGCCGGTGCCGGGGCCGAGCACGAGGCGCGCGCCGCCATCGGGGCAGAGGGTCGGGCCGATCTGCTCGAGGATCGAGCGGTCGCGCCCGGCCGGGTCGAGGAAGGCGGCACCGGCCGCCACCGGCACGTAGTCGTTGACGACGCGGCAGCTCGCGAGCCCGAAATCACGGCCGATGCGCTCGCCCTCGATCACCCAGTGGGCGTTGGTCAGATGCACCGCCGGCCCGTCGACCCGGGCAGCCACCGCCAGGATGGCGGAGCGAGGCGGGGCGACCTGGCTCTTCGCCAGGGCGGCGCGGATCGCCGCGCTCGGATCGGGGTAGGCGGCGGTCTTCTCATGGGCGAGCACGACGGGCTCGGTTCCCGGCTTCTCCTGCACGGCGAAGCGCGCATTGGTGCCACCGATATCGCCGAACAGGACCGGGAACTCGAACATGGCCGCCGCCTCGCCTCCGCGTTCAGGGCTTTCGGTTATAGCGCCGCAGCGGCCCCGGTCGACCGGCTCACTCGCCTTCCATCCGGCCGATCTCCTTCATCGCCCGCTTGAGGGCGAGGAGGCGCCGGTCGCGGTCGCGAAACAGCTCGGCCGGGTCGCGGCCGCCCCAATCGAAGAATCCTTTTCCCGCCATCACGCCGGTGCGCCCCTGCGCCACGAGGTCGTCGATCGCCTCCGAGCGGGTGCGCGCCGGGGGCGGGCTGTAGCTCGCATTGGCGAGCGCGTGGCGCAGGAGTTCGATGCCGGTGAAGTCCGCCTTGGCGAGGTGGCCGAGGATCGGGATGCGCAAGGCGAGGCCATGGATGATGGCCTCGTCGATCTCGCGGGCCGAGGCCACCCCCTCGTCGAGGAGGTGGTAGACCTCGGCCGAGATCGCCGACTGGATCCGGTTCGCGACATAGCCCGGGATGAAGCGCTTGAGCACGATCGGCACCTGGCCGATGCCGAGGACGAGCTGGCGCGCCTCCTCGATCACGCCCAGGTCCGTCTGCGGCCCCGGCACCACGTCGACGAGGTCGACGATGTAGGGCGGGGTGTACCAGTGCATCACCAGGGCCTGCCTCTGCCGGCTCTCCGGGATCAGCGGGAACACGTCGAGATAGCTGGTGTTGCTGGCGATCCGGGTGTCGGGGGCGCAGAGCCGGTCGAGCTCGGAGAACAGCGCCCGCTTGGCCTCCGGGTTCTCGGTGATCGCCTCGATGACGAGGCTCGCGCCGTCGACCGTCGCGCCGTGATCGGGCTCGAGGCGGATCGCCTGCGCGACCCGCTCCGCCGTCCATTCGGGCGCGACGGCGCCGGCCTCCCGCAGGGTGTCGAGGGCGGAGGCGATCAGGCCCGGCACCCGCTCCAGGGTCTCCGGCCGGCTGTCGGTCAGCCGCACCCGGTGCCCGCCGAGCGCCAGGACCAGGGCGATGCCGTGCCCCATCAGCCCGGCCCCGATGACCGCGATCTCGCTCATGTGGTCCTCCCGCGTCGATTGAGTGTCGTGGTGTCAGATCCGCGATCGCCGGCTCCTCCCATCCACGACCTCATCCTGAGGCCGTGGATGGGAGGAGCCGGATGACGAGGCTTACTCCTGCCGCCACGGGCCCAGCCGCGCGATGTCCCGCTCGCGCCGCTCCAGCCACCATCCGGCCTGCCGGGGCCAGGCCGCGAAGCCCGGCTCCTCCGTCCCGTCGAGAGCCCGCCCGGCGCGAACCGCCCAGTTCGGATCGGCGAGCGCCTCCCGTCCCACCGCCACGAGATCGGCGCGGCCCTCCGCCACGATCGCCTCCGCCTGGCGCGGATCGACGATCAGGCCGACCGCCATGGTGGCGAGGCCGGTCTCCCGCTTCACGGCCTCGGCGAAGCCGACCTGGAAGCCGTAATCGCGGCGGATCCGGGCGGCGGTGGCGGAGCCGGACAGCCCGCCCGACGAACAATCGAGCACGTCGACCCCGAGCGCCCGCAACTCGCCCGCGAAGGCGAGGGTGTCGTCGAGGGTCAGGCCGCCCTCGAGCCCGTCCACCGCCGAGACGCGCACGAAGAGCGGCTTCCCGGCCGGCCAAGCCCGCCGCAGCGCCCGGGCGACCGCCAGGGGAAACCGCATCCGCCCGGCCCGCTCGCCGCCGAAGGCGTCCTCGCGCCGGTTGGTCAGCGGCGACAGGAAGGTGTGCAGCAGGTAGCCATGGGCGGCGTGAAGCTCGATCACGTCGAACCCCGCCGCTTGCGCCCGCCCGGCCGCCGCCACGAAGGCGGCTTTCAGATCGTCGAGATCGGAGGCCGAGAGTTCCGCCGGCATCAGCCAGCCCGCGTCGAGGGGAATCGCGCTCGGCGCCACGATCGGCCACGGCGCCTCGCCGCGGGCGAATTCCTCCTCCGAGAGCGGGCCGTTGCCCTCCCAGGGGCGCTGCATGCTGGCCTTGCGGCCGGCATGGGCCAGCTGCACCCCGGCGACGGCGCCTTGCGCCTTGAGGAAGCCCGCCACCCGGGCCAGCGCGTCGCCGTGAGCGTCCGACCAGATCCCGAGGTCGCCATGGGTGATGCGCCCCTCGGGCACCACCGCCGTCGCCTCCAGGATGACCAGGCCGGCCCCGCCGAGGGCGAAGCGGCCGTAATGGACGAGGTGGTAGTCACCCGCCATCCCGCCCTCCGCCGAGTACTGACACATCGGCGGGATCGCGACGCGGTTGCGGAGGGAGACGTCCCGCAGGCGAACGGGCGTGAAGAGCTGCGCGGTCATCGATGGCTCACACGGTGGCGATCGGCGTCGTCGGCGAGCCGACCGCGCCCGGCAGCCGCAAGGGCGGCGCGGTGAGGAGGAAGCGGGAGCGCTTGTTCGCCCGCAGCCACGTGGCGAGCGGGGTGAGGTGCCACAGCTCGCCGAGGTTCACGCCGAGGCGGAACAGGCAATGCTCGTGCAGCGGCAGGGTGGCGCAGCAGCCCTCGGCGGCCAAAGCGGGATGGACCTCGACGGCGTAGTTGTCGGCGATGAGGGCGACGAGCCCCGAATCGGTGATCCAGTTCAGGAGCCTGCGGTCGCGCCCGTCGAGGCCGGCGCAGAGGTCGTGGACGATTGCCGGATCCGGGTTCCGGTTCATGCCGAGCAGCCGCTCGGCGAAGCCCGTATGCAGGCAGACCATGTCGCCGGCCTCGACCACGACCCCGTCCGCATCGAGGATGCGGCGCAGCTGGTCGTAGCCCACCGCCACCCGCGCCTCGCCCAGATGGGCGTGGAGGTCGATCATCACGCCCCGGCCCTGCATGCCGCGCTCGGCCAGACGCTCGATGCCCAGCGCCTGGGCGCGGGAGGGGGCGCCCGCCTCCTCCGGCGTCGTCGGGCCGGTGATGTCCGAGCCCGCGCGGAAACCGTTGTAGTAGACCGGGCGCGGGGTACCGTCGCCCTCGACGTCGAACAGCGAGCCGACATGGGCGAGGCTGTCCCACTGCGTCGAGTATTGCAGGTGGAGCACGGCGAGGTCGTCGCTGATCACGTCGGTGGCGTCGGGCACCTCCTCGCAGACCAGGAAGTTCATGTTCGGCCGGCCGCTCGCCCGCACGGTCGGGCGGATCTGCGGCGGGTGGCGGCGCGGGTTGAGCACGTTGCCGCCCGGAACGTCGAGGGGCAGGCTGAGGCAGAAGGTCAGGCCCTCCCGCACCTCGGCCGCGCCCTGGCGCACCTTCTCGGGCGTCAGCAGGTTGAGCCGGCCGAGCTCGTCGTCGGGGCCGAAATCGCCCCAGGTCGAGCCCTCCGGGCGACGGCGCCAGCGAAGTGTCATGCGTGCAGTTCTCGCTGCTGGCGCCGCGAGGGCGGTCCGCCGCACGCGCGGCGGCGCGCCGTCGCGCTCGCCGACGGCCGGGGGCCGTTCGATCGCAGTGTTCCGGCCATCGGGATCATTTCTTCACCAGGGGGCAGCGGGAGGCCGAGAGCGGCTGGAAGGCCTGCTCGCCCGGAACCGTGGCGACGAGCTTGTAGAGGTCCCACGGCCCCTTCGACTCCTCCGGCGTCTTGACCTCGAACAGGTACATGTCGTGGATCATGCGGCCGTCCTCCCGGATGCGCCCGCCGCGGGCGTAGAAGTCGTCCACCGGCATCTCGCGCATCGCCCTCATCACGGCCGAGGTCTCGTCGGTGCCGGCCTTCTGGACGGCCTTGAGGTAGTGCATCACCGTCGAGTAGACGCCGGCCTGGGACATGTTCGGCATCTTGCCCACGCGCTCGAAGTAGCGCTTCGACCAGGCCCGCGTCTCGTCGTTGAGGTCCCAGTAGAAGCCCTCCGTCAGCAGCATTCCCTGCGTCGCCTTCAGGCCCAGGCTGTGCACGTCGCTGATATAGACGAGGAGCCCGGCGAGCTTCTGCCCGCCCTGGGTCAGGCCGAACTCGGCGGCCTGCTTGATCGCGTTGGTGGTGTCGGCGCCCGCATTGGCGAGGCCGATCACCTTGGCGCCCGAGCCCTGCGCCTGGAGCAGGAAGGAGGAGAAGTCGGCATTGTTGAGCGGCACCCGCACGCCGCCGAGCACCTTGCCGCCATTCGCCTTCACCACCGCGCCGGCATCGCGCTCGAGGTCCTGGCCGAAGGCGTAGTCGGCGGTGACGAAGAACCACGAATCGCCGCCGGCCTTGACGGTGGCGAGCGCCGTGGAATTCGCCAGCGCATAGGTGTCGTAGGCCCAGTGCACCGAGACGGGGGAGCAGGCCTCGTTGGTGAGCCGCACCGCGCCGGGCCCGTTGAACACGATCACCTTGTTCTTGGCCTTGGCGATGTCGGCGGCGGCGAGCGCGGTGGCGGAGGCCGCGACGTCCAGGATCGCGTCGATTCTGCCGGTATCGAACCAGGCCCGGGCGGTGGCCGCCGCGATGTCGGGCTTGTTCTGGTGATCGGCGACCACGACCTCGACCGGCGCGCCCAGAACCTTGCCGCCGGCATCCTCCACCGCCATGCGGGCCGCCGCGGCGCTGCCGGGCCCGGTCACGTCGGCATAGGGTCCCGACATGTCGAGCAGGAAGCCGAGGCGCACCACCCCGTCGGATACGGTTTGGGAAGTCGTGGCCGGCGCCTGCTGCGCGACGGCAGCCCCCTGCCACACGACGGCCAGAGCCGCCGCCAGAAGCGTTGTCCTCACCCGGTCCGTCCTTCGTCGACGACGTTCGTTCGTGCGGTACGCCGTCGAGGGCGCCCGGGTGCATCGTTCGCGGGGGAGGATGGCTTGTCAACCGCGCTCCGAACGGAACGGGCGGTATGGCATGAGGGGGTCTGCGCCCGGCGCCGGGCTCGGAGATTTCATGACGCCGGCGATCGGGGCGAGGCTTGCTCTCCCGGATCGCCGGCAAATTTCAGGCCGCCGGCCCGGCGCCCTCGGCGGCGGCGAGCCAAGGCTGGGCGTTCACCATGCCGACCCGCCAGCCCGCCCCGTCCCAGCCGGCGTAGTGGTCGAGGCGGGTGAGCGAGCAATTCTCGACCGCGAAGGCGAGCCCGCCCTGCGGGCCCAGGTTCAGCGCCAGGGCGATCGCCGCCCGGATCGTGCCGCCATGGGCCACCGCCACGATATCGCGCCCGCTATGCTCGGCGGTGAGTTCGTCGATCGCCGCCTTCACCCGCTCGCATAACTCCGAAAAGCTCTCGCCGCCCGGCGGGCGCTCGTCGGCAGGGGCGAACCAGTAGCTCGCGGCCGAAGGCTGGCGCTCGGCGAAGAAGCGCGTCCGGTCCTGGCCCTGCCACTCGCCGAGATTCTGCTCGGCCAGAGCCGGCAGGGCGGTGAGGCGGGGCACGGTGCCGTCCACCGTGAAGTCGCCGGCCTGCCACAGGGCCTCGGCGGTCTGCCGGGTGCGGCCGAGATGGCTCGCGACCCAGACCGCGCCGCGGGGCAGCACCGGGGCGAGGCCGGCGAAGACGTGGGCGTCGCCGCAATCGCACGCGATGTCGCTGCCGCCGTAGATGCGGCCGCCGTCGCCCCGGACGGGGGCGTGACGCACCCACCACCAGCGGGTGCGGACGAAGGAGGAGGGGGTCGAAGCGCTCATGAACTCTCTTTGCATCGCGCCGGCGTTCGGCGCATCGGCGCCGGCACCCCGTCGGGCTTGCCTCGCGTGGACGGACGAGGCCGTTCGCGCCTGCGGCGGAAACCATAGCGCGAATTGCCAGGCCGGCGAACTCTCCCCATAGGTGCGACAGCCGACAGGGAGCGGACGGATGGACGAGGCGGAGAACAGCATGATCTACGGCGCGGACATCCCGTTCGCCCGGCTCTGCGGCATCGAGGCGCTGGAGGTCGTCGAGGGGCGCACGCGCCTGCGCCTGGAGCTGGGGCCGCAGCACGGCAACAATCTCGGCATCGCCCATGGGGGCATCCTCTGCACCCTCCTCGACATCGCCATGGGCACGGTGGCCCGGCTCACCGCCGGACGGCCGGTGGTGACCCTCGACATGCAGACCCGCTTCCTCTCGCCCGGCCACGGCGTGCTCCTGGCCGAGGGGCGGGTGACCCGGGCCGGCCAGTCGATCCTGTTCTGCGACGCCGAGATCCGCGACGAGGCCGGGCGGGTCGTGGCGACCGCCACGGGGGTATTCAAGCCGGTCGGGGCCAGGGCGTAGCGCCAGGCCACGACGAAGGTTTCTGTCGTGTTGCGGGTTCCCGTCGCGACGAGGTGAGCCATTTCGGGAGGGCATGGTCAGGCCTGCGTGCCGGAAAGGCCCCGATGACGGTTTCCTCCGCCACCCGCACCGCCCCCGGCGGCGTGATCGAGACGGACGTCTCGGCCCGGCTCGACCGGCTGCCCTGGGGCCGGTTCCACACCCTGGTGGTGCTGGCGCTCGGCATCACCTGGGTGCTCGACGGGCTGGAGGTGACGCTGGCGGGCGCGCTCGCCGGCGCGCTGAAGGCGAGCCCGACCCTGCACTTCTCCAACGCCGAGATCGGGCTCGCCACCTCGAGCTACCTCGCCGGCGCGGTCCTGGGGGCGGTGGGCTTCGGCTGGCTCACCGACCGGCTCGGGCGGAAAAAACTCTTCTTCATCACGCTCGCGGTCTACCTCGCGGCCACCGCGGCCACCGGCCTGTCCTGGAACCTGTGGAGCTTCTGCCTCTTCCGCTTCCTCACCGGGGCCGGCATCGGCGGCGAGTACACGGCGATCAACTCGACCATCCAGGAGCTGATCCCGGCCCGCGCCCGGGGCTGGACCGACCTCGTCATCAACGGCAGCTTCTGGCTCGGCGCGGTGCTCGGCGCCGGCACCTCGCTGATCGTGCTCGATCCGGCCCTGTTCGGGCCCGATATCGGCTGGCGCGTCGCCTTCGGGCTCGGCGCCGTCCTGGGGCTGATCATCCTCTTCCTCCGCACCTGGATCCCCGAGAGCCCGCGCTGGCTGATGACCCACGGGCGGCACGAGGAGGCCGAGGCCCTGGTCGCCGGCATCGAGGCGCGCTTCCGTCGGGAGGGCCACACCCTCGCGGAGGGGCCGTTCCCGAAGGCGCGGCTGCGCCAGCGCACCCACACGCCGCTCTCGGAGGTGGTGTCCGCGCTCAAGGCCTATCGGCAGCGGGCGGGGGTGGGCCTCGTGCTGATGTCGGCCCAGGCCTTCTTCTACAACGCGATCTTCTTCACCTACGCGCTGATCCTGATCGACTTCTACCAGGTGCCGGCGGACGGCGTCGGCTGGTACATCCTGCCCTTCGCCGCCGGCAACTTTCTCGGGCCGGTGCTGCTCGGGCGGCTGTTCGACACGATCGGCCGTAAGCCGATGATCGCCTTCACCTACGGGATGTCGGGCGTGCTGCTCGCCTTGAGCGGCTGGGCGTTCCAGCAGGAGTTGGTCACCGCGACGACGCTGACTATGTGCTGGATGGCGGTGTTCTTCTTCGCCTCCGCGGCGGCCAGCTCGGCCTATCTCACGGTGAGCGAGGTGTTCCCCCTGGAGATCCGGGCGCTCGCCATCGCGCTGTTCTACGCGGTGGGCACCTCGGTCGGGGCGGTGGGGCCGGCCCTGTTCGGCGTGCTGATCGAGGGCCATTCCCGCAACGCCATCTTCGGCGGCTACCTGCTCGCCTCCGCGCTGATGATCGCCGCGGGGGCGGTGGCGGGGATCTGGGGCGTGGCGGCGGAGAGGAAGTCGCTGGAGGACGTGGCGAAGCCGCTGGCGGCGGAGTGAGCCGTCGTCAGCGCGACCCGGCGGGGTCGGGTTGCAGCACGGCCAGTTCGCTCAGCAGGACCGCCCGCGCGCAGGCGCTGAAGGCGGCGACGAGGCGGCCCGGCGGCCGCAGCGGCGGGAAGACCAGGGCGAAGACCACCGGCAGTGCCGGGGCGAAGCGGCGAATCTCGATCGGCGAGACCTTCGCCTCCTCGTAAGCCGCCAGCGGGTTCATCAGGCTGATGCCGAGGCCCGCCGCCACCAGGGCGCAGACCGCCGAGCCGAGGCCGGCCTCGGCCGCGACGGGGCGCCGGATGCCGGCCGTATCGAGGACCGCGTCGATCTGCACCCGCAGCGGATTGCCGACCGGCGAGGCGATGAAGGGCTCGCCGTCGAGATCGGCCGGGCCGAGCACGGCCTGACGCGCCAGCCGGTGGCCCCGGGGCAGCACCGCCACGCAATCGAGGCTCAGCACCGGCTCGGCCTGCACGCCCGGCTGCTCTGCGCCGTACAGCATGGTGAGGCCGGCATCGCAGGAGCCTTCAGCGATCCACTTGTACACCGTGCCCTCGTCGCCGGCATGGAGCGAAACCATGACCCCCGGATTCTCGTGCTTGAAGCGGGCGACGGAGCGGGCGAGCAGCCCGCCGGCGAGGCGCGGCATGGCCGCGACGCTCAGGCGGCCGGCCCCGAAGAGACGAATGTCGGCTGCCGCGGCTTCGAGGCTGGCGAGCCCGACGCAGGCCCGCTCGACCTCGTGATGGAAGCGCTCCGCCTCGACGGTGGGAGACAGGCGGCTGCCGTGGCGGTCGAACAGCATCAGCCCGGTGATCGCCTCGAGCTGCGCGATCAGCCGGCTGACCTGCGGCTGCGACGTGTGCAGCCGGCGTGCCGCCTCGGTCATCGAGCCCGCCAGCATCACCGTACGGAACGCCTCGACGTGACGGAAGCTCATGCGTCTCGGCGCCATATCAGATCCGTATCGGCCAGTGTCGAATCGGAATTAGCAGCCGGCATAGCTTTCGGCCATGCTTCCTGACGTAGCGCAGCGGTGGACGTCGTCGCCAGGTACGGCCCCCGGCGCAGGATCAATTCGGGCAGAGAGGAGGCATCGGGTGACGATCAAGCCGATACTTGCACGGTCGGTACTTGCATGGGCCTGTGCCGTTGTCGTCGCCGCGGCGAGCGCGACCGCCGCCCGCGCCGAGGACGGGGGCCGCCTCGACCGGATCAGGAAGACGGGCACGATCCAGATCGGGTTTCCCGATGCCTCGCCGCCATTCGCCTTCCTGGACAACGACGGCAAGCCGATCGGCTACAGCCTCGAGATCTGCGAGCACGTCGCCCAGAGGATCAAGGCGACGCTCGGACTGCCCGCGCTCGAGATCCGCCATGTCCCGGTCCAGTCGGCCACCCGCGTCCCGCTGATCAGCAACGGCACGATCGATCTGGAATGCGGCACGGCGACGAACCTGCCGGAGCGCCACAAACTGGTCTCGTTCGCGCCCACGACCTTCGTGGCGCAGATCGTTCTCGTGGCCCGCAAGAGCACGGATGTCGACGTGAACGACCTCGCGTCGTTCCGAGGCAAGGCGATCTCGGCCCAGGCCGGCGGCCAGACCCAGCGCTACGTCGTGCAGGCCAGCGCGCGCGACAACCTCGACATCAAGGTGATGGCCGCCAAGGACACCGCCGAGGCCTTCCTGCTCCTGTCGAGCGGCCGCGCCCAGGGCACCGCCAATGACGACGCCATGGCCTACACGACGGTCGCCAACGCCCCGGACCGCGACAGCTACAAGATCGGCACCAAGGGCCTCGAATTCGCGCCCTACGGCATCCTCGAGCCCAAGGACGATCCGGCCTTCAAGACAATCGTCGACGAGGCGGTCGTCGGCCTGATGAAGGACGGGACCGTGGCGAAGCTCTACACCAAGTATTTCGAGAGCCCGATCCCGCCGCGGCAGATCAACCTCAAGCTGCCGATGAGCGACGTGCTCAAGCGTGTCCTGGCCAATCCGACCGATTCCGGCGATCCGGCGGCCTATCGATGACCGCGCGAGAGAGGGCGACGGCGCTGGGCGGGGAGGCGGAGGCCGTCGTCGACCTGCGCAGCGACACCCTGACCCGGCCGACGCCGGCGATGTATGCACGGATCGCGGCGGCCCCGCTCGGCGATGACGGCCTCGGCCACGACCCGACGGCCCTCGCCCTCGAGGAGGCGGGGGCACGGCTCCTCGGCAAGGAGGCGGCCCTGTACCTGCCGAGTTGCACGATGGCGAACCTGGTGGCGACCCTCTGCCAGGCGGGGCGCCAGGAGCAGGTCGTCCTGGAGGCGCAGTCGCACATGTACACGGCGGAGCGCGGCGCCGCGACCTTCACCGGCACCTTCCCCCTCGGCATCGCCGGCATCGACGGGGCGATGGACCTCCAGATCCTGGCCGATACCCTGCGGCCCAGCGGATCGAGCCTGCGGACCGGGCTCATCGGCCTGGAGACGACGCACAACAATGCCGGCGGGACGGTGCCGCCGCTCGACCACATGAGGGCGGTCCGGGCCATGGCTCAGGCCTTCGGCATCCCGGTGCATCTCGATGGGGCGCGGCTCATCAACGCCGCCGTCCATCTCGGCGTGCCGGCCTCCCGGATCGCCGCGGAGGTCGACACGGTGTCCCTGTGCCTGTCGAAGGGCCTGAGCGCGCCGATGGGGGCCCTGCTCGCCGGGCCGGCCGCGCTGGTCGCGCGAGCCCGGAGCCTGCGCAAGATGCTGGGCGGCACCCAGCGGCAGGTCGGCATCGCCGCCGCCGCCGGCCTGGAGGCCCTGGCGACGATGGGCGATCGCCTCGGCGAGGACCATGCCCGGGCGCGCCGGCTCGCCTCCGGGCTGAACGGATTGGGTCCGGCCCTGAGCGCCGCGATCCCGCAGACCAACATCGTGCAGGTCGATCTGGCGCGCAGCGGGCACGACAGCGCGGCCTGGCTCGGAATGCTGGAGGCGCGCGGGATCCTCGCCAGACCGATCGGGCTATGGAAGCTCCGCCTCGTCACCCACCGCCACATCGACGACGGTGCCGTGGCGGTGGGTGACGAGGCGGAGCTTCCATAGCCCGATCTGCCTGGCCCGGGATGCTGGGGGGGCGCGGGGTCGCGGCGCTCAGGGCCGGACCCAATCCGTTCAGCCCGGGGGGGAGCCGGCCCGCCCGGGCATGGTCCTCGCCCAGGCCGTGCCCCATTGTCGCCAGGGCCTCCCGGGCCGGCGCGGGGGCGCAG
>NZ_LABZ01000123.1 GCF_001043955.1 Methylobacterium tarhaniae | reverse complement strand
TCGGGTTGGCGGCGATTTCCGGGTATGCTCACGGTTCCGGCAGGGGTGTGTATTTCGGGTGACGGTGGGGAGATGCGCACCCGACGCGAGAAGGACCGCCCGGGGGCGGTCCTCTGTCGGTGTTACATGTTGATCAGGGCGTTGGCGGTGCCGACCACCGTCATGGCGAGGCCGCCGGCGAGCACACCGATCATGCCGTAGGACACGGCGCGCAGAAGCTTCATCTCGCTCATCGTCCGTCTCTCTTCGCTGGTGCCATCACCCCCGGTTCAGCAGCGGTAGCCGCCGGAGGTCTGGCCGTACTGCTTGACCGGGAAGTTCTGCTGCTTGGCGTTGCCCTCGGAGGCCGAGCTCATCGGACAGGAGCCGTAGAACGGCACGCTGGTATTGGCGCGGCCGCCGACCGAGCCGGTGGTCTCGACGTCGCGCGGCCAGAACGGGCTGGCGGGGGAGTTCGCGCCGAAGGCCATGGCCGACGAGAGCGGGGCAACGCCAAGGGCAAGCGCGGTGAGGGCGGTGGCGATACGGGTTTTCATTTGATATTAATCCTTATTGATGGTGGACGACTGTGTCGCCGACCTGTGTTTTTCTCGATGATTTGAATATAGGGCGTCGAGAACCGACGCGACGTGTTCTCGCGCACGCGACACGACGGAATAAATATCTGGAAAGCGGGGCAGGACTTGTGGGGCCTGGGCGGTTCACGGCCTCGTGGCACGCGCTCCCTCTCGGGCATCATCCCTGCCCCGAGGTGTGGCGGGGTGATCGCAAGGGGTGGGGCGGTCGAGCCGGTCGGCCGATCTCTGGTCCTGCCGACAGGGTTCAAGCTCTCCAAGCATCCCGCTCTCCAAGCATCCCGCTCTCCAAGCATCCCGCTCTCCAAGGATCCCGCTCTCCAAGCATCCCGGGACCGCCCAACGGAGCCCGTGATGCCTGGAGGATGTCAGTGCGGTCGGGGCAGGCCACCCGCTCCCGGAGCGGCCCGAGTTCCGGCCCTCACCCCTCCATCGCGATCAACGCCGCATCGCCCCCCGCCGCCGCGGTGTTGATCGTCACGGTCTGCTCGGTGGCGAAGCGGGTGAGGTAGTGCGGCCCGCCGGCCTTCGGGCCGGTGCCGGAGAGCCCGTGGCCGCCGAAGGGCTGCACGCCCACCACCGCGCCGATCATGTTGCGGTTGACGTAGACGTTGCCGGTGGCAAGACGCGAGACCACCCGCTCCACCGTGGCGTCGATGCGGGAATGGATCCCGAGGGTCAGGCCGTAGCCGGTGCCTTCGATCCGGTCGAGCACCCGGTCGAGATCGGCGGCGTGATAGCGGGCGACGTGCAGGATCGGCCCGAACACTTCGTCCGTCAGGGCCTCGGGGCCGGCGATCTCGTAGATCTGCGGCGCCACGAAATGGCCCTCGCCCGGGACCTCGCCGGCGTAATGCGTCGTCGCCGCGCGGCGCATCGCGGCGCCGTGGCGGTCGAGGCGGGTGCGGGCCTCGGCGTCGATCACCGGGCCGACATGGGTCGCCGGGTCGCGCGGATCGCCGAGCCGCAATTCCCGCGCGGCGCCCGCCACCATGCCGATCACCTTGTCGGCCACGTCCTCCTGCACCAGCAGCAGGCGCAGGGCCGAGCAGCGCTGGCCGGCCGAGCGGAAGGCGGAGGTCACCACGTCGTCGGCGACCTGCTCGGGGAGAGCGGTGGCGTCGACCAGCATGGCGTTGATGCCGCCGGTCTCGGCGATCAGCGGCACGATCGGGCCGTCCTTGGCGGCCAGCGCCCGGTTGATGTGGCGGGCCACCTCGGTCGAGCCGGTGAAGACGACCCCGGCCACGTCCCGATGCGCCACCAGGGCCGCCCCGACCGCGCCGTCGCCCGGCACGAGGTGGAGGGCGCTGGGGGCGATGCCGGCCCGGTGCATGAGGCGCACGGCCTCGGCCGCGACCAGCGGCGTCTGCTCGGCGGGCTTGGCCACCACCGAATTGCCGGCCATCAGCGCCGCGGCGACCTGGCCGACGAAGATCGCCAGCGGAAAGTTCCACGGCGAGATCGCCACGAACACCCCGCGGCTGCGCAAGGAGAGGCGGTTGCTCTCGCCGGTCGGGCCCGGCAATCCTTGAGGCGCGCCGAAGAGCTTCCGGCCTTGCGCGGCGTAGTAGCGGCAGAAATCCACCGCCTCGCGCAGCTCCGCCACCGCGTCGTCGAGGGTCTTGCCGGCCTCGGCCTGGAGCAGGTGGATCAGCCGGCCGCGCGAGGCCTCCATCGCGTCGGCGGCCCGCTCCAGGGCGGCGGCACGCCGCTCCGCTGGGACCTTGCCCCAGGCGATCGCGCCCTTGCGGGCGGCGAGCATTGCTGCGGCGGCGGTCTCGGGTGTGGCCTCGGTGACGCTGCCGACGACCGTCCGGGCATCGCTCGGGCTCACCACGGCGCGCCGCGTGCCTCCTTGCGCGACGCCGTCGATCACCGACGCGGCCTCGGCCGGGGCGCGGGCGGCGGCGACGCCCTCCGTCAGGCGCTCCAGGGCGGCGCGGTCGCCGAACTCGACCCCGGCGGAGTTGATCCGCTCCGGCGCGAACATCTCGGCGGGACGGCGGAGCTTCGGGTGCCGGGCCCGGTCGGGATTGCCGACGCTCTCGGCCGGGCGGCGCAGCAGGCTCTCCACCGGCACCGCCGGGTCGGCGGCCTGCGAGACGAAGGAGGAGTTGGCGCCGTTCTCGAGAAGCCGCCGCACCAGGTAGGCGAGGAGGTCGCGGTGGCCGCCGACCGGCGCATAGGTGCGGCAGGCCGCGCCCGGCACGGCGGCGAGGAGGCGGGCGTAGAGCGCCTCGCCCATGCCGTGCAGGCGCTGGAACTCGTAAGTTCCGCCTTCCGGCCCCGCCCGCTCGACGATGGCCGCGACGGTGAGCGCGTTGTGGGTGGCGAATTGCGGGAAGAGCCGCGGCCGGTGGGCCAGCATCCGCTCGGCCGCCGCCAGGTAGCTCAGGTCCGTCATGCTCTTGCGGGTGAAGACCGGGTAGTCGGGCAGGCCCCGCTCCTGCGCCCGCTTCACCTCGGTGTCCCAGTAGGCGCCCTTGACGAGGCGCACCATCAGCCGGCGGTCCAGGCGGGCGGCCAGATCCGCGACGTGGTCGATCACCGCGAGGCAGCGCTTCTGGTAGGCCTGGACCGCGAGGCCGAACCCGTCCCAAGCCGCGAGCGACGGATCGCCCAGGACTGCCGCGATCACGTCGAGGGAGAGTTCGAGCCGGTCCGCCTCCTCGGCATCGACCGTGAAGTTGAGGTCGTAGCTCTTTGCCGCCTGGGCGAGGCTCAGGAGCACCGGCACCAGCTCCGCCATCACCCGGTCGCGGCCGACCGCCTCGTAGCGCGGATGCAAGGCCGAGAGCTTGACCGAGATGCCCGGCCGGTCCGGCAGCGGCTTGTTGCCGGCGGCGCGCCCGATCGCCTCGATGGCGGCGGCGTAGGACGCCGCGTAGGCCCGCGCATCCTCCGCCGTGCGGGCGCCCTCGCCGAGCATGTCGAAGGAGTAGCGGTAGAGCCGGCCCTGGCCGCTCGCCGAGCGCTTGAGCGCCGCCTCGATCGTCTCGCCGAGCACGAAATGCCCGCCCATCACCCGCATCGCCTGGCGGGCGGCCTGGCGCACGGCCGGCAGGCCCAGGCGCTTGGCGAGGCCGGCCAGGATGCCCTCCGGGGTGTCGCCGGGCTGGATGATCCGGGCCGAGAGGCCGAGCGCCCAGGCCGAGGAGCGCACCAGCAGCGCCTCGGAGCGGGTGGCGTGCTGCTCGAACCCGCCGAAGCGCAGCTTGTCCTCGATCAGCCGGTCGGCGGTGGCGGCGTCCGGCACCCGCAGCAGGGCCTCGGCCAGCACCATCAGGGCCAGCCCCTCCTTGGTGGAAAGCGAATACTCGCGCAGCATCGCCTCGACGCCGCCGAGACCCCCGCTCTCCTGCCGGATCGCCCCGACGAGGTCGCGGGCCAGCGCATCGACCTTCGCCTCGCGCTCGGGAGGCAGGGAGCCCCGCTCCAGGAAGAGGCGGGCGAGGGCGGCGTCGTCGGCAGCAAAGGGCGCGTGGAAGACGGGGAGGGGGGCAGGCATCGTGGCGGTCCGGGCGAGGCGCTTGAACGATCCTCAGCTTATGAGCCCTTTCGCCGCGCTTCGATGGCGCTTATCGCCGGTTTGCCGCAGGATCGGCGGCGAAACGAGGATTTGGTAGAGATAATGACGGACGAGCTCGACCGGGTCGACCGGCAGATCCTCAAGATTCTCCAGCGCGAGGGGCGCATCCCGAACGTGGAACTCGCCGAGCGGGTCGGGCTGTCGCCCACCGCCACCGGCGAGCGGCTGCGCCGGCTGCAGAAGGACGGGGTGATCACCGGCTTCGGGGCGCGGCTCGACCCGCATCTCCTGGGCCTCAACCTGCTCGTCTTCGTGGAAGTGTCGCTCGACAAGACCACGCCCGATGCCTTCGCGCGGTTCGCGGCGGCCGTGCGCCGCGCGCCGGAGGTGCTGGAGTGCCACATGGTCGGTGGCGGGTTCGACTACCTGGTCAAGGCCCGGGTCGCCGACATGCCGGCCTATCGGCGCTTCCTCGGCGAGGGATTGCTGTCGCTGCCGGGGGTCAACAATACCCGCACCTACGCGGTGATGGAGGAGGTGAAGAGCGACGGGGTGCTGCCGCTTTAATCCCGCATTCCATGCGCCCGGCGCATGATCCGGCTGCGACATATCGGAGCTTTGCAGCGGCTGCGGAGTTGGCAGAGAGCGCAACGTGTCGCAGTCTCGCCGTCACCAAGCCGCCGAAGAGCGGCCCGACGCGAACGGAGGTACGCCGATGGTCAATCCGAACCGCCTCGTCAAATCCGCCTGGATCGCCGCGGAGGTTTCCCGCGAGAAGTCCGAGAAAGTCCTGGTGGTCGAGGCCTATATCGCGGTCTCTCCGCTGGAGAGTGGCTACGATGCTGGCCGCTACGGCCGCCTGGTCGAGGATGTGCGCCGCATCCTGGCCGAGAATCCTGATATCGACCGCGCTTCGATCTTGAGCGTCCACCGCGAGTCGCGCTGCGCGGCCCTGTTCCGCCGGGGCGCCTGCGAGGACGAGCGCCACGAGGAGCGCCGGCCCGAACTGGTGGCGTGAGACGCCGTTCGCATTCATCGACGGAGGGGGCATCCTCCGTCGTCATCCCGGGCTCCGCTGCGCGGCCTCGGGATGACGGTGAGAGGGATCGATAGACAAAGCAGGAGGCGGGGCCCGGGAGGCCCCACCCCTCAAAGCCTCACAGGCCCTCGAACAGGGCCGACGAGATGTAGCGCTCGGCGAAGGAGCAGGCGACCGTCACGATCCGCTTGCCCTTGAACTCCGGCCGGGCCGCGATCTCGAGGGCCGCCGCGACGTTGCCGCCGGTCGAGATGCCGCCGGGGATGCCCTCGATCCGGGCGAGCAGCCGGGCGGTGTCGAAGGCGGTCTGGTTGGAGACCGTCACCACCTCGTCGATCACGCCGCGGTCGAGCACGTTCGGCACGAAGCCGGCGCCGATGCCCTGGATCTTGTGCGGGCCGGGCTGGCCGCCGGACAGGACCGGGGAATCCTCCGGCTCGACCGCGACCACGCGGAGGTTCGGCAGGCGCGGCTTGATCACCTGGCCGACGCCCGTGATGGTGCCGCCGGTGCCGACGCCCGCCACGAAGGCGTCGAGCTGGCCTTGCGTGTCGTTCCAGATCTCCTCCGCGGTGGTCTTGCGGTGGATCTCGGGGTTGGCCGGGTTGTTGAACTGCTGGGGCATGATCGCGCCCGGGATCTCCTTCAGGAGCTCCTCGGCCTTGGCGATCGCGCCCTTCATGCCCTGCGGGCCGGGGGTGAGGGCGAGCTCGGCCCCGAGATAGGCCAGCATCTTGCGCCGCTCGAGCGACATCGTCTCGGGCATGACCAGGATCAGCCGGTAGCCCCGGGCGGCGGCCACGAAGGCCAGCGCGATGCCGGTATTGCCGGAGGTCGGCTCGACCAGGGTGCCGCCGGGATTCAGGACGCCGGAGGCCTCCATGGCGTCGATCATGTTGACGCCGATACGGTCCTTCACCGAGGCGATCGGGTTGAAGAACTCGAGCTTCAGCAGGATCTCGGCATCGATCCCGCGCTCCTTGGCGAGGCGGTTGAGGCGCACCAGCGGGGTGTTGCCGATGGTCTCGGTGATCGACTCGTAGACCCGGCCGTGACCGATCCGGCGGCCGGTCTCCGAGGTGGCGGTGGCGTCGGCCATGGTGTGTCTCTCCCTCAAGGGTGCGTCGTCCGCCGCACGCGTAGCGGAAATCCCGCGAGCCGTCGAGGTATGCTGATTTATACGGAATTTGTCTGTGGAATATACACTGTTGCAGTATTAAGACCGTACCCGGCGCAGGCCGGAAAGATGCCGTTTCCCCCGGGCCGACCGGCAGCGTCCACGGCTGCCATGCGGCAGCCGCAGGGGGGCCCCAAAAGGAGGGGGCTACATGAAGGGGGCTTCCACGCCCTCGCCAGTGTCGTAACCTTGGGTCAGAATGTCGCTTCGGCAAGTCCCGTTTCAGCAAGTCCCGCTTCGGCGAATCCCGATCCGGCCGGTCCCGTCATGGTGGGTCCCGGTCGAGCCGCCGCAGCCGCCCGAGAGAGTCGCATGTCCGAGATCCTGCACCGCACCACTCTCGAACCCGCCCCTGTCGCCGGGCCGCCCGCGTCGTCGCCTTCGGAAGCGGGCCCCCACCGGGTGGTGATCGTCGGCGGCGGCTTCGGCGGGCTCACCACGGCCCGGGGCCTCGGCGGCGCCGAGGGGATCGCCGTCACGCTGATCGACCGGCGCAACCATCACCTGTTCCAGCCGCTGCTCTACCAGGTGGCGACCGCCGTGATCGCGCCGGGCGAGATCGCCGAGCCGATCCGGGCGATCCTGCGCTGGGACCGCAATGTCAGCGTGCTGATGGGCGAGGTCGTGGGCGTCGACACGGACACGCGCGCGGTGCAGCTCCGCGACGGCACCCGCATCCCCTACGACACGCTGGTCCTCGCGACGGGCGCCACCCACAGCTATTTCGGCCACCCGGAATGGGAGCGCTACGCCCCCGGCCTCAAGACCCTCGACGATGCGCGCCGGATCCGGGCCCGGGTGCTGCTCGCCTTCGAGGCGGCCGAGCGCGAGGACGATCCGGCCGCCCGCGACCGGCTGCTCACCTTCGCGGTGATCGGCGGCGGGCCGACCGGGGTCGAGATGGCCGGGGCCATCGCGGGCCTCGCCCACCACGCCCTGTCGAAGGATTTCCGCCGCATCGACCCGAGGAAGGCCCGGATCCTGCTGATCGAGGCGGCGCCGCGGGTGCTCGGCACCTTCACGGAGGACCTCTCGGCCTATGCCCGGCAGTCGCTGGAGCGCCTCGGGGTCACCGTGCTGACCGAGCACGCCGTGGAGGACGTGTCGGAGGAGGGAATCACCGTCAAGGGCAAGCTGATCCCGGCCGCCACGGTCGTCTGGGGCGCGGGCGTGCGCGCCTCGCCGGCGGGGGAATGGCTCGGGGTCGAGACGACGCGCACGGGCCACGTGCCGGTCGGGCCGGATCTCGCGGTGATCGGCCGCCCGGGGGTCTATGCGCTGGGCGACCTCGCCATGGCCAAGGCCGAGGACGGCAAGCCCCTGCCGGGCCTCGCCCAGGTGGCCGACCAGCAGGGCCGCTATCTCGGCCGCGCCTTGCGTGACCGCATCCTGCACGGCAAGGCGCCCAAGCCCTTCCGCTTCCGCAGCCGCGGCAACCTGGCGATCATCGGGCACAATTCCGGCGTGGTGCAGTGGGACCACGTCAAGCTCAAGGGGTTCCTCGCCTGGCTGGTCTGGGGCGTGGCCCACGTCTACCTGCTGGTCGGCTTCCACAACCGCCTCGTCGTGACCTTGCGCTGGCTCTGGGCCTATTTGAGCTTCCAGCGCGGCGCCCGGCTGATCTCCGAGCGCGACGAGGCCGTGATGGCGCTGATCCGCGGCACGCCGCCGGGCCGGATCCCCCCGCCCTGACCCGGCGGGCGAGGCCGGGCCGGGCGGCGCATCACCGCTCGTCCCGCGGCACGAAGAACGGCGTCGGCTCCAGCTCCGCATCCTCGTGCGCGACCATGCGGGGGAGATGCGCGTCGGCCTGCGCGACGAAGAGGTCGCGCACCAGGGCCTGGGCCAGCCGCGTCGCCCCGATGCCGAGGCCCGGGATGTCGCCGGCCAGCGCGCCGTGGCTGAGGGTGACGCCCCAGTTGAAGACGTGCAGCAGGTTCAGCTCGGGCAACTGGCCGGGCACCCGCTCCAGCATCTGCATGCCGTCGCCGAGATAGGGGAAGCGGGCGGCCTCGGGGTGCGCCGCGGCCTCGGCCGGGGAGACCCGCTCGCCCCAGGTCAGGATCGCGTCGCGGAACGCGTCGAGTTCCGGCCGCCGGGTCAGGTCGATGTCGAAGCCGACCGCCACCACGGCGGCGTCGACCGGGTGGCGTCCCTTCGCCGTCTCGATCACCAGCCCCCCGGGCGCCTCCGCGATCCCGCTCCAGCCCTCGTCGAAGCGCACCGCGAAGTTCGGGTGGCGGGTGCAGCGCAGGACCGATTCGTGCGGCGGCGGCGTGCCCTCGCCCATCATGTACGTGGTGAAGGCCCAGCGCCGCGCGTCGTCGAGGGCGGCGTAGCCGCGCAGGAAGCCCGGGAAGGCGGCCCATTTCGACTTGTTGACCTGCGGAAAGCGCGAGCGGCGCACGAACAGCGTGACCTCGGCGGCGCCGGCCTCCAGGGCCGTGGCGGCGTTGTCGATCGCCGAGGCCGAGGCGCCGAGCACCGCGACCCGGCCGCCGCGGAACCGGGCGAAGTCGATCGGGTCGGAGGAGTGGAAGAGGCGGCCCTCGCCGCCCGTCGCGAAAGCCGGCATCCGCCGCCCGCCCGAGCCGTCGCGCCCGCAGGCCAGCACCACCTTGCGGGCAAAGAGCGTCTCGGGGCCGGCGGGACCCTCGATCGCGGCACCGATCAGCCCGCCCGCCGGCCAGAGCCGCAGGAGGCGGGTGTCGTTCTCCACCGGCACGCCGACGGTGTCGCGCACGAACAGGAGGTAGCGCAGCCAGTCGAGCCGCGGGATCTTGTAGAGGTCGCGCCAGCCCGCTTCCCCGGCTTGCGCCTCCCACCAGGCCCGGAAGGTGAGGGAGGGGATGCCGAGGTCCGGACCCGTGAGGTGCTTGGGCGAGCGCAGGGTCTCCATCCGGGCGAAGGTGCCCCACGGCCCTTCCGCGCCCCGGGGCGCCTGGTCGATGACCCGGAGGTTCGACACGCCCTCGCGCAGGAGCGCGAAGGCGGCGGTCTGGCCGCACATGCCGGCGCCCACCACCAGCACGTCGAGGGCGGGGCGTCCGTCCGGGCCCTCGACCGGCAGGGTCCAGGAGGCGGGCGGGTGGTTCAGGCGGGCGAGATCGCGCCGCACCTCGGCGCCGAGCGCCGTCAGACCCTTCACGGCCGCGCTCTCCTGGTCGATATCCATGCCCGTCCCTTCCATGCCCGTCCCTTTTTGGAGGCCCCGATGGTCGAATTGTCCTGCTTCTACAGCCTGTCCTCGCCCTGGGCCTATCTCGGGGGCCCGAAGCTCCAGGATATCGTGCGCCGCCACCGCGCCCGGCTGGTGCTGAAGCCGTTCGACTTCCAGGAGGTGGTGCCGAAGACCGGCGGCGTGCCGATCCGGACCCGGCCGCAGCCGCGTCGCGATTATCATGCCGTCGAGCTCGCCCGCTGGAGCGACTATCTCGGCCTCCCGCTCAACGTGACGCCCCGTCACTACCCGATGCAGAACCCGGCGCCGAACTGGAACAAGCATGCCGGCTGGACCGTCATCGCCGCGCAAGCAGCCGGGCTCGATGCGTTCCGCCTCTCGCACGCGATCCTGCGGGCGCTGTGGGCCGAGGAGCGCGACATCGCCGACCCGGCCGTGCGCCAGGCCATCGCGGACGAGAACGGCTACGACGGCGCCGCCCTGGTGGCGGCCGAGGGCAGCGAGGCCGTCCAGGCGGAGTACCGCCGCAACGGCGAGGAGGCGGAAAGCCTCTGCGTGTTCGGCTCGCCCACCCTCGTGCTCGACGGCGAGCTGTTCTGGGGCCAGGACCGGCTCGACTTCGTCGACCGGGCGCTGGCACGGCGGGCGGTCCGGGCCAGGGGCTGACGGCGCGCAGGTCAGGGCCGAGCCGGGCGCATGGCGCCCGGCCCCCATCGTGCGACAAGGAGCGGGGGGCAGGAACGAACAAGGCCCCGGACGCGCGAGGAAACATGCACAACAGCGAGGCGATCTGGCGGCACGTCGAGGAGCACGCGGCGGCGTTCGTCGCCCTCTCCGACCGGGTCTGGGAGATGCCGGAGCTCAACTTCCAGGAAGTGCGCTCGGCGGCCGAGCACAGCGCGATGCTGCGGGCCCAGGGCTTCCGGGTGACGGAAGCGGTCGGCGGCATCCCGACCGCCATGATGGGCGAGGCGGGGGAGGGCGGCCCGGTCATCGCGATCCTGGGCGAGTACGACGCGCTGCCGGGCCTGAGCCAGGAGGCGGGCGTGGCCGAGCACCGGCCCCGGCCGGGCGAGGGCGCCGGCCATGGCTGCGGCCACAACCTGCTCGGCGCCGGCGCACTGCTCGCCGCCACCGCCGTCAAGGACTGGCTCGCCGCGGAAGGGCTGCCGGGGCGCGTGCGCTACTACGGCTGCCCGGCGGAAGAAGGCGGGGCCGCCAAGACCTTCATGGTGCGCGACGGCGTCTTTTCCGACGTCGACGTGGCGATCACCTGGCATCCGGGCCCGTTCGTGGCGATCTGGGAGCCGGTCTCCCTGGCGATCCAACTCCTCGACTTCACCTTCGCCGGCAAGGCCTCGCACGCGGCCGCCGCACCGCATCTCGGACGCTCGGCCCTCGACGCGGTCGAGCTGATGAATGTCGGCGTCAACTACATGCGCGAGCACATGCCGAGCGACGCGCGGGTGCACTATGCCTATCTCGATGCGGGCGGCATCGCCCCCAACGTCGTCCAGGCCGGCGCCACCGTGCGCTACCTCGTGCGCGCCGCCGACCTCCCCGGCCTCCTCGACCTCGCAGCCCGGGTGGAGAGGATCGCGCAAGGCGCCGCGCTGATGACCGAGACCACGGTGGCGAGCCGGGTGGTGAGCGCGATGTCGAACCTGCTCGCGAACCCGCCGCTGGAGCAGGCGCTCCACGCCAACCTGATGCGGCTGGGCCCTCCGCCCTTCGATGCCGGGGACCGCGCCTTCGCGGAGGTGATCCGGGCGACGCTGACCCGGGAGGACATCGTCTCGGCCCATCGCCGCTTCGGCGTGCCGGTGACCGACGCGCCGCTCTGCGACACGATCGTGCCGCTCGGCGCAATCGGCGAGCGGATGATGGGCTCGACCGATGTCGGCGACGTGAGCTGGGCGGTGCCGACCGTCCAGGCCCGCGGCGCCACCTACGCCATCGGCACCCCCGGCCATTCCTGGCAGATGACCGCCCAGGGCAAGACCCCGGCGGCGCACAAGGGCATGATCCACGTCGCCAAGGCGATGGCCGGAACCGCGGTCGACGTCCTGCGCGACCCCGACCTGCTCGCCCGCGCCAAGGCCGACCACGCCGAGCGACTGGCCCGCACGCCCTATGTCAGCCCGCTGCCGGCGGGGCTCGCTCCGCCGCTCGATATGGCGGGGTAACCCTCGGCGGGGTAACCCTCGGCGGGGTGACCGTCCCGGCGCTTGCCTTTCCGCCGACGGCGGGGAGGAGGGACGCTGCGTCCAGACGCTCCATGTCGGGCCCTACGACGCCGAGGGCCCGATCCTGAGGACGCGTCACGACGAATTCCCGCCGGCCCAAGGCCTGCGGGAGACGGGGCTGCACCACGAGATCGACCTGAGCGCCCCGCGCCGGATCGCGGCGGCGAGGCTCAGGACGATCCTGCGCCAGCCCGTCGCGCCGGCCGCGTAGCGACAGCACCCGGCAATCCCCCGGATTTCGCCGGTTGCATCAAATCCGACGGATGCGCCTCACCAGGAGGCCAGATCTCCGTCCGCACGGTCGCCCCAGATCGAAGCGACCGTCTCGGTGGCGGCACCCGCACCGAAGGCTGCGTCGCTCGCGAGAACGGAGCAGGTCATGATCGTCACGGGCGCATCCCTCCTCGGGCAGATCCTCACGAACCGGACGTCGTCCGGCCTTCTCTTCGCCCATGCCGCCGTCCCGGCCGAGCCTTTGCCGCCGGACAAGACCGGATCGGCACCGGCGTCGGCGCCCGTGACGATGTCGCTCTCGACACTCGACGCATTGTTCGCGCTGCAAGTGTCGCCGCGCGGCACCGGCGGGGCCGGGGCTCCCGCCGACATTCCCACGCGGATGATCGCCCCGTCGTCGGGCGCCGACGCCGGCTCGCTCCGGGCGGTCAAGACCCGCACGGGCGGTCGGACCGTCGTGGATCCCGATCTGGTGCGTGCGATCGCCGCGGCACTCGACAGCCGGAAGAGCAAGGGGGACGGCACAGGCCCGACGGTCATGAGCCAGGGGGCGGCCGGCTCGCTGCAAACATCCGTGTCTCGCGAGAGCAGCCTGAGGGATGCTCTGGAACTGGCGGGACGGGCGCAGTGATCGATCGGCCGTGCGCAGCGACAGGCCTTCCCGCTCCGGTCGCCGTCTCTGCGCCATCGATGGCGCGTCAACTCACCAGGTCGCTGTGCTCTCGGTGGCGGCGCAGCCACGCGGCCGCGTAGCCGCAGAGTGGCCGGATCCGCACGCCTTCCGCCCGGGCGGCCTCGGCCACGCCCTGCATCAGGCGGTCGGCGGTCCCGGTGCCGCGAAGCGCCGGCGGCGCATAGACATAGGCGATGACGAGGGTGCCCGGCTGGCGGCGGTAATCGGCGTAGGCGACCTCGCCGTCCACCTCGAGTTCGAACCGGCTCCGCTCGGGATTGTCGCGCATGGGAGTGTCCGTGGGGCTTTCTTCAAGGCTTCCCGGCTTCGATGTGTGGGAGCAAAGGGCGAGGGCCGGGGGCGGTTCCAGCCTGACCGCGTGAGCCAACGTCGTCGCCGCGATCGATACTGGCTGTCACGGCCGGGCGACGCCTCATAGCAACGGCCTAAGATGCTGACGCATCAGACCGTTGACCCATCTCGAATTTTCGACACCAAGCCAGACGCTTGGCGAAAACTCGAGAACGGAACCAAAGGTCGTTTTCAACGACCGTTGGTATCACTCCTTCGGCACCAGCCGCCCGGCAAAGGTCAGGCACAGGCAGGCCGCCCCCAGCACGAATTCCCAGCGGCGGATGTCGCCGCCGATCGACACGACCACGGCCTGGCCGATCAGCACCACCCCGACCAGGGGTGGCACCACCGTGAGGAGGAGGCGCAGGATCCTGCGCCAGCCCCGACCCGACGATCCGCGCGTCGCCATCGCCGGCTCAGCGCCTGATGCCGGCGGCCGGGCGGCCGTTCGGGATGGGCCGGTCATGACAGTCGATCATCCGCCGCTCCGTCCGCCGCTCCGGGGTACATCGTGAACCCTGACCCGGAGGTGGCACCCGCTCCGGCCCGGTCAAGCCGCGCCCGGCGCAGGGCAGGTCCTAGCCCCGCACGAAGGAAAGCCCGGCCGCAGCACGGGGGAGTTGCATACCTGATATATCAGGCTAGGCTGTGCCGCAGGGAGGCCCTCCGGGACCGGCGCGACGACAACGCGCCGCGGGTGAGGGGCATGACAATGGACGCCATCCGCACGAGCCCGCGCAAGGCGCAGAACCGCATGCCGAGCCGCGACACCGAGCGGCCGCCGACGGCCTCCGCGGTGATCCGGCAGGAGCTGCGCGCCCGCATCGCCTCCTTGGAGATGTGCCCGGGCGACCCGATCAACGAGAAGGAACTGGCGCGCCAGTACGGCGTCAGCCGCACGCCGGTGCACGAGGCGGTGCTGAAGCTCGCCGAGGAAGGCCTGGTCGCGATCTTCCCGCAATCGGGGACCTTCGTGGCCCTGATCCCCTATGCCGACCTGCCCGAGGCGATCATCATCCGTCGCTCCCTCGAGGAGACGAGCGCGCGGCTCGCCGCCGAGCGGGGCGGGGCGGCGGGGCTGGCGGCGATCGACCGGGCGATGGCGGTCCTGGCGGCGACCTGCGAGGGCGACCCCGAGGCGTTCCATCAGGCCGACGAGGCGTTCCACGCCGGCGTCGCCCAGGCCGCCGGCTATCCGGGCATCTGGCGCCAGGTCCAGCAGGTGAAGGTGCAGGTCGACCGGTTCCGGCGCCTCACCCTGCCGCAGGCCGGCCGCTTCACCCGCGTCGTCGACGAGCACGGCGCGGTGCGCGACGCCATCGCGTCCCGCGACCCGGAAGAGGCGGCGCGCCGGATGGGCGCGCATGTCGGTGGCCTGCTCGCCGATCTCGGCGACATCGCCGACCTCAACCCCGATTATTTCGACGGCATCGGGCCGGCGATCCGATCGCAGCTTTGACTGCCGCGCCGGACGGGACGAGCCCGTCGCGAAGCCGGGACGCGCGAACGGATCGTCGGCGGGGCAAGGCCGGAGATGGGCCCGCCCTGCCGACCGCGCGGGCGGGCGGCCCCTTCGGCGGATGTGCCGAAGAGATGCCCGGATCGGATCAGGCGGCGCGCCTCATCCCTCGCCGGGCTGGACCCCGTCATAGCCCTCGATCACGATCAGATCGATCTCGGCGCCGCCCTCCTGCTTGGCGCGGGCGGCCTGGTACTCGGGCGAGTTCCAGCAGGCCAGCGCCTGGTCGTAGCTCGGGAACTCGATCACCACGTTGCGCGCGCGGCTCGATCCGAGCACCGCCTCGAAAGAGCCGCCGCGCACCAGGAAGCGCCCGCCGAACTTGGCGAAGGCGGCGCCGTTGGCCGCGACGTAGTTCTTGTAGGCCTCGGGCTTCGAGACATCGACGCGGCCGACCCAGTATCCCTTCGCCATGCGGCTCCTCCCATTTTTGTCAGGCTTCGCGGTTCTAAGCAGACTTGCGGTGGCAAGCCAACGCTTCGTCCGCTCAGGTTCTTGTTTGGTCGCAGATTTTTGTCGCAAAACCGGCGACCACTTTTGCGAAATCTGCTTAGAGCGCTGCCGCCATCTCGTCGACGATGCGGCGGGCGACGTCGCGCGGGTCGGCGGCCCCGGTGATGGGCCGGCCGACCACGACGTGGTCGACCCCGGCCCGCATCGCCTCGGCGGGGGTCACGACCCGCTTCTGGTCGCCGGTCGCGGCGCCGGCCGGCCGGATGCCCGGGGTGACGATCAGCCGGTCGGGCCCGACGATGGCCCGCACCTGCGCGGCCTCGGCCGCCGAGCAGACGATGCCGTCGATGCCGATCGCCTTGGCGGCGGCGGCCCGCACGGCGACGAGGTCGGCGACCGTCAGCGCGTAGCCGGCCTCCCGCGCATCGGCGTCGTCGTAGGAGGTGAGCACCGTGACGCCGAGGATCTTCAGGCCGGTCCCCGCCTTGTCGCGCCCCGCTGCCGCCGCCCGCATGGTCTGCGGATAGGCGTGCACCGTGAGGAAGGTGGCGCCGATCCCGGCGAGCGACTGCACCCCCTCCTCGACGGTGTTGCCGATGTCGTGGAGCTTGAGGTCGAGGAAGACCTTGCGCCCGCCCCGGACCAGCCGCTCGGCGAGGGGCAGGCCGCCGGCATAGCCGAGGCGGTAGCCGATCTTGTAGAAGCTCGCGGCGTCGCCGATCCGGTCGATCAGGCGCTCGGCCTCGTCGGTGCTCGCCATGTCGAGGGCGACGATCAGGCGGTCGCGGGGGCTGATGGGCTCGGGCAAGGGACCTCCGATGCGGTCGAAACTCTATGCACCCATCATGGGACTGCGCTCCGGAATCAAGCCCGCCCGGCCAGCCGCGCCACCTCCATCCGCAGTACCGGCAACAGCTCCGCCTCGAACCACGGATGTTTCCTGAGCCACGGCGTGTTGCGCCAGGACGGGTGCGGCAGCGGCAGCAGGCGCGGCCGCTGAGGCTCCGAGAAGATCTCGCGCCAGCGCGCCACCGTGCCGGTGAGGCCGCCGGGCTGGCGGCCGAGATGCCAGGCCTGCGCGTATTGCCCGATCAGCAGGATCAGCTCGAGGTCAGGCAGCCCGGCGAGCAGGGGCGCGCGCCAGGTCTCGGCGCATTCGCGCCGCGGCGGCAGGTCGCCGCCCTTGGCGTCGTGGCCGGGAAAGCAGGCGCCCATCGGCACGATCGCCACCAGGTCGGGATCGTAGAAGGCCGGCTCGTCGAGGCCGAGCCAGGCACGCAGGCGCGTGCCCGAGGGATCCTGGAACGGCCGCCCGCTCTGGAAGGCCCTGTTGCCCGGCGCTTGGCTGGCGATGCAGATCCGGGCGCGGGAGGTGCCCTGCACGATCGGCCGCGGCTCGACCGGGAGCGGTGGGCCGTGAAACGGCGCGTCGCGGCACAGCCGGCAGGCGCGCACCCGCTCGGCGGTCGCGGCGAAGTCCGGCGCGGATGAAAAAAGGGTGCGGCTCGCGCCGCACCCTGAAGTCGTCTCGGGTCCAAAACTGGAAGTCATGCCCTTCATATAGGGCGGGGGTTAAGGGTGTGGTGCGCGATCACACGCCCCGGAGCGCCGCAGGGCGCGATCACACGCCACGAAGCGCCGCAGGGCGCGATCACACGCCACGAAGCGCCGCAGGGCGCGATCACACGCCACGAAGCGCCGTGAGATCGAGGGGCAGCGAGCGCAGCCGCTGCCCGGTGGCGGCGAACACCGCGTTCGAGATCGCCGGACCTAAGACCGGCACGCCGGGCTCGCCGATGCCGGTGGGGGCGGCGGCCGAGGGCACGATGTGGACCTCGACCTTCGGCATCTCGCTCATCCGGGTCGGCTCGTAGGCGTCGAAGTTCTTCTCCTGCACCTCGCCGTCCTTGAAGGTGATCTTGTTGCGCAGGACCGCCGAGAGCGCGAAGCCGACCGCGCCCTCGACCTGGGCCCGGATGATGTCCGGGTTCACCGCCACGCCGACATCGACCGCCGCGACGATGCGGTTCACCTTCACCTTGCCGGCCTCCGCCGAAACGTCGGCCACCATCGCCACGTAGGAGCCGAACGACTCGTGCGCGGCGACGCCGTAGCCGCGTCCCGGCTTCGTCTCGCGGGCGCTCCAGCCCGCCTTCTCGGCGGCCAGCGCGAGGGCGGCGGAGAGCCGGGGCGCTTGGCGGAGCAGGCCGAGGCGGTAGGCCACCGGATCCTGGCCCGCCGCATGGGCGAGCTCGTCGATGAACACCTCCATCGCCTGCGCGGTGTGCGAGTGCCCGACCGAGCGCCACCACAGGACCGGCACGCCCTCGCGGGCATTGTGGACCTCGAACCGGTAGGCCGGCAGGGCGTAGGGGGTGTCGGAGGCGCCCTCGACCGTGGTCGCGTCGACCCCGTCCTTCACCATCATTGCCTCGAGGGCGGTGCCGATGATGATCGACTTGCCGACGATGCGGTGCTCCCACCCCGTGATCGCCCCCTTGGCATCGAGACCGGCGCGGATGCGGTGATAGGCGGCCGGGCGGTAATAGCCGCCGGTGATGTCGTCCTCGCGGGTCCAGACGAGGTGGATCGGGGCCTTCTCGCCGGTGGCCTTCAGGATCGCGGCGGCCTCCGCGATGTAGTCGGCGGACGCCGTGGCGCGCCGGCCGAAGGAGCCGCCGGCCCATAGGGTGGTGATGCGGACCTTGTCGGCGGTGGTGCCGAGGATGCCGGCCGCCACCGCCTGCTCGATCGTCTGGAACTGCGAGCCGGCATAGATGTCGTAGGAGCCGTCCGCCGCCCGCTCGATCGTGGCGTTGAGCGGCTCCATCGGGGCGTGGGCCAGGTAGGGGAAGCTGAACTCCGCCTCCAGCACCTTGGCCGCGCCCTTGATGGCGCCGGCGGCGTCGCCGCTCTTCGAGGCGACGAGGCCCGGCTTGTCGGCCATCGCCTTGTAGGCGGCCGTTTGCGATTCCGTGGATTGCCGCTCGGCGCCGGCATCGTCCCAGGTGAGTTTCAGGGCCTCGCGGCCCTTCATCGCCGACCAGGTGTCACGCGCCACCACCGCGACGCCGCTCGGGATCCGCACGACCTGCACGACACCCGGCACCGCCCTGGCGGCCGCATCGTCCACGCTCTTCAGCGTCGCGCCGAAGCGGGGCGCCCGGGCGACGAGGGCCGTGAGCTGGCCCGGCCGGCGCACGTCGAGGGCGTATTGGGCGCTGCCGTCGGTCTTCGCGTTCGAATCGAGCCGGGGCAGCTTCGTGCCGATCAGCCGGAAGGCGGAGGGGTCCTTCAGCGTCGGGTTCTCGGGGATCGGCTGCAATGCGGCCTTGGCCGCGAAGGCACCGAACCGGGCCTCCTTGCCGCTCGCATGGCGCAGCACGCCCTTCTCGACCGTGATCTCGCCCGCCGGAACCGTCCACTCCTCGGCGGCCGCGGCGACCAGCATCGCGCGGGCGGCAGCCCCCGCCTTGCGCAGCTGGATCCAGGAATTCGCCACCGCGGTCGAGCCGCCGGTGCCCTGGATCGGCCCGAAGGCGAGGTTGTTGTAGAGGCTGGCATCGGCCGGGGCGAAGACGGCGCGCATCTGTGCCCAGTCGGCGTCGAGCTCCTCGGCCACGATGGTGGCGAGGCCGGTCGTGTTGCCCTGGCCCATATCGAGGTGCTTGATCACCACCGACACGGTGTCGTCGGCGGCGATGCGCACGAAGGCGTTCGGCTTGGCCGGGGCCTTGGACAGGTCGGGGCCGCCCGCGGCCCGCGTGCCTCTGGGATCGAGGGTGAGCCCGATCACCAGGGCGCCGCCGGCGGCGGCGGTGCCGCGCAGGAAGGCGCGGCGGGACGAGGTGCCGGCGTCGCGGTCTTTGAGTCTGTGGTTCAGCATGGCGGCGTCCCGGTCAGGCGAGGGAGCGGGCGGCGTCGTGGATCGCCGCGCGGATGCGCTGGTAGGTGCCGCAGCGGCAGACGTTGCCGTCCATGGCGGCGTCGATGTCGGCGTCGCTCGGCTTCCTGTTCTCGGTGAGCAGGCCGATCGCCGACATCATCTGGCCCGACTGGCAGTAGCCGCACTGCACCACGTCCAGCTGGCGCCACGCGGTTCGCACCGCCTCGGCCACCGGACCCGAGATCCCCTCGATCGTGGTGATCTTCGCATCGCCGACATCGCCGAGACGGGTCTGGCAGGAGCGCACCGGCTGCCCGTCGAGATGGACCGTGCAGGCGCCGCACTGCGCGATGCCGCAGCCATACTTGGTGCCGGTGAGGTTGAGGTGGTCGCGGATCGCCCAGAGGAGCGGCATCTCGGGATCGGCGTCGACCTCGTAGGTCCGGCCGTTGAGGGTGAGCTTCGTCATCGTGCGCTTCCGACGAGAGGCTGGAATGGTTCCAGTCCTGCTTGTGTGCGGCTGCTCCTGCATCCTCGGCAAGCATGGCCGATGTGCGCCAGCGCACCCGGTCTCGCGTGCCGCAGCGGCAGGGCGGGACGGACCGGTGCGTCGCATTCGTGGGGTTTCGGCAGGGGGACCTTAACGATTTTCCACCACCGTCTCCCGGACCGGCCGACGGTCCGCGGCGGCGAGGGAGCGGCACGACCCGAGCGCGATGTCCGAAGTCACGGCGGAAATGGTTCAGCGCGGGCGCGGCCCGACGGCGGAGGAGGCAGCCCGGCGGCGCAAGGTCGCCCGGGACGTGCGCTCCGCCCGCGAGCGGCTGACCTCGTCGATCGGCCTCGAGCGCGCCTTCGACTACGAGCTTTTGCGCGTCTACGCCCAGTACCGGATCGGTGCCTTCCTGCCGCTGGTCGTGCTCGCCTGCTGCATCGCCGCGGCCTCCGTGTTCTGGGCGCCCGCCCTCATGGGCGGGGCCTGGTGCGCCGGCGTGCTCCTCGTCGTCGGGGCCAACACCGCCCTGTCCCGCTCCTTCCTGCAGCAGGACCCGGATGCGCTCTCGCTGCGGGCCTCGCGCCGGCGGGTGATCGTGGGCGAGATGGTCCAGAGCGTCGCCTGGGCGCTCCTGGTCCTGATGCTGGTCCAGGTCGAGGCCGCGAACGCCCGCACCTTCGTGATGTTCGTCCTCGTCATCGTGGCCGCGGTGACCACGATGCTGGCCGCCACGGTGCCGCTCGCGGCCTATGCGGGCCTCCTGCCGCTCTGCGCCGCCACCGGGGCGCTGCTATGCCTGTCGCTGGAGGCGGAATCGGTCCTGCTCGTCGGCATGGCGGTCTGCGCGCAGCTGTTCTTCCTGTTCCTATCGAACCACCTGCACGCCTCGACGGTCGCGGCGCTGCAGTCGCGGGCCGAGAAGGACGCGATCTTCGGCGAATTGGAGCAGGCCAAGGCCAATTCCGACGAGGCGCGCCGGCGCGCCGAGGAGGCCAACCTCGCCAAGTCGCGCTTCCTCGCCACCATGAGCCACGAGCTGCGCACGCCGCTCAACGCCATTCTGGGTTTCTCGGAGGTGATGAAGAACGAGGTGTTCGGCCCGCACGCCTCGGCCTCCTACCAGGAATACTCCACCGACATCCACGACAGCGGCCTGCACCTCCTCAACCTCATCAACGAGATCCTCGACCTCTCGCGCATCGAGGCCGGGCGCTACGAGCTCAACGAGGAGGCCCTCCAGCTCGCCTACGTGGTCGAGGAGGGGCGGCACATGATGGGCCTGCGGGCGCGGGCCAAGAACCAGACCTTCCGCGAGCTGATCGACCCCACCCTGCCGCGGCTCTGGGCCGACGAGAGGGCCCTGCGCCAGATCGTGCTCAACATCCTGTCGAACGCGATCAAGTTCACGCCGCCGGGGGGCGAGATCACCATCAAGGTCGGCTGGACCTCGTCGGGGGGGCAGTATGTCAGCGTGAAGGATACCGGCCCTGGCATCCCCGAGGACGAGATTCCCACCGTGATGTCCTCCTTCGGCCGCGGATCCCTCGCGATCAAGACCGCCGAGCAGGGGTCGGGCCTCGGCCTGCCGATCGTGAAGGGCCTCGTCGACCTGCATGGCGGCGGCTTCCAGCTGAAGTCGCGCCCGCGGGAGGGCACCGAGGTGATCGTGACCTTCCCCGCCAGCCGGGTGATGGACGCGCTGCCGCCGGTGGCGGAGGAGAGCCACGCCCCGGTACGACCGGTCAGGGCCGCCTGAAGACCTGTCCGGGCGGTTACGTCGATCGATCCGGCGAGCATGCCAGCATCTCTCCCCGCGGCGGTCTATGCCCAGGACCGGGTCGAGATCGGCCAGCACCTCCAGCTGATCGGCGGTGTGCGCTACGACCCCTTCGATTTCGCCTCGACCGACCGGCGCAGCCTCGCCACCGGTGCGCGGACCGATAACCTCGTCTCGCCGCGGATCGGCGCGGTGCTGAAGCCGTGGGACACCCTCTCGGCCTATGCCAGCTACAGCGTCTCGTACCTTCCGCCTGCCGGCGACAGTGCACCGGCCTGACGGCGGGCCTCGCGGTCTCCCCGCCCGAGCGGTTCGAGACCCTGTTCGACCGGCGCGACATGGCCACCGCCGACGGCAACACCAACCTCGTGACCGGCGCGCCGCGCACCGTGCGGGTGCAGGCGATCGCCCGGTTCTGACCCCGAGCCGGACGTGAGTGCGACGCGGCGGCGCCTCCCGCCGCCGGTCGCGACGGTCAAGGCCAAGGGTTCAGGCCAAGGGGTCAGGCCAAGGGAATGTCCAGCACGAAATGCGCCCCGGGCCCGCCGCCCTCGATGCCGAGGCGCCCGTCGAGCTGACGGATCAGGCTGGCGATGATCTTGAGGCCCAGCGAGCGCTGGCGCATCGACACGTCGAAGCCCGGCGGCAGGCCGATGCCCTCGTCGCGGACGGCGAGGCGCAGGCCGTCGGGCCTGACCGCGAGGGAGACCCGCACCGGCCCGGTGCCCTGCGGGTAGGCGTGCTTGACCGCGTTGGTCACCAGCTCGTTGACCACGAGGCCGATCGGGATCGCCTGGTCGGCGCTGATCACCTTCGGGTCGGCCTCGCAGGCGAGCCCATGGCCCGGCGCCTCCTCCTGGAGCTTGGCCACCAGCTCGCGCAGGAAATCCGCCAATTCGACCATGCCGAGCTGGTGGATGCCGCGCCAGAGGTGGTCGTGCACCTCCGCCACCGTGGCGATGCGCGCGCCGGCATCCTCGAGGGCGTGGCGCACCTCGTCGGAATGGGCGTCGCGCGCCTGGAGGCGGAGCAGGCCCGCCACGACCCCGAGGCTGTTCTTGACCCGGTGGCTCATCTCCCGGGTCAGCTGGACCTGATGGTCGAGGGCGTCGCGCAGGCGCGCATCGCCCTGGTGGCGCTCGACCGCGATGCCGATCAGCCCGGCGAAGCCCGCGAGGAATTCCTGGTCGGCCCGGTCGAAGCCGTGGCCCTCGGTCCCCCAGGCCTCGAGCACGCCGTAGGCGCGCCGGCTCTCGTCCCCGAGCGCGATCGGCACGTTGACCGCGTGGCAGAGGCCGGGGGGCGCCAGGCCCTCCGGCAGGTGGAAGCGCCCCCCGTCATGCCCCCCGGCCTGGATGCCGTTGGCGAGCACGCCGGCGCCGGTGCGGAAGGCGTAGGAGGCCGGCGTGGCCTCGTCCCCCGCCGCGACGTCCGTCCCGACGAGGTCGGGTTCGAGGCCGGTACAGGCCCGGATCACGAAGGCGTGGTCGCGGGCGCGGTACTCCAGCACCTGGCAGCACGTGGCGCCTAGGCCCTCGGCGCAGAGCTCGCTCGCGCGGCGCAGGAGCGCGTCGAGGTCGCGGGTCTGCAGCGCCATCCGGGCAAAGGCGCCCAGCAGCGCCTGCTGCCGCAGCCGGTACGGCAGCTCCGCCCGGCCGTTCCCGGTTTCCTGCGCCTCACGGTTGGCCCCGTCACTCGCCATGGTCACTCGCCAAGGTCACGCGCCGGGCACCGGGATGCCCGAGAACGCGAGGTGCCTTCCCCCTGAGGCACGTCGGATGGCCGGACTCTTACGCCATCCTGCCCCGAGTACAAGCCGAGGTCGTGGGCATGCCGTCGTGCGGTTCCCGATTGATCCGCGAGGCGCCGCGCGGATCAGAGCAGGCGGCGCCGGCGCTCGACCAGGCGCAGGATCATCGGGGTCAGGATCAGCTGCATCGCCAAGTCGAGCTTGCCGCCGGGGATCACCACCGAGTTCGCCCGCGACATGAAGCTGCCGGCGATCATCGAGATCAGGTAGGGGAAGTCGATGCCCTTCGGGTCGCGGAATCGGATCACCACCATCGACTCGTCGGCGGTCGGGATCCAGCGGGCGACGAACGGGTTCGAGGTGTCGACCGTCGGGATCCGTTGGAAGTTGATGTCGGTGTTGGTGAATTGCGGGCAGATGGTGGTGACGTAGTCGGGCATCCGCCGCAGGATCACGTCGGTCACCGCCTCGATCGAGTAGCCGCGGGCGGCCTTGTCGCGGTGGAGCTTCTGGATCCATTCGAGGTTGATCACCGGCACCACGCCGATCTTCAGGTCGGCATGCGCGGCGATGTCGAGGGTGTCGGTGACCAGCGCGCCGTGCAGGCCCTCGTAGAACAGCAGGTCCGAGCCTTCGGTGAAGTCCTCCCAAGGCGTGAAGGTGCCGGGCTCGGCCCCGAAGCGTGCGGCGTCCTCGGCATCGTGCACGTAGTGGCGGGTGCGGCCGCGGCCGGTGGCACCATATTCGTGGAACACCGCCTCGAGTTCGGCCAGCAGGTTCGCCCGCTCGCCGAAATGGCTCAGGGTCGGCTCGCGGGCCATCGCCTCGCGCATCGCCGCCCGGTCGAAGGCGTGGAAGGCGTCGCCCTCGATGAAGGCCGCCTCGACGCCCTCGCGGCGGAAGATCTGGTCGAAGGTGTTGCGCACCGAGGTGGTGCCGGAGCCGGACGAGCCGGTCACCGATACGATGGGATGGAGGGCCGACACGCCGGTCAGGCCCGCAGGAGCCCGCGGGGGGCGAAGAGCGGCGAGCCGCCGGCGTCGCGGGCGGCGTCGAGCCGGCGCAGCAGGCTCGCCACCTCCCGGGGCGAGCCGACGGCCAGCGGCGTGCGCCGGTGCAGGTCGTCGGTGGCGAGGTCGAGGATCGCGCGGCCGCGCCCGTCCGTGGCGGTCCCGCCGGCGGCCTCGATCGCCAGGGCGACCGGGGCGGCGGCGTGGACGAGGCGCACGCCGCCGGCATCGCGGTCGTGGCCGATATCGGCCGGGCGGAGATGCAGCCCGCCATGGGTCAGCACCCGCTGGGCGCCCGCCGAGAGCGAGGCGAGGGAGGAGGTCCAGTCGGTGGGGGCGGTCTCGCCGCGGCGGGTCGCGTCGGGCCCGCCCCGGGGGCTCGTCTCCCGGATGCACAGGGAGACCGGAGGCCGGAAGGCGCCGCTCCGGGGATCGAGGATCCGGGTGGTGGTCGCGGTGCCGTCGGTCAGGGTCAGCAAGGTGCGCGGGCCGTAGGTGACGAAGCCTGCCGCCACCTGCGTTCGGCCGGAGGCCCGGAAGGCGTCCGCGGGGTCGGTGCCGGCGGGGCGCAGCGAGAAGATGGTGCCCGCCGGCATGCCGCCGTCGAGGTCGTCCGCCCCCTCGAGGGGGGTCAGCGCCAGGACGAGGGCGGCGCCGCGCCGGCGCGGCTCGGGCTCCTCCCGGTCGGGCCAGGCGATCGCCGCGACGTCGGCCCCGCCCAGCGCTTCCGCGAACAGGCGCCGGGCCACGCCCTCAGGATGACCCGGGACGGCGTCCGCGAGCGCGCCGGCGGTCGCGGCGGCGGCGGCCGCGATGGCTGCGACCACCGGGCCGACGGCCGGCTCCCGTCGCGGCAGCGTCGCTTCGGTGCGGGCGCTCAGAAGCATGTCCTGTCTCCGAGCCTGTCCATGCCTCTCAGGGGCGTCGTCCGTCTCCGCTGACCGCCAGCTTAGGCGCCCCGGGGTAGCGCCGTCACCCTGTCCCGAAGTACGGGATGCGCGGATATCCGTGGCGATGTCGAACGGATCCTTTCCACGATCGCCGGCCGAGGAGCGGATGGCGCAGGACCGCATACGCAACCTCTCGCTCAAGCAGCTCCATGCCGTCGCGGCGATCGCGCGGCTCGGCACCATGACCCGGGCGGCCCAGGAGCTGAACGTGACCCCGGCCGCCCTGACGGCACGGATCAAGGGGCTCGAGGACGAGATCGGGCTGCTCCTGTTCGACCGGACCCACGCGGGCCTGAAACCCACCGATGCCGGCCGCGAGCTGCTCTGGGCCATCGACAGCATCGGCACCGTGCTGGAGACCTGCACCGAGCGGCTGAGGACCCTGCGCGGCGGGAGCGGCGGCCGGGTCTCCCTGGGCGTGGTCTCGACCGCGAAGTACTTCGCGCCCCGGATCGTCGGCGGCTTCGCGCAGGCCCATCCGGGGATCGAGATCGACCTCGTGGTCGGCAACCGCGGTGCCACCGTCGAGTCCCTGCGCGACTACCGCGTCGATTTCGCCCTGATGGGCCGCCCGCCACGGGACCTGCCCGTCACCGCCGAGAGCTTCGGGCCCCATCCCCTGGTGGTGATCGCCGCCCCCGGCCACCGCTTCGCCGGGCGGCCCGGCCTGACCCGGGCCGAGCTGGCCGAGGAGCCGTTCCTGGTGCGCGAATACGGCTCGGGCACCCGCACGGTGTTCGAGGAGTTCATGACCGGCCTGCTGATCCGGCGCGCCCGCATCGGCATCGACAGCGGCTCGAACGAGACCATCAAGCAGACCGTGATGGCAGGCCTCGGCATCGCGCTGATCTCGGGACACACCGTCGCGGCCGAGGTGGCGGATGGCCGCCTGGTGCTCCTCGACGTCGAGGGACTGCCGATCCGCCGCGACTGGTTCGCGGTGCGCCGGGCGGACAAGGTGCTGAGCCCCGCCGGCCAGGCGTTCTGGGAATTCCTGGTGGGAGAGGGGGCCGCCTGGCTGCCGCAACTGCCGGACCCCGCCGGGTGATACCGCGGCGCCTTCGAACAGACTTGTCCGAAGGCGCTGGCCAAGCCCGAATGGGCCTGCGCCGCAGGCGCCAGGCGCTGGTGCGCCGAACGCTCATGCATCGACGTGTCGATGCATGAGCGGGCTGGCATAAGCCCGCCTCAGGCCGCCTCGTCCTGGTGCGGCGTGGAGGCGGCCCCCGCGGGTACCTCCCGGGGCAGGGACGGCACCCGGGCCCAGGGCTCGATCCGGAACGGGAGGTCGCGCAAGCGTGCCGAGGCCGTGGCGGCGGCGCCGACCGTCACGATGTCGTCCCAGCGCGACAGGAAGGCGGCGACGCAGGCCGGATCGAAATGGCGGCCGCTCTCCGCCTCGATGCAGGCCCGCGCCTCGTCGAGGGGCATCGCCGCCTTATAGGGCCGCTGGGAGGTCAGCGCGTCGAACACGTCGGCCACGGCGACGATCCGGGCCGCCAGGGGGATCGCCTCGCCGGACAGGCCCTGCGGATAGCCGCGGCCGTCCCAACGCTCGTGGTGGGACTCGGCGATCTCCGCCGCGAGGCCGATGAGCTCGCAATTGCTGCCGCCCAGGATGCGCTTGCCGATCGCCGCATGGGTGCGGATCAGGGCGAATTCCTCCTCGTCGAGGCGGCCCGGCTTGAGCAGCACGCCGTCCGGGATCGCCACCTTGCCGACGTCGTGGAGCGGGGCCGCCAGGTAGACGCGGCGGCACAAATCGGCGTCGAGCCCCAGGGCCTCGGCCATGATCTGGCTGTAGCGGGCGACGCGCCAGGTATGATCGCCGGTGTCGTTGTCCCGGTATTCCACGGCCAGCGAGAGGCGGAAGATGATCTCCGCCTCGCGCTCGCGCAGCGTCCGCACCGCCTTCTCGATCTCGCCGGCGAGCCAGGAGGCCTGGTCGTCGAGGCGGCGCACGGCGGTGGCCAGCCGCACCAGGTTGCGCAGCCGGACCTTCAGCTCGACGCGGCCCATCCGCTTGTCGAGGAAGTCGGTGGCGCCTGCATCGAGGGCACCGATGCGGACCGCGTCGCTCACCTCGCTGGTGAACATGACGATCGGCACCTGGGAGTAATGCGTGATCGCCCGCAACTGGCGGATCACCGACACCCCGTCCATCTCGGGCATGGTGAAGTCGACCAATACGAGGTCGAAGGCGCGCATCCGCGCCTCCTCGAGGGCCAGGAGCGGATTGAGGAAGATGGAGGTGACCACCTGCAGGTCGTGTTCCAGCAGCCGCTGGATCTGGTTCAGCACCGCCTGGCTGTCGTCGATGACGAGTACGTCCATCTGCCCACCTCCCGCGGCGCACGTCGTTCAGCCCCAGGGGCCGACTCCCGCGGCACGGGGAGCCGAGGGCTCCCCAATTTCGAAAACCGAATCGGTCTTTTTCTCAAACCAGGATGGGGTTTTCGCGCTTAACCGTGAGTAAACGGACGTTCCAGAACTAAGGCGGTGGAGAAAGGAATGTAGTCCTATCACGATCGGTCCAATCGGCTCTGCTGAGCGGTGCGACGTAGGTCGGGGCAGGATTGCGCAGCCGCGATGTACCGATGGATTTCTTTCCCGGGATGAGAATGAACTGAATATTTTGACAAAAATCGGACGCGCTGCGCTTCTTAGCTTCATATTTGTTGTTCGATAAATTACTGACAGGCGGATGATTACAGCAAATACTTTTTAATGTCGATCTATTCAATAAATAATGGTACAATATCATGCAGAAATCGATCCGAAGGCAGGCAAGACGCGGTCCGTTGGACGGTCGCGCCATCGTCGATCGGCGGGCATTTGGATAGGGTTGCGGACGATCTCATCTCGACTGTGCCGAGATCCGCCCGTACGTGGGCGGTGCGTGTCCCGATCAAGGGCCGCGGCCGCCCTCCCTGCACTGGCCAGCCGCGGATCGGAACGTCCGTGGTTGCCGGGGCTGCGCTGCGAGGGCCCGGACGAGAGCAGCGCCCGATCGCGGTGCGATCGGGCGCTGCGCCAAGTCTGTTATTTTGCCACGTCTTCCACGACGAACGGATATCTACGTCGCCGGAAAACGCTCTAGAAGTAGAAGCGCGGGCCGTAGATCCGGCGGTAGTACGGCCGATAATAGGGGCGATAGTAGCGGCGGTAATGCGGGCGGTAGTAGTACCGCCGGTAGGGTCGGTAGCCGTAGTAGCGGCGGTACGGCCGGTAGCGGTAATAGCGGCGATAGTAATAGGCCTTGTCGACCAGCGGCGCGGCGGCGCTGGCTTCGGCCGCGAGGGCGCCGGCGCTCGGCAGGGCAGCGGCGGAGCTGCGGCTGGTGCCGAGCCCGAGCCCGGCGACGAACAAGGTCAGGACCAGGCTGATCCATCGAAGGGCGCGCATCGTGTCGATCTCCCTCGGGCGGCGCGGCGCTCACCGCCGGCACCGCGGCTCTGCAGTGGCAACGAGACTGGTTCCCGCCGATGATGGAGCGGCGGGACGCCCGCCCGACGACCGAGGGGCGCTGCGGCATCCATCTAGATCCGCCCAGCCCCGCTTCAATCGATGCCTGTGAAAAACTTCGGATCGACTTGCCGGGCCGGTGCAGGTCTTCCGGGATGAGCGGCTTTCCGGCTCGGGACGCCCGCCAGCCTGCGGCACCCGGGCTCGCTTGCCGGGGCCCCGCGCTCCGCTTACCTGTCAGGTCCGCCCTCGGAGACCCCGCCCCGCCATGCCGTTCCGGCCCCTCGCCGCCCTGCGCGCCCTCCTGCCCGCGGCCCTCGCCCGCCGCCATCCGGTGGTGCCGGTCGTGCGCCTGAGCGGCGCCATCGGGGCGGTCTCGCCCCTGCGGCCCGGCCTGTCGCTCGGTGCCTGCGCCCCGGCGCTGGAGCGGGCCTTCGGCATGAAGGGCATCCGGGCGGTGGCGCTGGTCATCAACTCGCCGGGCGGCTCGGCGGCGCAGTCGCACCTGATCTTCCGCCGCATCCGGGCGCTCGCCGCCGAGGCCGGGGTGCCGGTCCTCGCCTTCGTGGAGGACGTCGCGGCCTCCGGGGGCTACATGATCGCCTGCGCGGCGGACGAGATCTACTGCGATCCGTCCTCCCTGGTCGGCTCGATCGGGGTGGTCTCGGCGGGGTTCGGCTTCACCGGGCTGATCGAGCGCCTCGGCGTCGAGCGCCGGGTCCACACCGCCGGCAAGGCCAAGGCGATGCTCGACCCGTTCCGGCCCGAGAACCCGGACGACGTCGCCCGCCTCAGGACCATCCAGGCCGACGTGCAGGCCATGTTCACCGAGCTGGTCCAGAGCCGCCGGCCCGGCCTCAAGGGCGATCCCGACGAGCTCTTCTCCGGCGCGGTCTGGACCGGGCGCCAGGGCCTGGCGCTGGGCCTCGTCGACGGCCACGGCGACGTCCGCTCGATCCTGCGCGCCCGCTTCGGCGACACGGTGCGGCTGCCCCTCGTCGAGCAGGTCCGCGGCGGCCTCCTCGCCCGCCTGCTGCGCCGGCGCGAGCCGGGGGCGGTCGGCCTCGCGGCGGTCGAGGGCGCGCTGGCGGTCCTCGACGAGCGCGCGGCCTTCGCACGATACGGTTTGTAAGGGTCTACGGCGCCGCCTGGTCGCGCAGGCTCGCGGGCAGCTGTGCCAGGCACAGGATCTGGTCCTGGCGCTCGTAGGTCTCGCGCTCGCGGATCGCCCGCTCGACGTCCTCGGTGCCGGCGCTGGAATAGCGCAGGCCGAACGGGATCGAGCCGTCCTTCGGGTAGGTGGCGAGCTTGCGTCGGGTCTCGGCCCGGCAATAGGCGGCCCAGTCCTGCGACAGGCCGAGCCGGCGGGCGTAATCCGCCACCGCGACGCCGACCCGCCTCTGCGCCTCGCGCTCGCTGCGGGCGAGCGCCCGGTCGTCGAGGCCGTTGATGAGCCCGCTGACCACGAAGCCGAGGGCGACCGCGATGGACATCAGGACGAACAGGCTGCGCATCCGAAAGCCTGCTCCCTGGCGGCGGCGCGACGCCCTCTAGGTGTCGCGCGGGGCCGCTTCCGGCAACCCGGCCGGAATCAGTACGACGGACCGTAGGAGTAGGACGTCGCGCCGTAGGGCGACGGGTAGGTCGCCCCGACCGGCTGCCAGCCGGCGTCGCCCCAGGGATCGGTGGAGCGGCCGCGCGAGGCGCGGGTCGTCCGCGTGAAGCCGTCCTGATCGAGGCGCTCCCGGCGCATCCGGGCCTCCCGGCGCGGCGTCGCCCGGCCGGCGATGGCGGTCTCGTCGCCGCCGATCACCACCCGGGTGTTGCCCATGCCCTCCGCCTTGACGAGGGCGTAGAGCGTCGCGGCCTTGCCCGGCGCGAGGCGCACGCAGCCGTGCGAGGCGGGGGTGCCGAGGCGGCCGGTATGGCTGCTGCCGTGGATGGCGTGGCCGCGGCCGGTGAAGAAGATCGCGTGCGGCATCGGCGCGTCGTCCCATTCGCGCGAGCGGTAATCGACCACCATGCGCGAGGGCGAGAAGGCGCCCCGGGGCGTGCTGTAGCCGGCCATCCCGGTGGAGACCGGCCAGTCGTAGAGCGTCGTCCCGTCCCGCGTCACGGTCATCCGCTGGGTGGCCTTGTCGACCCGAATCAGGATCCCGGCCCGCGCCTCGTTGGCCCCGACCACGCAAAGGGTGACGAGGAGGGTTGCTGCGGCGCGCATCGTGAAGAATTCCTTATCCGGCAGGACGCAGAGGCGATATGCCACGCTTCGCTGCCGGGAAGACGTGCGCGCCGCGCTCAAGTTCCCGGCTTTCATACCGCAGCGCCTTCGAACAGACTTGTTCGAAGGCGCTGGCTAAGCCCGGAGGGGCGCCGGCGCCGATGCGCCGAACGCTGATGCATCGACGTGGCGATGCATCAGCGCGCTGGTCTTCCTGTGCAGGAACGATCAGGTCCCGGCCACCTCCGGCTCCCAGCCGATCGCCCGCCGCAGGAAGGCGGCACCGAGGGCCGCGAAGGCGGCGGTCTCGGCGCTGTTCTTGCCGTGGGAATGGCCGCCGGCCTCGGGCTCGTAGAAGCGGGCGTCGTAGCCGAGGGCCTGGAGCTTGGCCGCCATCTTGCGGGCGTGGCCCGGATGCACCCGGTCGTCGCGCCGCGTCGTGGCGATCAGGATCGGCGGGTAGGGCTTGCCGGCGTCTGCCACGTGATAGGCCGAGATCTTTTGCAGGAAGGTCCAGTCCGCCGGGTCGTCCGGGTCGCCGTACTCGGCGATCCAGCTCGCGCCGGCCAGAAGCTTGGTGTAGCGCCGCATGTCGATCAGCGGCACGGTGCAGAACAGCGCGCCGAAGCGCTCGGGGTAGCGCGTCAGCATGTTGGCGATCAGGAGGCCCCCGTTCGAGCCGCCCTCGGCGGCGATGCGGCCGGGCCGCGTCACGCCGCGGCGAACCAGGTCGGCGGCCACCGCCGCGAAATCGTCGTGGGTGAGCGCCTTGCCCTCGCGCCGCCCGGCCTCGTGCCAGCGGGTGCCGAATTCGCCGCCGCCGCGGATGTTGGCCACTACCCGTGTGCCGCCCTTGGCGAGCCAGAGCCGGCCGAGCACCGCCGAGTAGCCGGCGAGGTTCGTGACCTGGAAGCCGCCATAGCCGGAGAGATGCACCGGTGCCTCGCCGGTCTCCCCCGGCGGGCCGGCCTGGACGTAAGGGATGCGCTCGCCGTCGCTCGACACCGCCTCGTGCCGGGTCACCACCAGGCCCTCGGCCTCGAACAGGGCGGGGGCCTGCTTCAGGAGCGTCGGGGCGGCGAGGTCGGGCCGGGTGGTGAGCAGGGTCGAGGGGGTGACGGGGTCGTTGGCGGCCACCATCAGGTCGCCGTTCGATTCCTCCTCCTCGCCGTCCATCGACCAGACGCTGACGACGCCGAGTTCCGGCAGGCCGGCGACCCGGCTCTCGGCCCAGCCGCCCGCCGAAGGGGTGAAGACCGGGAAGGTCGCCTTCAGGTCGTCGAGGACCGAGATCACCAGGTGCCCGCCGGTCCAGAAGAAGCCCTGCAACGCCCGGCGCGGGCCGGGCGTGAACAGCACCTGGAACCCTCTATCCCCCTCCAGGAAGGCGTCGAGCCCGATGCCGAGCACGCTGTCGGCCGGATGGGTCGTGCCGTCCACCTCCCACGGCGTCCGGGTCCGGACCGCGAGAAAGCCCCGGTGCCAATGCGGGTCGGCATCGGTCGGGATGTCGAGGCGGGTTTTCGGGCCGGACCGGTCGCCGAGGCTGACCGTGCCGTCGAAGAACCCGGTCCGCTCGACGAAGACCAGGCGTTCGGGTGTCGCCTCCCGGTCGGGGTAGCCGTAGGCGACCATGCTGGTGGGGCCGGCGGAGAAGATCACCGGGGCCGCGAGCGGATCGGTGCCGCGCCGCCACAGCCGCACGGTGCGGGCATACCCTGAGGGCGTCGCGTGCTCGGGGCCGCCGAGCGGGCTTGCCAGCAGCAGCGTGTCGGGATCGAGCCAGACCGGGATGCTCTTGGCTTCCGGCAGCGCGAAGCCGCCCTCGACGAAGCGGCGGGTCTCGAGGTCGAACTCGCGCACCACGGTCGCGTCGCCGCCGCCGCGGGAGAGCTGGACCAGCGCCCGGGCGTGGCTGCCCGGCAGGCTCGCGGCGCCGCTCCAGACCCAGTCCTCGCCCTCGTCGCGGGCGAGCGCGTCGAGGTCGAGGAGCACGTCCCAGTCCGGCTCCGCCTTGCGGTACTCGCCTTCCGTCGTGCGCCGCCACAGGCCGCGGGGATGTCCGGCATCCTGCCACAGATTGTAGAGGAGGCCGCCGCGCCGGGTGACGCCCGGGATCTTGTCCGGCCGGTCGAGGGCGGCCTTCAGGCCGTCGCGGTCTGCCGCGTAGCGGCCATCCGCATAAGCCGCGAGCGTGTCGGCGTTCTGCGCCTCGACCCAGGCCAGGGCCCGCTCCCCGTCGATCTCCTCGAGCCAGAGATGCGGATCGTCGTCGGGAGCCTGGAGGGTCGGGCGGGGATCGGGGGTGAGCGGCATGCCGGGCCCTTCGGGTTGCGGGTGCGGGAAGATCTAGCCTGGCCGCGGCCGGGGTCCAGGGTGGGCCGCCACGGATGATGCCCGGGGGGAACAGCGGGCGCGGGAATGCTGCACCGTCATACGGTTGCAACAGCCGGCCTGTTTGAGGGGAGGCCAGGGCGCGGGTCGGCACCGGCCCGGGAGGACCCGCATGACCGGTACCGGCATCGCCGCCATCATCTGCCTCGCTCTCACGCTGATCAACCTCGCGAGCCTCGCCATCGCGCTGCGCCGCCTCGGGCGGCCGGATCCGGCCTCGGCCGGGCTCGCCGATGCACCTGTCACGGTGGTGCGGCCGGTCTGCGGCCTGGAGACCTACAGCGAGGAGACGCTGGGCTCCGGGTTCCGCCTCGCCTACCCGCATTACGAGCTGATCTTTTGCGTCGCCCGCGCCACCGACCCGATCGTGCCGCTGGTCGAGCGGCTGATCGCCGCCAATCCGGGCGTGCCGGCCCGGCTGATCGTCGGCGACGAGCGGGTGAGCGACAACCCGAAGCTCAACAACTGCATCCGCGGCTGGGACGAGGCGCGCCACGACTGGGTCATCCTGGCCGATTCGAACGTCCTGATGCCGCCGGACTACATCCAGCGCCTGCGCGCCGCCTGGCGGCCGAAGACCGGCCTCGTCTGCTCGACCCCGATCGGCACCCGTCCGGGCAGCTTCTGGGCCGAGGTGGAATGCGCCTTCCTCAACACCCTGCAGGCACGCTGGCAGTATGTCGGCGAGTCCCTGGGCCTCGGCTTCGCCCAGGGCAAGAGCATGCTCTGGTACCGCCCGTTGCTGGAGGCCCAAGGCGGCATCCGGGCGCTCGGCGCCGAGATCGCCGAGGATGCCGCGGCGACCAAGCTGGTGCGGGCGATGGGCCGGCAGGTCCACCTCGTCGCCTCGCCCTTCGCCCAGCCGCTCGGGCCGCGGCGCGCCGCCGAGGTGTGGTCGCGCCAGTTGCGCTGGGCGCGCCTGCGTCGCGTCACCTTCCCGCTGTTCTTCGCTCCCGAGATCGGAACCGGCGCCGTCGTCCCGATGCTCGCCGCTTATCCGGCGGCGGGCGGGAGCCTCGCCGGTCTCGCGGCGATGCTCGGGACGGCCGCCGCCTGGTACGGCGCCGAATGGCGGCTCGCCGCCCGCAACGGCTGGCCGCACTCCTGGCGCTGGCCGCTGGCGTGCCTGGTTCGCGACCTCCTCTTCATCCCGATCTGGCTCGCGGCCTGGGTTGCCCGCGACATCGTCTGGCGCGGCAACGCCATGGACATCCGCGCCAAGCCCGCCCGCCTCGGCACCGACGCGCCGGCGGCGGTTCCATAACCGCTTGACGCCGGTCGCGGACGGGATCACGCTCCTGCCCGTGCCGTCCCGCATCTGCCGGGAGGGCGACACCGACGGAGGGAGGCATGACGCCACCCATGAGACGGGCCGCGACGATCGCCCCGGCACCCGTTCGGGCCAGGGTGTAGCGGCAGATTTCACGAATGACGGGCGGAGGTGGTCCCACGGGGCGGTGAAGCCGCTCCTTGTGAGCGTGCCTTCCGGTGACCGATGAGCCCCGACCTCGGCCGCTTCCGCTCCGATGCTCGACATCCACCCTTGAGAAACGCCTGTGCATGGGTGCGGCTCGGCCTGCATGGGCCGACCGCCGGATCTCACGCGCCCGGCACCGTCCGGATTTGGGCCGGACGCATCAGGGCCGCTTCCGGGCCTGCCGCCTCTCCGAGCATCGTGCGACCGCCTGATCCCGAGGAGGGGACCTTTGTCGCGAGAGCTTCACAAAG
>NZ_LABZ01000122.1 GCF_001043955.1 Methylobacterium tarhaniae | reverse complement strand
CAAGCACGCACGCATTCCCTCCTCACGACCCTCACGACGAAGCCCGCCAGAACCTTCTGGCGGGCTTCGTCGCGTTCAAGCCCCCTCGCCTCACGGCGACCGACGCTTTGCAAGGGTCTTCACCCGATTCAGGACGAGTGGCTTGGGATGCCCACAGCCTCCAACCAGGGTGAGCGCTGCGGGACCCACCGTCCCTCCACAGCGCTCGGGGGATGCATCACGCCGCCTGCGCTTCCAGGAGCGGCGGCAGGGCCTTGAGATCGAGGGGCTTCGACAGGAAGCCGTCAAAGCCGGCATCGAGGGCAGCGGCCTGATCCTCGGCCTGGACGTTGGCGGTCAATGCCACGAGGCGAAGGCGTGGGAGACGATGTTCCGCCTCGTGAGCGCGCACCTGACGCGCCGCTTCGAGCCCGTCGAGGATGGGCATGCGGATATCGACCAGGGCAAGGTCGAACTGCGTCGCAGAGGTCGCCGCCTCCTGAAGCCGTGCGACGGCTTCCGCGCCGTCCCGGGCCCAGAGCACGACGGCACCGAGGCGCTCGAGGGCTTTGGTGGCGAGGAGCGCGTTGATCGGGTTGTCCTCCGCCAGCAGCACCCGCGGCCGGCGCGAGGATGGCCGCACGGCGCCCTCTCGGGCGGCCGGGGCGCGAGTGGGCGGCGGTGTCGGCTCGGCCAGACGAGCGAGGAGAGAGGTGAGGCGAACCGGCTTGATCAGGTAACGGTCGAAGCCGGCGGCAGCCGGAGAGCCGAACTCGCGCCGGTCGAAGGGTGACAGCAGCACGATGCTGCGGCTCACGCCGGCCTGTCGCGCCGCGGCCGCGATGCCGCGCACCGCCGCATCGCCGAGGGCGCGGTCGGCGACCACCGCCGCGAAGGCCTCGCCAGAGAGGGCCGTGACGGCCTCGGCCGCGCTTTCGACCACCACCGCCTCGGCGCCGGCCCGGCCGAGACGCCGCGCGATGTAGGGCGCCTCGAAGGCCGCGGCAGCGACCACCAGAACGCGCTGTCCGTCGAGGCTCGGCGGTAGCTGTCGAGTCCGGTCTGGCCCCTTGCTCAAGGGCAGATGCACCCGGAAACAGCTCCCCTCACCCGGGCACGACGTGACGGCGAGCCGGCCGCCCATGCGGTCGACGAGGCGTTGCGTGATCGCGAGGCCGAGGCCGGTGCCCTCGTGCCGCCGGCTGGCACTGCCGTCCCCCTGCTCGAATTCCTGGAAAAGCATCGGCAGTCGCTCCTCCGGGATGCCGGGGCCGGTATCGTGCACGGCGACCGTGAGCCCATCGGCCTCCCAGGCGGCCGTCACGCCGACACCGCCCGCCTCCGTAAACTTCACCGCGTTGCCGGCGAGGTTGATCAGGATCTGGCGCACCCGGTCCGCATCGCCGATCACGGTCGCGGGCAGCGCCTCGATGTCGGCGGCGATTTCCAGCCCCTTGTCCTGGGCGCGGGGCGCCAGCAGCTCCACGACGCTCTCCACCAGGGCCGCCGGGTCGAACGGCTCCGCCGCGAGGTCGAGGCGGCCGGCCTCGATCTTGGAGAAGTCGAGGATGCCGTCGATGAGCGACAGAAGCGCTTCGCCAGAGGTCTTCACCGCCTCGGCATAGGTGCGCTGCTCGGGGTTCAGGGGCGTGTCGAGCATCAGGTCGGCCATGCCCATGATGCCGTTGAGCGGCGTCCGGAACTCGTGGCTGACGCTCGCGATGAAGCGCGACTTCGCCACGCTCGCGGCCTCGGCCCGGCTGCGGGCCTCCTCGAGAAAGCGGGCGGCTTCGACCCGTTCGGTGACGTCCCGGCCGGCCCGCAGCATCTCGGCCCGCCCGTCGCGTCCGACCGTCACGGTCTCCACGAAGGCGAACCAGCGCGAGGGGCCGCCACCGGCCGGCTGGATCGCGAGGTCGACCAGGCGGGCGCCGTCGGCACGCTGGTGCATCACGCCGCTCTCGACCACGTCGGCCTCCCGCATGGTGCCCAGCAACGCCTCGGGCGTCGTGCCGAGCAGGTCGGCGAAGCCGCGATTGGCGAAGGTGATCCGGCCTTCCAGATCCCTCTGGACGACGAGCTCGATCTGCGCCTCGACCAGGCTGCGATAACGCTCCTCGCTCTCGGAGGTCCGCCAAACGAGGTCGTGCAGGCGTTCGACCTCCCCCTCGCGCCAGCTCCGGGTGAGACGGTCGCTTCTCCACCGCGCCGCCAGCCAGGCAAGAACGGCGACGAGCCCGATCGCCACGCAGAGCCACACCATCCCGCATCCTCCAGGGCACAGTCGCGGCGCGAGGATGGCGGATGGAGCTGAAAGATGAGTGGGGAAAGTGGCTTAGCGAGGTCTTCGGTCCATCGCGAGAATCCTGCGGACCGCGGCGACGTTCCGTTAACCAGGATGCATCACGCCGCTGCCGGCCGCCGGTCCGAGCGGCTGCGATAGGACAGGGCCTCGGCGAGATGCAGCCGGCGCACCCGCGCCTCGCCGTCGAGGTCGGCGAGCGTCCGGGCGACGCGCAGCACCCGGTGGAAGCCGCGGGCGGAGAGCCGCATGGCGTCGGCGGCGTCCCGGATCAGCGCCATCCCCTCCGCGTCGGGCCGGGCCGCCTCCTCGATCAGGGTCGCCGGGCAGGAGGCGTTGGTGGTGCCGGCGGGCTGGCCGACCTCGGCGTAGCGACGCTCCTGGAGGCTCCGCGCCGCGGCGACCCGGGCGGCGGCCTCGGCTGAACCTTCGTCCGGCGGCGGCAGGATCAGGTCGGCGGCGGTGACGGCCGGCACCTCGATCTGAAGGTCGATGCGGTCGAGGAGCGGGCCGGAGAGCCGGGCCTGGTACTGGGCGACGCAGCGCTCGTTGGGCCCGCGCCGGCAGGCGAAGCCGGGCTCCGTGGCCTGGCCGCAACGGCACGGATTCATCGCGGCCACCAGCTGGAACCGGGCCGGGTAGGTCACCCGGTGGTTGGCCCGGGCGATCATCACGTTGCCGGTTTCCAGGGGCTGGCGCAGGGAATCGAGCACCTGCCCGTTGAACTCGGGCAATTCGTCGAGGAAGAGCACGCCGCCATGGGCGAGCGACACCTCGCCGGGCCGGGCGCCGATGCCGCCGCCGACCAGAGCCGCCATCGAGGCCGAGTGATGCGGCGCCCGGAACGGCCGGCGGTTCGACAGCGCGCCGTCCTTCAGCGTACCGGCGACCGACTGGATCATCGAGACTTCGAGCAGCTCACGCGGCCCGAGCGGCGGCAGGATCGAGGGCAGCCGGGCGGCCAGCATCGACTTGCCGGCCCCGGGCGGGCCGTTCATCAGGAGATTGTGCGCGCCGGCCGCCGCGATCTCCAGCGCGCGCTTGGCGCCCTCCTGGCCCTTGATCTCGCGCAGGTCCGGCAGCGCGCCGGCGGGGGCGGCCACCGCCGGCACCGGCCGGGCCATCACCTGCGTGCCCTTGAAGTGGTTGGCCAGCTGGATCAGCGAGCGCGGTGCCAGCACGTCCATGTCGCCGGCGGCCCAGGCGGCCTCCGGGCCGCTCGCCGCCGGACAGATCAGGCCGAGGCCCCGGGCATTGGCCGCCATCGCCGCCGGCAACACCCCGGCGACTGCCGTGAGGCTGCCGTCGAGCGCCAGTTCCCCGAGCACGCAATAGCCCGAGAGCGCGTCCGCCGGCAGGGCGCCGATGGCGCACATCATCCCGAGCGCGATCGGCAGGTCGTAATGCGAGCCTTCCTTTGGCAGGTCGGCGGGGGCGAGGTTGACGGTGATGCGCTTGGCCGGCAGCGCCAGGCCGGAGGCGATCAGCGCCGAGCGCACCCGCTCGCGGGACTCCGCCACCGCCTTGTCGGGCAGCCCGACCACCGTGAAGGCGACGGCACCGGGCGTGATCTGCACCTGCACGTCGACGGCACGCGCCTCGATCCCCTCGAAGGCGACGGTGGCGACGCGGGTGACCATGCGGAGAAGGCCTTCAGGCTGGCTTGCTGCCGCAACGTTAGTTCGCGGGCCGCACCGGCACAACCCGGATCCGCAAAAGAGCTTTGCAGACACGAAAAAGCCCGGCACGGGGCCGGGCCATTTCCTCTCGTCCTCGGGGCCTCACCTCACGCGCCGCGGGGGGCGGGCCCTCGGGGCCAGGCCTTACGCCTGGGCCGCCTGGAGGCCCTTCACGCGGGCGGCGAGGCGCGAGACCTTCCGCGAAGCGGTGTTCTTGTGCACGATCCCCTTCTGGGACGCGCGCATGATCTCCGGCTCGGCGCTGCGCAGGGCAGTCAGGGCGTTGCCGTGATCGCCGGCCTCGATCGCCTCCTCGACCTTGCGGATGAAGGTGCGCATGCGGCTGCGGCGCGAGCGGTTGACTGCCGTACGCTTGGCAATCTTGCGGGTCATCTTCTTGGCCGACACGGTGTTGGCCATCGGCGTTCCTCATTCTCAAAGCGAGGCCCGAGCGATCCCGGCGGGATCGTGGCGTCGCGTGTCAGGGCATGGAAGCACGGGCAACCCGCCGGGCGAAAGCCCGCAGGTCCGCGAGCCGCGGTCTATAGACGCGACGGACCGGTCCGTCAACGCCGGAACGCACCCGGCCATGGAACACCCTGCCCGGTCAATGGTTGAGGTTCCCACACAGACACGGGAGCTTCCCATGATCCGTTCCGCTTCCCTCCTCGCCGCCGGGCTCCTCGCCGTCGCAGGCGTCGCGATCCCGCACCAGGCCGAGGCCAAGGGCTGCATCAAGGGCGCCATCGTCGGCGGGCTTGCCGGCAAGGCGGTCGGCCACGGCAAGGCCGGTGCGGCGGCGGGCTGCGCGGTGGGCCACCACAACGCCAACAAGAAGGCGAACCAGGCGCAAGGGCAGTGAGCGCGGGCCGTTAGGCCGCGCTCGCGCCTCGGGCTTATAAGGAGGGCGGCTCCGGGACGCGGAGCCGCCCTTCTCTCGTGGAGCCTGCATGACGTCCCCCGACGGCGCCCTGGTCCTGTTCTCCGGTGGACAGGATTCCGCCACCTGCCTCGCCTGGGCCCTCGACCGCTTCGCCCATGTCGAGACCCTCGGCTTCGATTACGGCCAGCGCCACCGGATCGAGCTGGATTGCCGGGCTTCCTTGCGCGCCGAGATGACCCGGATCGTGCCGGCCTTCGCCGGGCGCCTGGGCGAGGACCACACTTTGTCCTTGAGCGCCCTCGGCGAGGTGTCCGAGACTGCCCTGACCCGGGAGACCGCCATCGCCATGGAGGCGGGCGGGCTGCCCAACACCTTCGTGCCGGGCCGCAACCTCGTCTTCCTCACCTTCGCGGCCGCCCTCGCCTACCGGCGCGGCCTGCGCCACATCGTCGGCGGCATGTGCGAGACGGATTTCTCCGGCTATCCCGATTGCCGCGACGACACGATCAAGGCGCTGCAGGTGGCGCTGAACCTCGGCATGGATCGCCGCTTCGTCCTGCACACGCCGCTGATGTGGATCGACAAGGCCGAGACCTGGCGGCTCGCCCGCGACCTCGGCGGCGAGGCGCTGGTCGATCTCATCGTACGCGAGAGCCATACCTGCTACCTCGGCGAGCGCGGCGCGCTGCACGCATGGGGCCATGGCTGCGGCGCCTGCCCGGCCTGCTCGTTGCGCGCCGCCGGCTATGCGCGTTTCCGCGCCGAGGATGCGTGAGCGGCGCTTGCGGGCCGCCCTTCCGTTGCGCAGAGTGCGCCGCAAACACGGCAAGGTGAATACGGGAGGAGACCATCATGACCGCCTGCATCGTCGGCTGGAGCCACACGCCCTTCGGCAAGCACGATTCCGAGACCGTCGAGAGCCTGATCGTGCGCGTCGCCAACGAGGCGATGGCGCATGCGGGGATCGGCCCGCAGGACGTCGACGAGATCGTGCTCGGCCACTACAATGCCGGGTTCACGCCGCAGGACTTCACCGCCTCGCTGGTGCTCCAGGCCGATGACGGGTTCCGGTTCAAGCCGGCGACCCGGGTCGAGAATGCCTGCGCCACCGGCTCGGCCGCGGTGCATCAGGGCATCAAGACCATCGAGGCCAAGCGCGCCCGGGTGGTGCTGGTGGTCGGCGTCGAGCAGATGACCCGCACGCCGGGCCCGGAGATCGGCCGCACCCTGCTCAAGGCCTCTTATTTGCCGGAGGACGGCGACAACCCGGCGGGCTTCGCCGGCGTGTTCGGCAACATCGCGGGTGCCTATTTCCAGCGCCACGGCGACCAATCCGACGCGCTGGCGATGATCGCCGCCAAGAACCACCAGAACGGCGTCCAGAACCCCTACGCGCAGATGCGCAAGGACCTCGGCTTCGACTTCTGCCGCACCGAGTCCGACAAGAACCCCTTCGTCGCCGGCCCGCTCAAGCGCACCGATTGCTCGCTGGTCTCGGACGGCGCCGCGGCCGTGGTGCTGGCCGATACCGAGACGGCGCTCCGCATGCGCCGCGCCGTCGCCTTCCGGGCCACCGCCCACGCGCAGGACTTCCTGCCGATGTCGAAGCGCGACGTGCTGAAGTTCGAGGGCGCCGCCACCGCCTGGGCCCGCGCCCTGGCCCAGGCCGGCATCACCCTCGACGACCTGTCCCTCGTCGAGACCCACGACTGCTTCACGGTCGCGGAGCTGATCGAGTACGAGGCGATGGGCCTGACCAAGGAGGGCCGCGGCGCCGACGCGATCCGCGAGGGCTGGACCACCAAGGAGGGCAAGCTGCCGGTGAACCCGTCCGGCGGGCTGAAGGCCAAGGGCCACCCGATCGGCGCCACCGGCGTGTCGATGCACGCCCTCTCGGCGATGCAGCTCTGCGGCGATGCCGGCGGCATGCAGATCCCGGACGCGACGCTCGCCGGCGTGTTCAACATGGGCGGCGTCGCGGTGGCGAACTACGTCAGCGTGCTCGAGCGCATCAAGTAAGGGATCGGAGCCTCACCCGATCACGGAGCGGTCGGGTGAGGCTCCGCGGTGTCGGTCATGTCGCCTTCCGACGAAGCGGTCTCCGCTTCATCGGAATGGCTATGGGGGTCGCAGGGCCATGACGGCGTTCCTGGTCCTGCTGCTCGCCTACACGATCAGCCAGTTCGACCGCGGCTTCCTGGCGATGGTCGCGCCCGATCTCGGGCCCGACCTCGGCTTGGCACCCTCCGACCTGGCGCTGCTCTCGGCGGGCTGGTTCCTGGCCTTCGCCGCCGGCCAGGTGCCGACCGGGCTCCTCCTCGACCGGATCGGGCCGCGGCGCACCGTGGCGGGCTTCCTGGTCGTCGCGGCGTTCGGTGCGGCCTCCTTGGGGCTGTCGCGGGGGTTTTCCGGCGCGGCGACCGCGATGGCGCTGATCGGGCTCGGCTGCGCGCCGGCCCTGATGGGCGGGCTCTACCTGTTCGGGCGGTCCTATCCCCCTGAGCGCTTCGCCATGCTGTCCTCGCTGATGATCGGGCTCGGCACCTCGGGGGACCTCCTCGGCTCGACGCCGCTGGCGCTGGCGAGCCACGCCTTCGGCTGGCGCACCATCCTGTTCGGGCTCTGTGCCGTCACCCTGGCGGCGGCAGGGCTGGTGCTGTGGCTGATCGAGGACCCGCCGCGTCTGGCCGACCCGCCCAAGACCTCGGTCTGGCGGGGCTTTGCCGAGGTCGCCCGGATGCGGGCCCTGTGGCCGGTCTTTCCCGTGGTGTTCGTGAGCTATGCCGTCGTCATCGCGACGCGCTCGCTCTGGGTCGGATCCTATCTCGGCGGCGTCCACGGCCTCGATGCGCTTGCGCGCGGCAACGGCACGCTTGCGATGAGCGCCGCGATGGCGGCGGGCGCCATCGGGTACGGGCCGCTGGAGCGGCTGGTGCGCGATCCGAAGCGCACGGCGCTCGGTGGCTGCCTCGTCACCGGGCTGGCGCTCTCGGTGCTCGGCCTGTTCGGCGGCGGCTCGACCGCCCTCGCGGTGGCGCTGCTGGCGCTCACCGGCGCGGCGGGCCTGAGCTACGGCATCCTGATGGCCCATGCCCGGCTTTTCTTCCCCGCCCACCTGCTCGGGCGCGGCGTCGCCTTCATGAACATCGTCTTCATGGGCGGGGCGGCGGCCGTGCAGGGTCTTTCGGCCCTGTTCGTGCTGGGCACGGACGGGCTCGCGCCGGACGCCCTCTACGGCCGGCTGTTCCTGGCGTATGGGCTGGCGCTGCTGGCGGCGACGGCAGTCTATGCGTTCGCGCCGCGGGAGCCGGTATTCGGGGCGATCGTCCCGGCCGACGCGGAGCGGGGATCGTCAGCCCCTACCCCGCCTCCCCCGGCGTCCGCGCCCGCAGGGCCAGGGCGTGCAGGCCGCGCTTGAAGGCGTCGTCCAGGAGGGCGTTCACCATGCGGTGGCGCTCGACCCGGCTCTTTCCCTCGAAGGCCGCCGACACCACATCTAGGCGGAAGTGAGTTTCTCCCCCCTCGCGCCAGCCGGAATGGCCGGCATGCTGGTGTGATTCGTCGACGACGCTGAGCGCCGTCGGCGCCAGACGCTCCTCCAGCGTCGTCCTGATCCAGTCGCCCAGGCTCATCGCGCACCCGTCCTTAACCTGCTTCGGCTCGACTGACCGGAGCGGGCGTTCCCCGTCAAGCCGTCCGGTTCCGCCTGCGGCATCAGGCCCGGAGGCCTTGTGCCCGCCCCGCCGCCCCTCATAATCGCCCCGTCATGGATCTGAACTCGCCCCTGTTCGACCGCATCCGCATCCGGCCCTCCTGCGACGAGCCGAAGAAGGCCGAGGGTCCGGCCTGCGACCGGCCGGGCTGCACCCAGCCCGGGCTGCACAAGGCGCCCAAGGGGCGCAAGCAGGAGGGCCAGTACTGGCGCTTCTGCATGCAGCACGTGCGCGAGTACAACGCCTCGTACAATTACTTCGACGGGATGAACGACGCCGCCGTCCAGGCCTACCAGAAGGACGCGGTCATCGGGCACCGGCCGACCTGGGCGATGGGCGTCAACCCGGGGGGCAAGACCGGTCCGAAGCCCGACGCGCCCCAGCGCGACTGGGACTACGTCGATCCGCTCGGCATCCTGCGCGGCGAGGGCGCCGGCCCGGCTGCCTCGCGCCGCGCCCGCGCCGAGCCGCCGCCGCCGCGCTACTCCGCCCCGGTGCGCAAGGCCCTCGACGTGCTCGGCCTCGACGAGAGCGCGGACCCGGCCGCCGTCAAGGCGCAGTACAAGGTGCTGGTGAAGCGCTTCCACCCGGATGCCAATGGCGGCGACCGCTCCTTCGAGGACCGCCTGCGCGACATCATCAAGGCCCACGACACCCTGCGGGCCGCCGGGCTGTGCTGACCGGACTATGGCCCAGGGACGAACGGGCACGGATCTCGCATCCCTGATCCGCGGCGGAAGGGGCTCGAAACGCGGCGCCTCCCCCATATATCCGGGTGAGGCACGTTTGCGCCGGCTCCCCCCGCAGATTAATGACATGCGGCGCCCGCCGGACTCTCCCGCGCCGTCGCGACATCCGCAGGACGCCCATGGAGGGGCGGCCTGCCCCGACGAGGCTTCGTATGCTTGCTGAGAAGACGCCACCCGCTCTCCCGGACACGACCGTGTCGGTGCGCAAGGTGTTCGGGATCGATTCGAACCTCGAAGTGCCGGCCTACTCGGCCACCGACGAGCACGTGCCGGATCTCGACCCCGACTACCTGTTCGATCGCGAGACCACCCTGGCGATCCTGGCGGGCTTCGCCCGCAATCGCCGGGTGATGATCACCGGCTATCACGGCACCGGCAAGTCCACCCATGTCGAGCAGGTCGCCGCGCGGCTGAACTGGCCCTGCGTGCGCATCAACCTCGACAGCCACGTCTCGCGCATCGATCTCGTCGGCAAGGACGCGATCGTGCTGCAGGAGGGCAAGCAGGTCACCGCCTTCCAGGACGGCATCCTGCCCTGGGCGTTGCAGAACAACGTGGCGCTGGTCTTCGACGAGTACGATGCCGGCCGGCCGGACGTGATGTTCGTGATCCAGCGCGTGCTCGAAGTGTCGGGCCGCCTGACGCTCCTCGACCAGAAGCGGGTGATCCGTCCCCATCCGGGCTTCCGCCTGTTCGCCACCGCCAACACGGTCGGCCTCGGCGACACGTCGGGCCTGTATCACGGCACCCAGCAGATCAACCAGGGCCAGATGGACCGCTGGTCGATCGTCACCACCCTCAACTACCTGCCGCACGACCGCGAGGTCGACATCGTGCTGTCCAAGGCGCCGCATTACCGCGGCGAGGGCGGGCGCGACGTCGTCAACAAGATGGTGCGCGTGGCCGACCTCACCCGCAATGCCTTCATCAACGGCGACCTCTCGACCGTGATGAGCCCGCGCACGGTGATCACCTGGGCCGAGAACGCCGACATCTTCAACGATATCGGCTTCGCGTTCCGGGTGACCTTCCTCAACAAGTGCGACGAGCTGGAGCGCGCGCTGGTGGCCGAGTTCTACCAGCGCTCCTTCGGCAAGGAGCTGCCCGAGAGTGCGGTCAACGTCGCGCTGAGCTGACGGCGTCGGAGCCGTCACCCGGCGGCGGGGTTCCGCTGCGCCAGCGCCGCTTCGTGGCGCCGCCGCAGCGGGGCCGCCCCTGGAGGGACGAGCCCCGGCGCTTGCCAGCAGGCCCCCGACGCCGCGCCCCTTCGACCTCGACTCGCTGAAGAAGTAGCCTCGCATGTCCATCTCCAACCGCAAGCCCGGCGAGAAGCGCGAGTCCGTCGCCGAGCCGCTGAAGCGCTCGGTGGCCGGGACGCTGCGGGCCATCGCCCGCAAGGCCGAGATCGAGGTCACCTTCGCGACCGACCGGCCGGCCCTCACCGGCGACAAGGCCCGCCTGCCCGAGCCGCCGCGCAAGCTCGCACCCGGCGACGTGGCGATCCTGCGCGGCCACGCCGATTCGATGGCGCTCCGCCTCGCCTGCCACGACAACGCCGTCCACCGCCGCCTCGCCCCGGAGAATGCCGCCGCCCGCGCGGTCTTCGATGCCGTCGAGCAGGCCCGGGTCGAGGCGATCGGCTCGCGCCGGATGGCGGGTGTGGCCGGCAACCTCACGGCCATGCTGGAGGACCGCTACCACCGCGGCGGCAAGTACGAGGAGATCACCGACCGGGCCGACGCGCCGCTGGAGGACGCGGTCGCCCTGATGGTGCGCGAGCGCCTGACCGGCCAGGCTCCGCCGCAGGCGGCGCAGCGCATCGTCGGGCTGTGGCGCGAGTTCATCGAGGACCGGGCCGGGCGCAACCTCGACGGGCTCCTGGGGACACTGGAAGACCAGCGCGCCTTCGCCCGATCGGTGCGCGACCTGCTCTCCTCCCTCGACATGGCGGACGAGGCCCCCCTCGATCCCGACGACGACGAGAACGACGACGAGAACGAGGCCGAGTCCGACGAGCAGCAGGCCGGCGAGGGCGAGGCCGAGCAGCAGAGCCAGGGCGACCGGGCCGAGATGGAGGTCTCGGACGAGGCCTCCGACGAGATCGAGGAAGGCGCCACCGAGGCCGCCGACGCCCCCTCCGGCGAATTGCCGGAGGATGCGGAGGACGCCGACTCGGAAGAGGCTTCCGAGTCCTGGCGCCCGCCGGGCCCGCGGGCGAACGAGCCCCGGGGCCCGGATTACAAGGTCTTCTCGCAGAAATACGACGAGGTGATCCACGCCGAGGACCTGTGCGACGCCGACGAGCTGGCGCGCCTGCGCTCCTACCTCGACAAGCAGCTCGCCCATCTCCAGGGCGTGGTCGGGCGCCTCGCCAACCGCCTCCAGCGGCGCCTGCTGGCGCAGCAGAACCGCGCCTGGGAGTTCGACCTGGAGGAAGGCCAGCTCGATCCGGCCCGCCTGGTGCGCGTCGTGATCGACCCGTTCCAGCCTCTGTCCTTCAAGCACGAGAAGGACACGAATTTCCGTGACACGGTCGTCACCCTGCTCCTCGACAATTCGGGCTCGATGCGCGGCCGGCCGATCACCGTGGCGGCGACCTGTGCCGACATCCTCGCCCGCACGCTGGAGCGCTGCGGCGTCAAGGTCGAGATCTTAGGGTTCACCACGAGGGCCTGGAAGGGCGGGCAGTCGCGCGAGGCGTGGCTGCAAGCGGGCAAGCCGCCGACCCCGGGACGCCTCAACGACCTACGCCACATCGTCTACAAGTCGGCCGACGCGCCGTGGCGCCGGGCGCGCAAGAATCTCGGCCTGATGATGCGCGAGGGACTGCTCAAGGAGAACATCGACGGCGAGGCCCTGGACTGGGCCCACAAGCGCCTGCTCGGCCGGCCCGAGCAGCGCCGCATCCTGATGGTGATCTCAGACGGCGCGCCGGTCGACGACTCGACCCTCTCGGTCAATCCGGGCAACTACCTGGAGCGCCACCTGCGCTACGTGATCGACGAGATCGAGACCCGCTCGCCGGTGGAGCTTCTGGCCATCGGCATCGGCCACGACGTGACCCGGTACTACCGCCGCGCCGTCACCATCATCGACGCCGAGGAGCTCGGCGGCGTGATGACCGAGAAGCTGGCGGAGCTGTTCGAGGAGGATGCCGGTCCTGCGCCGGCGCGCCGGATGGCGGCGGGTGGGCGGCGGTAGGCTTCGCTCGCTCACGACCTCGTCCTGAGGCCGGCTTGATGGATCGTGGTGGTCGATCGGGCCGATACGCCTATCACCTCACCACGCCATCCCGGGTTCTCGCCGGGTTCTCGTCCTCGACGAGCACCGGGATGACGTGGAGGGTCTGAGTTCCGTCGGACGGGATGAACGGTGCATCGATGGCACCGTGAACCAACGCGAAAAACCCCCGGGCGCCGTCGGCGCATCCGGGGGTTTTTGTCATCCCTGGCGACGGAGGCGCTGGGCGCCTCCACCGCGAAAAAATCAGGCCGCCTCGGCGAGCTTCTTCTCGATCTCGCGCTTCAGCAGGCGAGCGTTCTGCGACAGGTCGGTCTCGCCGGCCTTGATCAGGAACGCATCGAGGCCGCCGCGGTGCTCGACCGAGCGCAGGGCGTTCGCCGAGACGCGCAGGCGCACCGAGCGGCCGAGCGTGTCGGAGAGCAGGGTGACGTTGCACAGGTTCGGGAGGAACCGGCGCTTGGTCTTGCGGTTCGAGTGGCTCACGAGGTGGCCGGTGAGCACCCCCTTACCGGTGAGCTCGCAGCGACGCGACATGGTCTTCTATCCTCAACTGGTCATCGTTCGGCGAGGGACCACGCAACGCGAGAGCCGGGTGTGCAGCGCACCCCGGCGAGAACCGGACCCCGCGAAGTCCCTGGAAAGCACGCGCCTATAGAGGGGGAATGCGGGTCTCGTCAAGGCGCAGGCTCCGAACGCGACGGGGAACGGCGGCCCTCGTCCGGCGGACCGGTGTCGAGCGGGCCCCGCGCGAGAGTTGCGCCAGGGCCTGTGGCCCCGATTTCCGCAGCTGTGAACGAGGCCGCCGCAAGTTGTCCACCGGATCGGTACCGATCTCGGCCGCGAGGCGGCGGGCGCCACGTCACGCTCTTGATTGTCCCTCGACATCCCGGCATCCCGGAGGACGGCAATCGACTGCGTATGAAGCCGAATGGGCGCTCCGCATATATCGGTCGTGCGAGGGGTCCGTCATGGCCGGGACCAGCTTTCTCGCCTGCATCGATGCGGTCTACGCGGCCAGCCTCGATCCCGGTCTGTGGCCGGAGGCGCTCGCCCGGGTGTCGGAGGTCACTTCGTCGGTCGGTGCCCTGCCGATTCCCGTCGTCCCGGCCGAGGCGGTTCCTCTCGTCGTCTCGGAGCGGCTCACGGAGGCGAATCGCGATTACGGGGCTGGCTGGTCGCAGTACGACAGCCGGGTCCGCGCCAGCCACCGTCTCGCCCTCAGGCCGGGCCTGCTCCTCACCGATGCGGCGCTGTTCACCCCCGAGGAGATCGCCCGGGACCCGTTCTACCAGGAGTCCCTGCGGCGCCATGGACTCGGCTTCGGCACCTACCGGCTGATTCCCGACGGGGCCGGCGCCCTCGCCTCGGTTTCGCTTCAACGCCAAGCTCGGCCTCTCGCGCCAGGGCGAACTCGTCGCCCTCGTGACGCGGCTCTCCGGCTGGACGCGTCCCGACCGCCCGCAGGCGCTCGGAGAGACGGTCCATTAACCTTGATTGCGTCACGATAGGGCCAGATTTTCCCCGCTTCATCGGTGGCGGGTGACGGCGTTCGAGATCGGTTCCCCTATGCGTTCCAAGGCCTTCCTCTCGCTCGCCCTCGCGGCGGGGCTCGCCCTCCCGGCCGGCGAGGCGGCGCCGGCCAAGGCCGCGCGGGGCCGCGCACCGAAGGCCGGCGAGACCGCCGTCACGGTCGATTACGGCATCATGCTGGCGGGGATGCCGATCGGGACGGCGCAGGTCACCGGGTCGGTGCAGGGCCCGCGCTACACCATGGATGTCAGCGCCCGCCTCACCGGCCTCGTCGGGGCGATCACAGGCGGCTACGGCTCGGGCCGGGCGAGCGGCACGGTGGCGGCCCGGCCGGTGCCGGCCGCCTTCGCGCTCTCCTCCAACAGCGCCAGCGCCTCGATCACCGTGCGCATGGCGCTCGCCCGCGGCAACGTCGTCGCCTCCGACATCACCCCCCCGCTGGTGCCGGACCCGGAGCGGGTCACCGTCAGCGAGGTGCACAAGCGCGGCATCATCGATCCGGTGAGCGCCCTGATGATGCCGGCCCAAGGCCGCGGCGACCTCACCGACCCGCAGAACTGCAACCGCACCATCCCGGTCTTCGACGGCGCGAGCCGGTTCAACGTGGTGCTGAGCTACGGCGAGACCCGCAGCGTCCAGAAGCCCGGCTATGCCGGCCCGGTCCTGGTCTGCAACGCCCGCTACCAGCCGATCGCCGGCCATCGGCCGGATCGGCCGGGGGTGAAGTTCATGGAGGAGAACACCGAGATGTCGGTGTGGCTCGCCCCCGTCGAGGGAGCGCGGGTGCTGCTTCCCCTGCGCATCGCCGTACGCACCCAGCTCGGCCTCAACATCATCGAGGCGACGCGCTGGGCCCAGAGCGGGGGCCCGGGCGCCCCGGAGGCCACCGTGCAGGCCGCGGCGCAGAATCCGGGAACGCCGGCCGACGGGCGCTGAGGCATGCGCGCCCTCGCCCTTCTCATCCTGCTGGCCCCGCTCCCGGCGCTGGCCGGCGGGCCCGATTGCGGCGGCGACGCCTATTCCTCGGCGACGATCGGCCCGAACCCGCCGGGTCCGCTCACGGCCGTGCCCGACACGCTCTGCGCCGACCTGGAGCAGGGCCAGGCACCCGGCACCCGCATCGAGATCATCGCTCCCGGCCTCGCCCCGCCCTCCCCGTATGGCGATCCGTACAGCAATCCGTATGGCGATCGGTACGCTCCCGCCCCATATGACGGGAGGCCGCTGCTCGGGCCACGGCCGCGGGGCGGTCGCGATCCGGAGCGCTGAAGGGGTCGCGCGACGATCCCGGGACCGGGCTCGGGACGGCGCGGCGGCCCCTGCCGGAGCCTAGCCCCGAGGATATCCGTTCATCGCGATGACGCGCCGTTCCCTCTCACCGCAGGCCCGCTTGCGCGGCGCCACGGCGGTGCTCGGTCCCACCAATACCGGCAAGACCCACCTCGCCATCGAGCGGATGCTCGGCCACCCGACCGGCATGATCGGCCTGCCGCTGCGGCTGCTCGCCCGCGAGGTCTATCACCGCGTGGTCGAGCGGGTCGGCCCCGAGCGGGTCGCCCTCGTCACCGGCGAGGAGAAGATCAAGCCGAACCGGCCGAGCTACTGGATCTGCACCGCCGAGGCGATGCCGCGGGACAATCAGGTGGATTTCGTCGGGATCGACGAGATCCAGCTCGGTGCCGACCGCGACCGCGGCCATACCTTCACCGACCGGCTGCTGCACCAGCGCGGCCGCGAGGAGACGCTGCTGATCGGCTCGGCGACGATGGAGCCCCTGGTCCAGTCGCTGATTCCGGGCATCCACGTCACGACCCGCCCGCGCCTGTCGCAGCTGAGCTTCGCCGGCAGCCGCAAGCTGTCGCGCCTGCCCCATCGCAGCGCCATCGTGGCGTTCTCGGCAGAGGAGGTCTACGCCATCGCGGAGCTGCTGCGGCGCCAGCGCGGCGGCGCAGCGGTGGTGCTCGGCGCCCTCTCGCCGCGCACCCGCAACGCCCAGGTCGAGCTCTACCAGTCCGGCGAGGTCGATTACCTCGTGGCGACCGACGCGGTCGGCATGGGCCTCAACCTCGACGTCGACCACGTCGCCTTCGCGTCGAACCGCAAATACGACGGCACGCGCTTTCGCGACCTCTCCCCCTCCGAGATGGCGCAGATCGCGGGACGCGCCGGGCGCCACCTGCGCGACGGCACCTTCGGCACCACCGGCCGCTGCCCGCCGATGGAGGCCGAGATGGTCGAGGCGCTGGAGGGCCACACCTTCGAGCCGCTGCGCATGCTGCAATGGCGCAACCCGGACCTCGATTTCGGCTCGATCGACGCCCTGCGCCGCAGCCTCGGCGAGCACCCGACCGAACGCGGCCTGACCCGCGCGCCGACCGGCGACGACGAGGCCGCCCTCGACCTCCTGGCCAAGGAGGACGACATCCGCGACTACGCCACCTCGAAGAGCGCGGTCGAGCGGCTCTGGGCGGTGTGCGGCGTGCCGGATTACCGCAAATCCGCGATCCAGACCCATGCCGACCTCATCGCCCAGCTCTTCCGCTTCCTGATGCGCGGCATGGCCGGGCGGATCCCGGTCGACTGGTTTTCCCAGCACGTGGCGATGGTCGACCGCACCGACGGGGACATCGACGCCCTGTCGCAGCGCATCGCCCACGTGCGCACTTGGACCTTCGTGGCGAACCGGCCCGACTGGCTCGCCGACCCGGAGCATTGGCAGGGCGAGACGCGTCGGGTAGAGGACAGGCTGTCCGACGCCCTGCACGAGCGGCTGGCGAGTCGATTCGTCGATCGGCGCACCAGCGTGCTGATGCGGCGCCTGAGAGAGAATACCATGTTGGAAGCTGAGATCACCGCGGGCGGCGACGTGACGGTCGAGGGACAGCACGTCGGCCACCTGCACGGATTCCAGTTCGTGCCGGATCCCGGCGCCGAGGGCCAGGAAGCCAAGACCCTGCGCAGCGCCGCCGAGAAGGCGCTGGCGAGCGAGATCGAGGCGCGGGCCGACAGGTTCGCCGCCGCGGCGGACGCGGCGCTGGTGCTCTCGAACGACGGCACGATCCGCTGGACCGGCAACCCGGTCGCCAAGCTCGTCCCGGGCGAGAAGCTCTACGCGCCCGGCCTGCGGCTGCTGGCCGACGAGCAGCTCACGGGCCCGGCCCGCGAGAAGGTCGAGACCCGGCTGAATGCCTGGCTCAAGGCGCATATCGTGCGCCTGCTCGGCCCCGCGCTCGAGCTCGAGACCGCCGCCGACCTGACGGGCCTCGCCCGCGGCATCGGCTTCCAGGTCGCGGAGGCCCTCGGCGTGCTGGAGCGCGCCAAGGTCCTCAACGAGATGCGCAGCCTCGACCAGGAGGGCCGCGCCGCCCTGCGCAAGCACGGCGTGCGGTTCGGCGCCTACCACATCACCATGCCGGCCTTGCTGAAGCCCGCGCCCCGCACCCTGGCGGCGCAGCTCTGGGCGCTCCAGAACGGCGGCCTCGACCAGCGCGGCCTCGACGAGATCGCCCACCTCGCCGGCTCCGGCCGCACCTCGATGCCGGTCGATCCCGAGATCGCCAAGGGCCTCTACCGCGCCGCCGGCTTCCGGGTCTGCGGCGGCCGGGCGGTGCGCGTCGACATCCTGGAGCGCCTGGCCGACCTGATCCGCCCGGCGATCACCTACGTGCCCGGCACCACCCCCGGCGAGCCGCCTCCGGGCGCGGCCGACAAGGACGGCTTCGTGCCGACCGTCGGCATGACCTCGCTGGTCGGCTGCTCGGGCGAGGATTTCGCCTCGATCCTGAAGTCGCTCGGCTACGTCGTCGACCGCCGGCCCGGCCCGGCCATCACCGTGCCGCTGCGCCCGGCCGCCCCGACGGTGCCAGTGCAGGCGAAGGCCGCGGAGACCGGAGAGGCGGCCGGCGAGGCGTCGGCCGAGGCGGCCGACTCCGCGGAGGCCGCGCCCGGCGACGAGGCGCAGGCCGAGGCCGTGACGGCGGAGGCGGCCCCGGCCGACGACGCCGCGCATCACGAGACCGCCGCCGAGACGGCCGAGATCCCGGCCGCCGAACCGGTGCAGGCCGAGGCGGCGGAACCGGTCCAGGAGACCTTGGCACAGGAATCGCCGGTCGAAGAGGTGCCGGCGCAAGAGGTGCCGGCGCAAGAGGCCGCGGCTCAGGAGGCCGTGGCCGAGGACGCTGCCGTCGAGGAACCCGTCTCCGAGGAGCCGGCTCAGGCCGAAGCCCCCGACGCCGCGCAGGCCGAGGCGGGCGAGCCGGCCGAAGGCGTCGAGGCTGCTGCCGCCGGCGAGACCACCCCTGCGGAGACCGCCGAGGCGACGGGCGAGCCGGCCGCACCGGCGGAGCCGGTCGTCATCGAAGTGTGGCGGATGCACCGCCACCAGCGCAACCACGCGCCGCGCCACCAGGGCCGCGGCCGGCCGCAGGACGGCCAGCAGCGCGAAGGGGGCCAACGCGACGGCCGCTCGCGCGGCTTCCCGCGCCCGGAGGGCGGCGAGGGCGCCCCGGCGGAGCAGCGCGCCCATCGCGCTCCCCGCGACGGCCAGCGCTGGGGCGACCGGCGACCGGGCGAGAACCGTGGCGAGAACCGCCCCGCCGGCGAAGGCCGGCCCGAGCACCGCTTCGAAGGCCGGGGCGGTGAGAACCGGGGCGAGGGCCGCCGCGACGGCCGTCCGCCGCGCGGGCCGCATCCGGGTGGGCGCGACGGCGGCCGGCCGCCCCAGGACCGGCGCGACGGCGCTCCCCGCGGCGGCATGCACGAGGCCCGGCCGCCACGGCGCGACCGCGCCCCGGATCCGGATTCGCCCTTCGCCAAGCTCCTCGCCCTCAAGGCGCAGATGGAGGCGAGGGACGGCGACAAGCGCTGACCGCGAGCCATGCGCGCGGACCGGCAGCGCCTCGACAAGTGGCTGTGGTTCGCGCGCTTCGCCAAGACGCGCTCCCTGGCCGCGCGCCTGATCGAGGACGGCTTCGTGCGGGTGAACGGCCAGCGGGCCGACGCCCCGTCCAAGGCCGTGGCGGTGGGCGACGTGATCACCGTCGCGGCCCAGCACGTCACGGCGGCGGTGCGGGTGCTCGATCTCGGCATGCGCCGGGGTCCCGCCCCGGAAGCCCGACTGCTCTATGCCGACCTCTCGGCCGACCTCTCGGCCGGCGAGGCGGAGGGGTGAGCGGCTCCGTGCGAAAGCGTGACGCGAAGGCGACGCGTCACGGCTACGCAACGCTGCCCCCCATGGGGCGGCTTGCAAGCCCGCCCGCCCGGGTCTAAGGCCCGCCCATACGCCCGGGTGCCGCGCGAGCGCCCATCTGCCTTCGAGGTTTCACCGGCCCATGACCTACGTCGTCACCGACAACTGCATCAAGTGCAAGTACATGGACTGCGTCGAGGTGTGTCCGGTCGACTGCTTCTACGAGGGCGAGAACATGCTCGTCATCCAGCCGGACGAGTGCATCGATTGCGGCGTGTGCGAGCCCGAATGCCCGGCCGAGGCGATCAAGCCCGACACCGAGCCGGGCCTGGAGAGCTGGCTGAAGCTGAACGCCGACATGGCGAAGAGCTGGCCGAACATCACCCAGAAGAAGGCCGCGCCGGCCGACGCCAAGGAATGGGACGGCAAGCCCGGCAAGTTCGAGGCGCATTTCTCGGCCAATCCCGGTTCGGGCGACTGAACGGACCTGCGCGGTTCCACCAAGGATCGCGCCGGAGCCGCCCGACCCCTTCCCGGGTCGCATGGCGGGTCTGCGAAGCTCCCGCCAAGCTGGTGAAACATGGTGCAAGGTGCCCGCGCAGCTATGCCGGGCGCCTGAATTTTTTTGATTTTCTGGCCTCTTCGTGCTAGCTTCCTGCTCGCCGTCGCTTTTCGTCCGACGTGCAGCCTCCGTCCACCGAGCGGGAATTTTTTCGATGGGACGAGGCGGCATGCGATCAGCCGAGGTGGATCTTATGCGGTCCGCAGCGCGTTCGGACGTTCCTTAGCTATGGTTTGACAGGGACTGGCGGGCGCCCCTCGGGATGTCCGGCAGGCGCGTATTTTTCGCCGGGTGCCCTGACCCGGATGAATGATCCGGTCGCGGACATTGCCGCGAACGGTGACCTGGAGGCCACCCCCGCATGACGACCGCCAAGAAGACGACAGCCGCCCGGCAGGGCTTCAAGACCGGCGAAGCGATCGTGTACCCGGCTCACGGTGTCGGCCGCATCACGGCGATCGAGGAGCAGGAGATCGCCGGCTACAAGCTCGAGCTGTTCGTGGTGTCGTTCGAGAAGGACAAGATGGTCCTGCGGGTCCCGACCGCCAAGGCGAACTCGGTCGGCATGCGCAAGCTCGCCGAGCCCGAGCTGGTCAAGAAGGCGCTCGACGTGCTCACCGGCCGCGCCCGGGTGAAGCGCACCATGTGGTCGCGCCGGGCCCAGGAATACGAGGCGAAGATCAATTCCGGCGACCTGATCGCCGTCACCGAGGTGGTGCGCGACCTCTACCGCTCCGACGCCCAGCCCGAGCAGTCCTATTCCGAGCGTCAGCTCTACGAGGCGGCCCTCGACCGGGTGGTGCGGGAGATCGCGGCGGTGAACCGCATCACCGACACCGAGTCGCTCAAGCTCATCGAGCAGAGTCTCGCCAAGTCGCCCCGCCGGGCCAAGGGCGCCGAGGCCGAGGCCGACGGCGAGGACCTGCAGGACGAGGCCGAGGCCGCCTGATCCCTGCTGCCTTCAAAGATCCAACGAGAGCCCGGCCCCGTGCCGGGCTTTCGCATTTCGAGGCCTTGGGCAACCATCCCCGTTCCAGAGCCACTGCCACCGCTTCGCCTCTCCGGCCTCCCGCCCCCACGATGTCTCGCATGATGCGCCGCGCGCACGAAGGAATCGCACCGCAGAGGATTTTTTCGCGGTGCGGGAACCGGGCGGGTGGTCGCGCCGTTGTCGCAGGCCTTGCGGTGTAACGAGCGCGCGCCACGCTGCGCTTCGACCTCATCGCGACACACAGCGCTCACCACAGTGGCGGAGGCGGGGATGGCGGAAATCGCAGGCATACGTCGGCAGTTCGTGCGAGTTGCGATGGATGCCCCCTTCCTCGAAAGGGAGGAGGAGCGCGGCCTCGCGGTGCGCTGGAAGGACGAGCGTGACGAGCAGGCCCTGCACCGTCTGATCTCCGCCCATATGCGGCTCGTGATCGCCCTGGCGGGCCGCTTCCGCCATTACGGCCTGCCGATGGCGGATCTGGTCCAGGAGGGCCATGTCGGCCTGATGGAGGCCGCCGCCCGCTTCGAGCCCGAGCGCGACGTGCGCTTCTCGACCTACGCGACCTGGTGGATCCGGGCTTCGATCCAGGATTACATCCTGCGCAACTGGTCGATCGTCCGCGGCGGCACTTCCTCCGCCCAGAAGGCGCTGTTCTTCAATCTTCGGCGCCTTCGCGCCCGGCTGATGCAATCGACCGACGAGCGCGTCGGCGACGAGATCCATCGCCGCATCGCCACCGCCATCGGCGTGTCCCGTGAGGACGTCGCGCTGATGGATGCCCGTCTCTCCGGCCCGGACATGTCGCTCAACGCCCCCGTCGGCGACGATGGCGAGGCCTCGGCCGAGCGCGTGGACTTCCTGGTCGATACCTCGCCCCTGCCCGACGAGACCGTCTCCGACGCCGTCGACGGCGAGCGCCGCCTGACCTGGCTGCGCCAGGCGCTGACCGTGCTTTCCGAGCGCGAGCTGCGCATCCTGCACGAGCGGCGCCTCGCCGAGGATCAGGCGACGCTGGAGGCCTTGGGCCACCGTCTCGGCATCTCCAAGGAGCGCGTGCGCCAGATCGAGAATCGCGCCCTCGAGAAGCTCCGCCGCGCCCTGGCCGAGCGCTTCCCGCAATCGAATGCCGGGATGAGCGCGTACGTTTGAGAGCCTGTTTGATCGAAACGGCAGACGTGAAGCGCTCCATCGTCATCCCGGGGCCGTGTGGCGGAGCCCGGGATCCATAAACGCCAATGATTCCGAAATGGGGTGGAGCGTTGGTCGCTCGATACTGGGGCGTCAGCGATGACAGATCTCAGGCTCTCGACTTCGTCGATCCCCGGGGTAACGTGGAGACATCTCGGTTTCCGTGCCAGTTGTTCACCGGCCTTGCCGTCCCTCACGGATGAACCATCTTCGGATTCCGGCTACCGGTTGATTGGCAAGCGATCAGCCTGCGACTGCGACCGACACCTCCACCCCCTCCTCGACCGCCCAGGCGAACCGCGACCCGTCCGGCAGGACCCGCGACTCCGCCCTCAGCGACAGGCCGGCCCGCGCCAGGCGCCAGGCCGCTCCCTCCGGCGTCAGGCGGACCGTTCGTGGCTCGGCCACCAGCCCCTCGCCCGTCGCCTTCAGGCAGGCCTCCTTGACCGACCAGTATTCCAGGGCCCGCCGCGGCCGCGCCCCGGCGGGCAGGCCGTGATACTCGGCCAGCTCGGCCGGATGCAGGAAGACCGGTGCCACGCGATCCCACTCCACCGCTCGGGCAGCGCCCTCGACGTCGACGCCGATCCGGCCGGAGGTCGACAGCCCGACCGCGACCCAGCCGCCGCCATGGCTGAGATTGAGGTCGAGGCTCGTCACCCCGGGCAGGAACGGCCTGTCGCCCGCATCCCGCGCCAGGACGACCGCGGCCGGGTCACGGCCGAGCCAGGGCCCGAGCAGGTGGCGGAGCAAGCCATGGGCCGCCGCTCGCTCATGGCGGTCCCGCGCCTGCCGGTAGCGGGCGATGCGCGCGACCTCGTCCGGCGACAGGACTTGGCGCCCCGCCGACAGGCGGGCGGCCGCGTCGGCTGGCGCCGCCACCGCCAGCGTCACACCCGTGAAAACGAGATCGGAAAGTGTCATCACGCCGCTGCCCTGCCCCCCGCGAGCTAAAGCACGGGCTGGCTTCGAAAGCACGGGCCGGCTCGGCGCGTCACGCCTCCTGCAGGTCGTACAGGGCGGCGAGCTCGGCCTCGTCCAGGGTGACGCCGCGCGGCATCAGCTGCTCGGCGAGCTGGCGCGACGCGAAGGCGATGAAGCTGCGGGTCTTGGCCGGCAGCAGCCGCGAGGTCGTCACGATGTAGACCGGGCTGGGACGACCGTGCCAGGCGGGCAGCACCCGCTCCAGGCGTCCGGCCTCCACGTCCTGCCCCACGTCGATCGCCTGCAGCAGGGCGATGCCATGCCCGGATACGGCGAGGCGCCGGGCCAGGCCCTGGCTGTTGCTCGAGACCGTGCTGCCGATGGTGACCGAGACCGCCTCGCCCTCCCGCTCCAGCGACCAGGCATTCGACGCGGCCGGCGGGCCGACCGCCACGGCCTGGTGCCGCGCCAGTTCCGCCGGGGCCTCGGGCCGCCCGGCTCGATCCAGGTAGTCGGGCGAGGCGTACAGGCCGTTCTCGAGTTCCGCCACCTTGCGGGTGATCATCGAGGTCTCCCGCGGCGCGCCGACGGCGAGCGCCAGGTCGTAGCCATCCTGGGAGAGATCGACGAGTTGGGGCCAGAGGTCGAGTTGCACGCGCACCTGCGTGTAGCGGAGCGCGTATTCCGCCGCGACGGTCGAGAGATGATGCATCACCCACGGATCCGGGGGCGCCGCGATCTTGAGCAGGCCGCTCGGTCCCTTCGCCTGGGCGATCAGTTCGTCGAAGGTCCGGTGCGCCTCCTCCACCAGGCGCGTCGCCTGCTCGTAATAGGCCTCGCCGTGCGGGGTCAGCACGATCTTGCGGGTGGTCCGGTCGAGCAGGCGCAGCCCGATCGACATCTCGAACTGGGTGATGCGTCGGGAGAGGGACGAGATCGGCACATCGAGCGCCACAGCAGCCTGGCTGAAGCTCTTCCGCTTCGCGACCTCGACGAACAATGCCATGTCGCGAAGAACTTGCGGGTGGGCCAAGCGGAAACCTCCGGGCAGCAAACGGCGGCTCGCAACCGCGCATCCTGACTCTGACTCTCTAGATAATAATGTGCAACTCTAGATAAGATAGCTCTCCGCCGCCGCTACGTCAGCCCCGCCGTGGAAAACAGTTTTCCACTGCCTCGCCCCAAGGGCGCAGCCCGCGCCGCGGCGCGGAAGCGGAGCGATCAACCCGGACATGCACAACCGCAAGCACAACCGCCCCTGCCGCGAAAGCACGGCCCCGGTTGACGCAGGGCGCCTCCGCGGGGCAACACCGCGGCGCCGACGCGGACGACGAGGCGTCGGCGGACCGGAGCCCCGCATGTCTCATCCCGTCTCGCCGCTCGCGCCCAAGCACCAGCCCGCCCTGCCGCCGATCGCCGGCGTGCGCCTCGCCACCGCGCAGGCCGGCATCCGCTATCGCGGCCGCACCGACGTGCTGCTGGTCCTGCTCGATCCCGGCACCCGGGCCGCCGGCGTCTTCACCCGCTCGAAATGCCCCTCCGCGGCGGTCGACTGGTGCCGCGAGACCCTGCGCGGCGGGCAGCAGGCCCGCGCCCTGGTGGTCAATTCCGGCAATGCCAACGCCTTCACGGGCCTCAAGGGCCGCGACTCGGTGCGCCTCACCGCCGAGATCGCCGGCAAGGCGGCGGATTGCGCACCCGGCGAGGTGTTCATCGCCTCGACCGGCGTGATCGGCGAACCCCTCGACGCCACCAAGTTCGACGGCGTGCTGGCGGAATGCGCCGGTCGCGCCGGCGGGGGGGCCGAGCGCTGGACGGAAGCCGCCAGCGCCATCATGACCACCGACACCTTCCCGAAGCTCGCCACCCGCCGGGTGCGGCTCGGCGGGGTGGACGTGACGATCAATGGCATCGCCAAGGGCGCCGGCATGATCGCCCCCGACATGGCGACGATGCTGTCCTTCGTGTTCACCGATGCCGACCTGCCGGCCGAGGTGCTGCAGGCGTTGCTCACGAGCGGCGTCGCCAAGAGCTTCAACTGCTGCACGGTCGACGGCGACACCTCGACCTCCGACACCCTGATGCTGTTCGCCACCGCCAAGGCCGGCAACGCTCCCGTCGCATCGGCCGAGGATCCGGCCCTGGCCGGGTTCGCCGAGGCGCTCGACGACCTTCTGTGCGAGCTCGCCCAGCTGGTGGCCCGCGACGGCGAGGGTGCGCGCAAGTTCGTCACCATCGAGGTCGGCGGTGCGACCGACGACGCCTCCGCCCACCGGATCGCGATGTCGATCGCCAACTCGCCGCTGGTGAAGACCGCGGTGGCGGGCGAGGACGCCAATTGGGGCCGCGTGGTGATGGCGGTCGGCAAGGCCGGCGAGCCGGCCGACCGCGACCGGCTGGCGATCTGGTTCGGCGACGTGCGCGTCGCCGTCGAGGGCGCCCGCGATCCGGGCTACGACGAGGCGGCGGCCTCGGCGGCGATGCGGGGAGACGAGGTCAGGATCGCGGTCGATCTCGGTCTCGGCGGCGGGAAGGCCCGGGTCTGGACCTGCGACCTCACCAAGGCCTACGTGGAGATCAACGGGGATTACCGCTCGTGAAGGCGGGTGCGGCGCTCCTCCTGGCGGGGTTCCTGACCGGGCCCGGCCTCGTCCTGGCGGGGCCTGTGCTCGCCGACGATGCGCCCGGCCGCATCAGCGTCGTCGGCCGGGCGAGCCGGGAGGTGGTGCCGGATTTCGCCACGGTGGAGATCGCGGTGGAGAGCCGCGGTCCCAACCCGGCCGCGGCCCTCGACCAGAACTCGGCCGCCGCCCGCAAGGTGGTGGAGCTCGCCGGCGAATTCGGCATCACGGGCCCGGACCTCGCCACCGCCGCCGTGTCCCTGCGACCGGTCAGCAAGACCGTGCGCGATCCCGGCGGGCAGATGCGCGACGTGCCCGACGGCTACCAGGCCACCAACGCCGTCTCGGTGCGGGTGCGCGACCTCAAGCGCCTCGGCGCGCTGATGCGCCGCCTGCTCGACGGCGGGGCCGACCGGATCGGCGGCGTCGCCTTCGGGCTGTCGGATCCGGCCCAGACGGAGAACGCCGTCCGGGCGGATGCGGTGCGGGATGCGCGGCGCCAGGCCGAGACCCTGGCGGAGGCGGCCGGCATCCGCCTCGGGCGACTGGAGAGCCTGGTCTCGCCGCCGCGGGAAGGCTCGCCGGCGCCGATCCAGGCCCGTGCCTTCGCCGCGAAGGCGGCGCCCGTCGGCGTCGCGGTCCCGGTCGAGGCCGGCACGATCACGATCGAGGCCGCCGTCGAGGCCTCGTACCAGGTCGCGCCCTGACGCGCGCAGCATCGGCGCGCCGACGGGCGCGCCCCACCCTTCCAGGAGACCCGCTCCGCATGGCCGAACCCGTGAAGCTCCTCCTCGTGGTGGCGGTCGCCCTCGTCGATCCGGACGGGCGCGTGCTCCTGGCGCAGCGCCCGCCCGGGAAGCAGCTCGCAGGGCTGTGGGAGTTCCCGGGCGGCAAGATCGAGCCCGGCGAGCGCCCGGAGGAGACGCTGATCCGTGAACTCGCGGAGGAGCTCGGCATCACCGTGAAGGCGGATTGCCTCGCACCCCTCAGCTTCGCCAGCCACGCCTATGAGAGCTTCCACCTCCTGATGCCGCTCTATGTCTGCCGGCGCTGGGACGGCTTCGTGCAGTCGCGGGAGGGGCAGGCGCTCAAATGGGTGCGCCCGCGCGACCTCGCGAGCTACCCGATGCCGCCGGCCGACCTGCCGCTGCTGCCGGCGATCGTCGATCTGCTCGGGCCGTGACGCTCAATCCGTGAATTCCTCGATCGCATCGACCTTGTTCGGATAGAAGGCCAGGTAGCCCGCGATCGCCGACACCGCCGGGAACGGCGATTCGTAGCTCCAGACGGCGTTCGCCCGCTCGAGACCGCCGGCCGTGAGCGAGTAGTAGCTCGCATCGCCCTTGTGCGGGCAATGCGTGCGGTGCTCCGTGCGCTCGAAGAGGTCCATCTCGGCATCCTCCCGTGGGATGTACTGGACCGGGGGCAGCCCGCCCTCGCGCAGGGTGAGCGCCCGGGTGGTCTCGGCGACGATCGTGCCGCCGAGCATGACGCGGATACGGTGCGGGTTCGGCGTGATCGTGATCGGGTGGTCCGTCATGACGGCTCCTTGCGTTCGACGGTGCCGAGGGCGTCGGCCAGCCGGGCCTGGGCGCTGCCCGGCCGCAGCGGCTTCTGCTGGCTCTCGTGCGGCACCCAGCCCGAGAGCCAGATCAGCTCGAAGGTCGCGCGCAGGCGCCCATCCGCATCGGCGAAGCGCTCGGCGTAGAGGCTGGCGGCCCGCATCAGCGTCTCGCGGCGCAACCGGCCTCGGCGCTCCCGCATGGCGTTGGTGAGCCCCATGGCCCGCAGGTCGCGCATCAGCCCGAACGGATCGCCGTAGCGCACCGTCACGGTCTCGACATCGGTGACCGGCAGGGCGAAGCCGGCGCGCTGCAGGAGGCCGCCGAGGTCGCGCACCTCCGCGAAGGGCGCCACCCGGGGGCTGACCCCGCCCTCGACCTCGCTCTCGGCCTGGGTGAGGACCTGGCGCAGCTCCGTCAGGGTGCGCCCGCCGAGCAGGCAGCCGACGAACAGCCCATCGGGCTTCAAGGCCCGGCGGACCTGCACCAGGGCGCCGGGCAGGTCGTTGGCGTGCTGGAGCGCCAGGAGCGACACCGCGAGGTCGAAATTCCGGTCGCCGAACGGCAGCGCCTCCGGATCGCCGACCACGACCGCGAGGCCGGGGCTGGCCGCCTCGGGGACGGGGGCGAGGCGCGTCACGGCGCCGGCCCGGCCGCTCCGCTCGAGCCAGGTCGCCGCAGCCGGCACGGGGGTGGCGAGGTCGAGGGCGCGGGGGAACTCCCGCAGCACCGCGCCGAGGCGGTCGGAGAGGTCGTCGACCGCCCGCGCCACCAGGAAATCGGCGAAGCCGGCGCGGCGGGCGCGGGCGAGGCGCTTGCGGATGAGGGGGGCGTCGAACAGGAGCGGCGAGGACATCGCCCGCTAGATGGCGCAGGCCCGTGCCCGGCGCCAGGGCCTCGCCCACCGGGAGACCGTGAAACGCCCCCGCGACGATCACACCTTGCCGAATCGTTCAGCGAATCACGGTAAAGGTGTGCCCGTGACCCGCGCCCTCCTCCTCATCCTCGCCGTCGCGCTCCTCGGCTCGCCGGCCCGCGCCGCCCCCGCGGCACCCGCCCCTGCCGCCGACAGCAAGGAGGAGACGGTCGAGCAGGCCCTGTGCCGGCTGATCGAGGGAGCGGCCCAGTCCAAGGGGCTGCCGGTGGCGTTCCTCACCCGGCTGATCTGGCGCGAGAGCAGCTTCCGGCCCGGGGTGGTGAGCCGCGCCGGGGCGCAAGGGGTGGCGCAATTCATGCCCGGCACGGCGCAGGAGCGCGGCCTCGCCGATCCGTTCGACCCCGAACAGGCGATCCCGGCCGCGGCCCGCTTCCTCATCGACCTGCGCGGGCGCTTCGGCAATCTCGGCCTCGCGGCGGCGGCCTATAACGGCGGGCCCGGCCGGGTCTCCGCCTGGCTCGCCGGAACCGGCGGCCTGCCGGCCGAGACCCGCGCCTACGTCTCGGCGATCACCGGGCGCAGCGCCGAGGACTGGGCCGCCGCCGCCAAGGCCGAGACAAAGAGCGACCTGACCGAGCCCGAGGGCACGCGCTGCCTGCAGGTGACGGCCTCCTTACGCATCCGCGGGCGCACCGAGACGTTCTTCGCCGAGACCGCGGCGGCGCTCGCGCCCTGGGGCGTCCAGCTCGCCGGCAACTTCTCGAAGTCGATCGCCCTGGCGAGCTTCGGCCGGGCCCGCGACCGCTACGCCACGATCCTGGGCGATGTCCGCCCGATGATCATCGGCACCCGCCTGCGCCACCGCGGCACGCGGGCCTTCTATCGGATCCGCGTTCCCTCCGAGACGCGCGCCAGCGCCGAGGCCCTGTGCAGCCGCATCCGCGGGGTCGGCGGAGCCTGCATCGTACTCAAAACTTGAGGTTGGCACCACCTCACCCAAATGGGTGATGACACGGCGGGCCGGCCCTTGTTTCGTTCATGAGGCGACATCCGTCGCGATGTGGGCGAGCAGGGAGAGAAGCCCGATGAAGTTCGGTGAGGGCGTGCCCCGATGGGCGCGGAGGCGGGCCGAGCGGCACTTGGCGCGTCATGCCGACGGCAAGATCGTCCGCTGGATGTCCTTCGCGAGTGGGCAGCAGCGGGTTCGTGCCGAGCCGGTTCCGTTTGAGACCGGCGGAAACGTGCTGCCCTTCATCCGCCGCAACGCGGTGACGGAGCCCGGCCGCGCCATCGCCCCGCTCGACGCGACTGGATCGTGATGTTACCTAGAGTAATATGACGAGCCGGCACCCGGACGGTGCCGGCTCGGCTCATGCCCGCTGCTGGCCGATCTGCTCCAGCATGGCGGTGAACCACGGCGTGGCCGGGTCGAAGGCCTTTCCGCCGCGGATGCGCGGGAACTCGATCGCCCGCAGGCGGCCGCCCCGATCCTCGTCGTGGCCGATCACGCCGGAGACGCCCTTCAGCCCGCACTCGACCGCGAGGTCGACCATGCCCTGGATCAGCCGCAGGTCGTCGGCGTTCGGCGCGGCCGAGCGGCAGAAATGTCCGGATTTCAGCACCAGGGTCTTCTCCGCCCCGATCAGCGGCGCCATCCGGTCGGCGAACCACTTGCCGACATTGATGGTGTCGATCTTGACATGGCCGAAGGGATCGCGGCCGACCGTCTCGCCACTCCCCTCGATCTCGGCCACGATCTCGTCGAGGCCGGCGCCCTCGCTCAGGAAGACCGTGACGCAATCCTTGGCGTCGAGCCTCGCGCGCAGCCGCTCGGCCTCGCGGTCGACGTCGATCGGCAGTTCCGGCAGGTAGACCGCGTCCACGTCCCTGTGCGCCCGGTCGAGCCCGAATTCCGGCAGGAAGGCGGTGCGGTCCAGGCGCTCGCGATAGGCCTTGGCCGTCGCGGCGGTGAGCCAGCCGCACTTGCGGCCCATGACCTCGTGGACGATCAGCATGCGCGGGTTGGCGCTCTGCTCGTTGACGATGTTCTCGGCGAAGATCGCCCCCTGCTCCGCCGCGCTCCAGGCGCCCAGGGTCTGGCGGATCGGCACCACGTCGTTGTCGATGGTCTTCGGCAGGCCGACCACCGTCAGGTGATAGCCGTTCGCCTCGAGATAGGCCGCGAGATCGGCCGCCGTGGTGTTGGTGTCGTCGCCGCCGATCGTGTGCAGCACCGTGACCCGGTCGCGGGCAAGCTGCTCGGCCGCCACCTTGAGCGGGTCCTGCCCGTCCTTGACCAGGCCGCGCTTCACGCAATCCTTGACGTTGGTGAGCTTGATCCGGCTGTTGCCGAGCGGCGAGCCGCCGTGGCGCAGGAGCACATGGGCCTGCGCCCGCACCTCCGGGGTGACGGGCATGAAGTCGCCGAGGAGCAGGCCCTTGTAGCCGCTGCGGTAGCCGATGATCTCGGCCTCGGGCGCGAGATCGGTGTAGCGGGCGATGAGTCCGCCCACCGCCGCCGACAGGCAGGGAGCGAGGCCGCCGGCGGTGAGCATGGCGATCTTGGGAGAAGGCATGGCGGGCTCCGCGTTGCGATGCGGAGCCACATTGCGCCGAACGGCCTGCGGGTCCAGCCCCGGCCTCACTCCTTGTCGAGGCTGAGGTCCGGCGCCTCGGGGTTCTTCATGCCGACGACGTGGTAGCCGGCATCGACGTGCAGGATCTCGCCGGTCATGCCGCGGGACATGTCGGAGACCAGATAGGCGGCGGTCTCGCCGACCTCGTCGATGGTCACCGTGCGCCGCAGGGGCGCGTTGTACTCGTTCCACTTCAGGATGTAGCGGAAATCCCCGATGCCCGAGGCGGCAAGCGTCTTGATCGGCCCGGCCGAGATCGCGTTGACGCGGATCTTCTGCGGCCCCAGATCGGCGGCGAGGTAGCGCACCGAGGCCTCCAGGGCCGCCTTGGCGACGCCCATCACGTTGTAATGCGGCATCCACTTCTCGGCGCCGTAATAGGTCAGCGTGAGGAGCGAGCCGCCGTTGCGCATCAGCTTCTCGGCGCGCTGGGCGATGGCGGTGAACGAGTAGCAGGAGATCAGCAGCGACTTGGAGAAGTTCGCCTCGCTGGTGTCCAGGTAGCGGCCGGTCAGCTCGTCCTTGTCCGAGAAGGCGATGCAGTGGACGACGAAGTCGATCCCGTCTGGGAAGTGCCGGCCGGTGGCCTCGAAGGCCGCGTCGATCGAGGCCGGGTCGGTGACGTCGCAATGGCCGACGACGGCGGCGTCGAGCTCGCGGGCCAGCGGCTCGACGCGCTTGCGCAGGGCTTCGCCCTGATAGGTGAAGGCCAGTTCCGCGCCGTGCTGGCGCGCGCTGCGGGCGATGCCCCAGGCGATCGAGCGGTTGTTGGCGACGCCGAGCACGAGGCCGCGCTTGCCGGCGAGAAGCCCGGTCCCGGGGGACGCGGCCTGCCCGTCTTCCTGTACCTGTGCCCGGTTCGAGTCAGCCATGAGTCACCCAAAGAACAGCCGCCACGGGAAGCCGGAGGCGGCAGGGCGGACCCGGCCGTGCATAGCTCCCCAGCGGTTTCCTTAACCGACGCCCGCGGGCGACGGAAGTGCGCCGGCTCCGGTAAAGCCCGGCCCTACCCCGGCTCAACCCGCCGTCGCGGCGGCGCGGCGCTTGCGGGCGAACTCGGTCAGGGCCTCGTCGGCATCGGCCGGCAGGGTCACGGCGATGCTGGCGAGCAAATCGCCGCGGGTGCCGTCCTTCTTCGGCAGGCCCTTGCCGCGCAGGCGGAAGACCCGGCCCGAGCTCGTCATCGGGGGGATCTTCATCTCGACCGCGCCGGTGAGGGTCTGGATCCGGATCGGCCCGCCCAGCACCGCGTCCTCGAGCGGGACCTCGGCGGTGGTGCGCAGATCCGCACCCTCGACCTGGAAGCGCGGATCGGCGGCGAAGCGGACGGTCAGGAGGGCGTCGCCCGGCTCGGCGCCGTGGGCGCCCGGATAGCCGAGGCCGCGCAGGCGAATCACCTGCCCGTCGACCACGCCCTTGGGCACCACCGCGTCGACCTCGCGGCCGCTCGGCAGGTTGAGGCGCAGCTTCGCCTCGTTGGCGACCTGATCGAGGGTGACGGTCAGCTCGGCGGCGACGTCCTCGCCCTTCTGCGGGGCGGCGCGCCCGGGCCCGCCGGCGGAGCGGAAGGCCTCGCCGAACAGGTGCGAGAAGATGTCCTCGCCGAAGCCGCCGGCGCCCGCGCCGCCGGCACCGCCGCGGCCGCGGGCCATCGACTCGAAGTCGAAGCCGCCGCCACGGCCGGCACCGCCGCCGAAGCCCTCGAAGCCGGCATAGCGCGGCTTGCCCTCGGCATCGATGGCGCCACGGTCGAACTGCTCGCGCTTCTTGGCGTCGCCCAGGATCTCGTAGGCCTGGTTGACCTCGGCGAAGCGATCCTGCGCCTTGGCGTCGTTCTTGTTGCGGTCGGGGTGGTAGGCCTTGGCGAGCTTGCGGAAAGCCTTCTTGATCTCCGCCTCGTCGGCCGAACGGCTCACGCCGAGTACGTCGTATGGGTTGCGCATGGCGATCCGATGGCGATTCGGGCGGCCCGGTCCCGGCGCGATGCATCCGGGCGCGGATCCGCCTGCGTGAATGGGTTGAGCCCTATCTGGCGACCGTGTTGCCGGATTGCAACGCAGGCGGAGGCGGCAAGCGCCCAGGGTACGTCACTTCATCGGGCGGCGCCACGCTGCGCGAGGCGAAGGGCGCGACGGGCGCCCCGCCCCCTGGCGCTCGCCTCACCCGGGTTTCGTCGTCATCTTCAGGCTCTTCAGCTCCCAGGCGCCGCCGGAGGGCCGGCAGCCGGTGCCGCGCACGAAGCGGTTGCCGCCGGGGCCGATCACCGAGGCCAGGAAGCCGCGGCAGATCTCGTCGTTCTTCACGAAGGGCAGACCGGTCGGGTTGACCATGCCGCGCATGCCCGAATCCGGGTTGTCCCACTTCACCGGCTGGCCGTTGCCCTGGGGGTCCAGGGCGACGGAGAGCGCCGCCTTGGCCCGGCGCCAATCTTCGCCGGAGAGGTCGGGGCCGAAGCTCCTCGGTGCCGCGGGCTCGATGCTGCCGGTGCTCTCCGGCTCCGGCGGCGCGGCATCGACCTGAGGCGCGAACATGATGAGCGGCTGGCTGCAGCCGCCGATCGCCAGGATGCCCCCGAGGGCGCCCAGCGTGAGCGCGAGGCCGAGCGTCACCGAACCGACTTTACACGCACGCCGACGCATTACACCTGTTCTCACGACCGGACGGCCCGCCGCGACGCATGAGGATGCGACGCCGGCCCGCCCCCGGTTCCGGTTGTCACACGGGCTCAGGCCATCCAGGCACTCGAGCCACTTGGGTAAGGACGATGCCGTGGACGGGTTAACGAAAGATGATTTCACGAAGAACCCGGATCCCTGGGGACTGTTCCGGCAATGGTTTGCCGAGGCCGAGGCCGCCGAGCCCGAGGATCCGAACGCCATGGCCCTCGCCACCTGCGACGCCGACGGGCTGCCGGACGTGCGGATCGTGCTCCTGAAAGGTGCCGACGAGCGCGGGTTCGTGTTCTACACCAACACCCTGTCGGTGAAGGGGCTGGAGCTCGCGGACAATCCCCGCGCCGCCCTCGTGCTGCACTGGAAGAGCCTGCGCCGCCAGGTGCGGGCCCGCGGCACCGTGACGAAGGTCGAGGATGCGGAAGCCGACGCCTACTTCGCCTCCCGGGCCCGAGACAGCCGCCTCGGCGCCTGGGCGAGCCGTCAGTCGCAACCCCTCGACAGCCGCGAGACGCTGATCCGGGCGGTGGACGAGGTGGGCGCGCGCTTTCCCGGCGAGAGCGTGCCGCGTCCGCCGCACTGGACCGGCTACCGCATCGCCCCGGTGACGATGGAGTTCTGGCAGGACGGCGCCTACCGCCTGCACGACCGGGTGCGCTTCACCCGCCGGGGCGACGGCTGGGAGGGGAACCGCCTCTACCCGTGAGCCGCGCAAGCTTTGCTGCGGCGCGGCAAGCCCTGGATTTCCGGGGCGCCGGGCCCTACCCTGAGGCTCTTCGCGCCCCCGCACAGCCGGCGGCGCTCAGCACCGGACATCCCGAGGAACGGCCGTGGCCCAACCGTCGAACGAACGCCGCCGCGTGATGCTGCTCACCGGCGCGAGCCGGGGCATCGGCCATGCCACCGTCAAGCGCTTCTCGGCGGCGGGCTGGCGCGTCATCACCTGCTCGCGCCACGCCTTCCCGGAGAACTGCCCGTGGGAGATGGGGCCGGAGGACCACCTGCAGGTCGACCTGGCCGATCCGGAGGACACGGTCCGCGCCGTCAAGGAGGTGGCCGGACGGCTCGAGGCCGAGGGCGGCCTGCTGCACGCCCTCGTCAACAATGCCGGCATCTCGCCCAAGGGGCCGGGCGGCGAGCGGCTGGGCGCCATCGCCACCCCGTTCTCCGACTGGCAGCGGGTGTTCCAGGTCAATTTCTTCGCGCCCATCCTGCTCGCCCGCGGCCTGTGCGAGGAGCTGACCCGGGCGCGCGGCTCGATCGTCAACGTGACGTCGATCGCGGGATCGCGCGTCCATCCCTTCGCGGGGGCGGCCTACGGCACCTCCAAGGCGGCGCTGGCCGGCCTGACCCGCGAGATGGCGTCCGATTTCGGGCCGCTCGGCGTCCGGGTGAACGCGATCTCGCCCGGCGAGATCGACACCTCGATCCTGTCCCCGGGCACCGACAAGCTGGTGGCGCAGATCCCGCAGCGCCGCCTCGGCACGCCGGACGAGGTCGCCAAGGCGATCTACTTCCTGTGCACCGAGGCCTCGTCCTACGTGAACGGCGCCGAGCTGCACATCAACGGCGGCCAGCATGTCTGAGCGGCGGGCGCTCGCCGTCGCGGTCGCCTTTCTGCTCGCGGCGGCCCCCGCCGCCGCCGAGCCGCGGGTCACGCTCCTCGACCTGCCGTTCCGGGTGACGCAGCTGCGCGACGCGGGCAGCGAGGCGGCCCTGTCGGTCACCACCGCCGGCCTGCCGCAGCTGCCGCGCAAGGCGGGCCCGGTCGCGGTGGTGTGGGGCGAGGGGGGCGCGGCCGTCCTGACGCTGTCGGGCGACACGATCGCGGTCGTCCCCCTCCCCCTCGACGCGATCGAGGGCCTGACCGCCGGCGAGACGCCGAAGGGGGCGCTGCCGGGCTCGCGCCGGGTGCTGTCGGGGCCGATCAGCGCCTACCTGTCGGGGCCGAGCCGGGGGCCGGACGGGCGCCCGGGCGCCGCCGGCGTCACCGTGCGCGAGCGCCAGAAGGTGACGATGAGCGCCGACCCGAAGCCCGTGCCGGTCGAGACCGCGACGGTACCGCCGGGGGCCGGCGCGGTCTTCTCCGCCGAGACCCTGCGACCGGTCGAGATCGGTGGATCGCTCAACCTTCTCGCGCTCAGCGAGCACCCGGAGGGCGCGGGACTCGCGGTGATCGGGCGCCGGGACGGCACCTGGCGGGTGCGGGCCGAGACCCCGCCCGAGCCCGGTCCCCTCGCCCTCGCGACCGACCTCCCGGGCCCGCGCCCCGGCGCCGTCCTGGTGCGCGGCGAGGAGGGCCGGCTCGAGCAATGGAGCCTGTCCGGCGAGGCGCCCGTCCGGCAGATGCGGAGCACCGGGAGTGCGGACGGCAAGGGGTTCTCCGCCCCCGGCGCCGCCCTCGGGGACGCGCTGGTCGTGGCCTCCCGCGACCGCACCGCCCTCGCCTACCTCTCGCTGAAGGACCTGACCGAGCGCGCCCGCGCGACCCTGCCGGCACCGGTCGGGGCGGGCCTCGCGGTCCTGGGCAACCAGGTCGTGGTGGCGCTGGCCGACGGGCGGCTCGCCTCGGTGCGGGACGGGAATGCCCGGCCTTGAGCGCGGATGCCGAGGACCCGGCCTGGCGCCGCCGCTATCCCGTTCGCCCGTTCATCGCCGCCTCGGCAGCCGTCGTGCGCGGGGGCCGGGTGCTGCTCGCCGCGCGTGGCCAGGCGCCGATGCGCGGGATCTACACCCTGCCGGGCGGCCAGGTCGAGGTGGGCGAGACCCTGGCCGAGGCCGCCTTGCGGGAGCTGCACGAGGAGGTCGGGGTCGTGGCCGAGGTGGTCGCGGGACTGGCTCCCCTCGAGGTGATCGAGCGCGATGCCGAGGGCGCGGTGCTGCACCATTTCGTGATCCATCCCCATGCCGCCCGCTGGCGCTCCGGCGAGCCGACGACCGGGCCGGAAGCCCTCGACCTGCGCTGGGTGACCCCGGCGGAGGCGCACGAGCTCCCGACCACCAGGGGGCTGCACGGGGTGATCGCGCAGGCCCTCGCGGCCGTGGGGGACGACGCATGAGACGCGCCGTGATCCTGGCCGCCTGTCTCGTCGCGGCTCTCCCCGCCCTGGCCCAGAACCGGCCGAAGCCGGCCGCGAAGCCGCCCGAGAAGGAGGCTCCCGCCCCGCCTCCGCCGGCCGACACGCCGGCCCCCTACGACCGCGACCTGCTGCGCCTGTCCGAGATCATCGGCGCGCTGAGCTTCCTGCGCGAATTGTGCGGCAATCCCGACGCGCCGGAATGGCCGGCCCGGATGAAGGCCCTGCTCGATGCCGAGGGCACCAGCCCGGGCCGGCGCGACCGCCTCGCCGGGGCCTATAACCGTGGCTATGGCGGCTACGCCGTGACCTACCGGGTCTGCACGCCCTCGGCGGTCGAGGCCGCGACCCGCTACATCGCGGAAGGAGAGCGCCTCTCGGTCGCCCTGGCCGGCCGTTTCGGGGGCTGACCGCCTCTCTGTTGCACCTGCGCCACGCTGTGGCACCTGTGTCGAAGAGGGAGGCATTCTCGTGGCGCCGTTAACCTCTTCGCAATTCCTTGCTGGCCCGGAACCGGCCGACAGCCTATGAATCCGGTCATCACACGAGGCCGCTGCGGATTCGAGACCGCCGTTCTCACCAGAGACCCGATCTCAAGGCTGTCGATGACCGAATTCGAAACCCACCACCCCACGCTCGATTCCGACCAGGAGGCGAAGCGCGCCGCCCTGAGCTACGTCTCGGAGGCCTTCGCGGAAGGTTGCCTGGACGGGCTCGACGGCGACTGCATGGCCCAGGCCGCCCTGTTCGCGGCCTTCCAGGAGCTGGTCCATACCTACGGCGAGGAGGCCACTGCCCGCTACGCGGAAGGCTTTCCCGAGCGCATCCGCGGCGGCACCTACACGGTACGGCCCCAAGCCCGGCATTGACGTCCGGCATTAACGTTCGGCGTTAACGCTCCCCGTCCCGATCGTCGACGGTCGGGACATCGAGGGTCGGGACCCGGAGGACGGCCCCGCGCGTTCGCCGGGCATGACCTTCCACGATCCCGCCCCCGCCCGCACGGCCCGACTCTGGCGCCCGCGCCGGGTCGTCATCACCGCGGCGGCGCGGGAGCACGCCCACGGGCGGGCGATCGCGGCCCGCGCCGAAGCGCTCGGGCTGCCCGTCGAGGCGCTGCCCGGCAACCGCCTCACCGGCCTGCGCCATCCCGATCCGCGCCGGGCCTATAGCGAGGCGAAGAACACCCTCGCGGTGGTGGTGGCTCCACCCACCAAGCTGAAGCTGCAGCCGATTCCGCCGAGCGCCGACTGGCGCGTCGACCTCGCCGAAGGCTGCCCGGCCCATTGCCAGTACTGCTACCTCGCCGGCTCGCTCTCGGGCCCGCCGGTGACGCGGGTCTATGCCAACCTGCCGGAGATCCTCGAGAACCTCGCCGCTTACGTCGGCCGGGGCGGCGTCACCTCGGCGAGCGCGGAGCGCGCGCAGGAGGGCACCACCTTCGAGGCCTCGTGCTACACCGATCCCCTCGGCATCGAGCACCTGACCGGCTCCCTCTCGGCGGCGATCCGGCATTTCGGCGCCTGGGACGCTCCGGTCGCCTTACGCGCCACCACCAAGTTCGCCGCGGTCGAGACCCTGCTCGGCCTGGGGCACCGGCGCCGCACGCGGCTGCGCTTCTCGGTCAATGCGGCGGCGGCCGCCCGCTACGAGGGCGGCACCGCGCCGTTGCGCGACCGCCTCGCCGCGATGGGGGCGCTGGCCCGGGCGGGCTATCCGGTCGGTCTCACGGTCGCGCCGATCCTCCCCGTGCCGGACTGGCGCGAGGCCTATGCCGACCTGTTCACGCGAGCCGCCGCGGCCCTCGACGGCGTCGAGGATCTCGACCTCACCGCGGAACTCATCACCCATCGCTTCACCCCCGGTTCGAAAGAGGTGCTGGAGGGCTGGTATCCGGGCTCCGACCTGCCGATGCGGGAGGACGAGCGCAGCCGCAAGCTCACCAAGTTCGGCTCGGTGAAGTACGTGTTTCCGGCCGAGCTGATGCGGGAGATGCGGGCCTGCCTCACGCAGGCCCTGGCGGAGCGGCTGCCGGCGGCGCGGGTGCTCTATTGGACGTGAGCGACGGCCGGCGATGCGCGTCAATCCGGCACCGTGATCCCCGTCAGATCCGCCTTCGGCTCGGGGAAGCGCGGGTCCATCGCCTCCAGCGTGTCGGCGATCAGCCGGGCGACCGCGAGGTTGCGGAACCACTTGCGGTTGGCCGGCACCACGTGCCAGGGCGCCAGCCGGGTGCCGCAGAGCGTCAGGGCGTCCTGGAACGCCGCCTGGTAGGAGTCCCAGGCCTGTCGCTCGACGAGGTCGGCGGGATCGAACTTCCAGTTCTTGGTCGGGTCGGCGAGCCGGCTTTCCAGGCGCTTCTTCTGCTCCGCCTTCGAGATGTGCAGGAAGATCTTGAGCACGGTGGTGCCCGAGAGGGTGAGCAGGCGCTCGAAATCGTTGATGAGGTCGTAGCGCGGCCGCCACAGGGTCTCGGGCACCAGCTGCTTCACCCGGACGATGAGCACGTCCTCGTAGTGGCTGCGGTTGAACACCCCGATCATGCCGCGGCCCGGCACCGCCCGGTGGTAGCGCCACAGGAAATCGTGGTCGAGCTCCTCGGCGCTCGGCGTCTTGAACGACGAGACCTGGCAACCCTGCGGGTTCACGCCCTCGAAGACGTGGCGGATCGTCCCGTCCTTGCCGCCGGTATCGATGGCCTGGAGCACCACCAGCAGGCTGCGCTTGCGCTCGGCGTAGAGCCGTTCCTGCAGGGCCTGGATGCGGGCGCGCACCTCCACCAGCTCGGCCTCGGCCTGGGCCTTGCCGTCGGAGGAGCCCGGCGCGTCGGGGTCGATCTCGGCGAGCCGGCACGGCGCCTCGGGCCGGCACTGGACCACGCCCGGCGGCGGCACCGGGATCGTCGCGCCGTGCTCGGCGAGGAAGCCCGGGCTCGCCTCCGCCAGCGATCCGGCCTCGCTCGCCCAGGCGGCGGAGGAGGGGCGCGGATGGCCCGGAAGCGAAACCGGCTTGTCTTTCGAGTGCTTCTTCGACATCGGAAGGGAGGGGCTCCGGTGGGGACGAGGCGTGTCAGCATCAACGACAGCGAAGCGGGGCCGTTCCGAGAGGGATGGCCGGTGAACCGGGCGCCGATCTACTTCGTGCGCCACGGCGAGACCGACTGGAACGCGGAAGGGCGGCTGCAGGGCCAGCGCGATACGCCGCTCAACCGCAAGGGCCTCGCCCAGGCGGCCGAGGCCGGCGAGCGCCTGCGCGGCCTGCTCGGTGACGGCCTCGCCGACCTGCCCTATCTGGCGAGCCCGATGGAGCGCACCCGGCACACGATGGAGGGCCTGCGCACGGCGCTCGGCCTCGATCCCGCCGGCTACGTCACCGATCCGCGCCTGCGCGAGATCGGCTTCGGCGCCTGGGAGGGCCTGACCTGGAAGGACGTCCGGCGCAGCGACCCGGCCCGGGCGCAGGCCCGCGACCGCGACCGCTGGGGCTACTGCCCTCCGGGCGAGGGGGCGGAGAGCTACGCCATGGTGGCCGAGCGGGTGCGCCCGCTCCTCGAATCCCTCGATCGCCCCACAATCATCGTGGCGCATGGCGGCGTCGCCCGCGCCGTCATGGTGACGCTGGGCGCGGCGAGCCGGGAGGAGGCGCCGCACCTGGAAATCCTGCAGGGCCGGATCCTGGTCTTCGAGGCCGGCGGGCGGCGCTGGGCCTGAGACCGGCATCCCCCGGAAACTGCCTTCGGCGACGCTCTCGGACGCTCCGCAAGCCCCTGGACCGACGTCGAAAACCCGAGATGCGCCGGCGGCCGGACGCGCCGGCAGCCCGGCCCGTTGAAAGGGCATCGCGTTTTGTGCCCGAGCGTGCCTTGAACCGGCCCCGGTTCTCGTTCACCTCCCGCCTGCCCGGGATCGGGCCGGGATTGCGCCGGAGGCCGGGAAAGGCCCGGCTCCCGTAGGTCAACGGCCCGCCCGGGCCAGCGGAGTCGCTTGATGAACCACACCGCCGGGACCGCCCGCACGCCCAGCCCCGGGATGAGCGTCCCGTCATCCGGCGCGGCGGTCTTGCGCGGCCCTGCCCGGCCGGACCTCCTGCGCGACGAGGTGCTGGCCGAGATCTTTCGCGACACGGCGCGGAACCGGCCCGACCACCCGGCGCTCATCGACGCGGCGAGCGGCGGCGACCCGGCCTCCCGCACCCGCCTGTCCTACGCCGAGGTCGACCGTCTGTCCGACGCGATCGCCTCCGGCCTCGCGGCGCGGGGCATCGGGCCCGGCGACGTGGTGGGCCTGTGGATGGCCCGCTCGCCCGACCTGCTGGTGGCGCAGATCGGCATCACCAAGGCCGGGGCGGCCTGGCTGCCCTTCGACGCCGAGGCACCCTCCGACCGCGTCGCGGTCTGCCTCCAGGACGCCGACGCCAAGGCGCTGGTCGTGTCGCGCGCCCTCCAGGAGAAGGCGCCGCCCGAGACCTGCCCGGCCCTCACCCCCGACGAGGTCGCGGGCGCCGCGAACGGCCCGGCGCCGGACCTGCGCGCCGCCGGGCTCACGCCCGAGCACCCGGCCTACCTGATCTACACCTCGGGCTCGACCGGCGTGCCGAAGGGCATCGTCATCAGCCACCGCAACATCTGCCACTTCCTGCGCTCGGCCAACGACCTCTACGGCGTCACCGGCGACGACGTGGTGTTCCAGGGCGCCTCGGTCGCCTTCGATCTCTCGATGGAGGAGATCTGGGTTCCCTACCTCGCCGGCGCGACCCTGTTCGTGGCGAGCCCGGCCCAGATGGGCGATGCCGAGGCCCTGCCCGACATCCTGATCGAGGCCGGCATCACCGTCCTCGACACGGTGCCGACCCTGCTCGGGCTGATGACCCAGGACGTGCCGCGCCTGCGGCTGATCCTGCTCGGCGGCGAGGCTCTCCCTGAGCCGCTCATCGCCCGCTGGGCGACACCGTCCCGCAAGCTGTTCAACACCTACGGGCCGACCGAGGCGACCGTGGTGGCGACCGCCGCCGAGATGAAGCCGGGCGATCCGGTCACGATCGGCGGGCCGATCGCCAACTACACCGCCTACATCGCCGACGAGGCCCTGAACCTCGTCGGGCCGGGCGTGCAGGGCGAGCTCCTGATCGGCGGTCCCGGCATCGCCAAGGGCTACCTCGCCCGGCCGGAGCTGACGGCCGAGAAGTTCATCGCCAACCCCTATGGCGGCGACGGATCCGACCCGGTGCTCTACCGCTCCGGCGACGCCGTCTCGCTCGATCACGCCGGCCGCATCGTCTTCCATGGCCGCATCGACGACCAGGTGAAGGTCCGCGGCTTCCGGGTCGAGCTCGGCGAGATCGAGGCCCGGATCCGGGCGCAAGCCGGCATCGCCTCGGCCGCGGTGGTGCTGCGCCAGGATGACGGGGTCGACCGGCTCGTCGCCTTCGTGGTCCCCGAGCGGGGTGCGGAGTTCGACCGCGGGCGCCTGCGTTCGGCGCTGGCCGGGACCATGCCGCCCTACATGATCCCGGCGCATTTCGAGGTGGTGGAGAGCCTTCCGGTGCTGGCCGCCTCCGGCAAGGTCGACCGCAAGGCCCTGCGCGCCCGGCCGCTCGCCGTGGTCGAGACGTCCGGCGAGCAGGAGGAGCCGCGCGACGAGACCGAGGCCGCCCTGCTCGCGGCCGCCCAGAAGGTGTTCGGCAACCAGCCGATCCCGTTCGAGGCCGACTTCTTCGGCGATCTCGGCGGCCACTCGCTGCTCGCCGCCCGCTTCGTCTCGGCGGTGCGCGAGGTGCCGGCGCTCGCCGCCATCACCCTCCAGGACGTCTATAACGGCCGCACGCTGCGCGCGATGTCCGAGACCCTGATCGAGCGGACCGGCGGCGCAGGCGCGGCCGCCGCGACCCACGACCTGTCCTTCGACCCGCCGCCGCTGCTACGCCGCTTCCTGTGCGGCCTCGCGCAAGCCGCCGTGCTGCCCTTCATCATCGCGCTCGCCACCGCGCAGTGGCTCGGCATCTTCGTCACCTACCTGCTGATCACCGGCGGCGATCTCGGCTTCTTCGCCGAGATGGCGGTGCTGCTGCTGGTCTATATCGGCCTCAACGCCGCCACCGCGCTGATCGCCATCGCGGCCAAGTGGCTGGTGCTGGGGCGCACCCAGCCCGGGCGCTACCCGCTCTGGGGCACCTATTACTTCCGCTGGTGGCTGACCCAGCGCCTGACGCCGCTCGTCCACGTCAAGTGGCTCCAGGGCTCGCCGATGATCCGCATCTACCTGCGGCTCCTCGGCGCCAAGATCGGCGAGGACGCCCTCATCTCGGACATCGAGATCGGCGCGCCGGACCTCGTCAGCATCGGGCGCGGCGCCTCCCTCGGCGGCCGTCTGACGCTCGCCAATGCCGAGGTGGTCGGCAACGAGCTGGTGATCGGCCGCGTCTCGATCGGCGACGACGTCGCCATCGGAACCTCCTGCGTCGTCGGCTACGACACCCGCATCGAGGACCACGCGGAACTGGCCGACCTAACCACCGTGCCTTCCGGCACCGTGGTCGGCCGCGCCGAGGCCTGGGACGGCTCGCCCGGCCGCAAGGTCGGCATGGTCGATCTCTCGGACATCCACCCGGAGCCGGCGGTCTCGCGCGAGCGCCGGGCCGTGTTCTTCGTGATCTACGCGCTCCTGCTGGCGGCGATCCCGGCGGTGGGCCTGCTGCCGATCTTCCCGGCCTTCTACATCTTCGACCAGATCAGCGATTCGCTGGCGACGCTGACGGACGTGGACTACCACTGGTATCTGCCGCTCCTGACCTGGCCGACGGCGATGCTGATGACCGCCGGCACGGTCGGGCTGATCGCCGGCATCCGCTGGGCGGTGCTGCCGCGCCTGCGCGAGGGCAGCTACTCGATCCACAGCGGCACCTACCTGCGGAAATGGGCGGTGGCGCTCGCCGCCGAGGTGACGCTCGAGACCCTCTCCTCGCTCTTCGCCACCGTCTACATGCGGGCCTGGTACCGGCTGATGGGCGCCGGCATGGGCCAGGGCGCGGAGATCTCGACGAACCTCGCGGGCCGCTACGACCTCGCCGAGGTCGGCCCGCGCAACTTCATCGCCGACGAGGTCGTCTACGGAGAGGAGGAGGTGCGCCGCGGCGTGATGGAGCTGCGCCCGGTGCGCACCGGCGCCCGGGTCTTCGTCGGCAACGACGCGGTGGTGCCGCCCGGCGCCTTCATCCCGGACGACGTGCTGATCGGCATCAAGTCGAAGCCGCCGGCCAACGACCGCATGGCTCCCGGCGAGACCTGGTTCGGCTCGCCGCCGATCAAGCTGCCGGTCCGGCAGAAAGTCGATCTCGGCCAGAACAAGACCTTCGACCCCGGGATCTGGCCGCGGGTGGGCCGCGGCGTGTTCGAGGCGTTCACCTCCTCGTTCTCGCCGATGCTGTTCATCACCTTCGCCATCCTGGCGATCGACTTCGTGTTCTACCCGGCGATCCTGGCCGGCGATTGGGGCGGCCTCGCCGTCAGCTTCGTCGCCACCAGCGTGGTGATCGCGGTGCTGCAGACCCTGGTGGTCATCGCCGTGAAGTGGCTGCTGATGGGACGCTACGAGCCCGGCATGCACCCGATGTGGTCGTGGTGGGCGATGCGCACCGAGGCCGTGGCGGTGATGTACTGGGGGCTGGCCGGCAAGGTGCTGCTGGAGCACCTGATGGGCACGCCGTTCCTGCCCTGGGTGCTGCGCCTCTTCGGCACCCGCACCGGCGAGGGCACGTGCATGCTCGCCACCGACATCACCGAATTCGACTGCGTCACCATCGGCGACTTCGCGTCGATCAACCGGATGTCGGCGCTCCAGACCCACCTCTACGAGGACCGTGTGATGAAGGTCGGCCGGGTCGAGGTCGGCCGCGGCGTCAGCGTCGGCGCGTTCGCGACGGTGCTCTACGACACGAAGGTCGGCGACTACGCGCAGTTGCGCCCGCTCACCATCGTGATGAAGGGCGAGACGATCCCCGCCCATTCCCGCTGGGAGGGCGCGCCGGCGGTGCCGGTGGTGCATCAGGCCCCGGAGATGCTTCGGGCGGCGGAGTAGCCGCCGTTGCGCCTTCAGCCGACCGGATAGGCCAGGCAGGCCGCCCCGGCGGCGATCGCCAGGCAGGAGCCGATCCGGCGCGTGGTCAGCCGCTCGTCGAGGAAGACTCGCCCGATGATCGCGGCGTAGACCACGCTGGTTTCCCGCAGGGCCGACACGACACCCATCGCGTCGTACTGCATGGCCCAGATCACGATGCCGTAGGCGGCGATCGAGACCAGTCCGCCGGCGAGCGCCGCCGCGGTCTGCGCACGCGTATAGGCCGGAGGCCGCTGGCGCGCGAAGGCGTAGACGGCCGGCGTCGTGACGCTCCACAGCAGGAACATGCTGTTGGCATAGGCGAGGCTGTTTTCGGCGAGCCGCACCCCGATCCCGTCGACGACCGTGTAGGCCCCGATCAGGATCCCGGTGAGGAGGGCGGCGGGCAGGAAGCCGCTCCGCAGGCGCCCGCCCTGCAGGGCCAGGGACAGGATCCCGCCGGACACCAGGGCGATGCCGAGAATGGCGGCGGCGGTGAGGGTCTCGTGCGCGAAGGCCGCAGCGCCGAGCGCGACCAGGACCGGCGAGGAGCCGCGCGAGACCGGATAGGTCTGCCCCAGCTCCCCCGACCGGTAGGCACGCACGAGCGACAGGTTGTAGCCGGCATGGATCAGGGCCGAGGCCGCCACGTAGGGCCAGCTCGCCGGCGCGGGCCAGGGCAGGAAGACCGCCGCCACCGCGCTGGTGCAGCCCACGGCGATCATCATCAGCGTCATCGACCAGAGCCGATCGCTGCCGCCGCGGAGAACCGCGTTCCAGCCGGCATGCAGAACGGCCGCGACCATGACGCAGGCCAGGACGAAGGGAGTCATTGCGTTCCCCGAAACCCGCCCGCGCGACGGCAGCGAGCGATGCGGAGGGGCAGCGGACCCACTCGACAGGCAGCCCCTCCACCGCGCTCGAATGAGCATGCCTGTTGCGAAACCGGTCGGCAAACCAGTATTCCAGGGCGTAACGATCAGGAAAACTCTTGCGAAACAGGCGCTGGCCATGTCGCGGTCCTTGCCCCCGCTCAACGCCATGCGGGCCTTCGAGGCCGCCGCCCGCCTCGGCAGCTTCAAGGACGCGGCCGGCGAACTCGGCGTGACGCAGGGCGCGATCAGCCAGCACGTCCGCCTGCTCGAGGATTGGCTCGGATCGCGGTTGTTCGAGCGGCACAACCGGCGGATCGCGATGACCGCTGCGGCCCGGGCGTACCTGGCCGGAATCGGCCCGGCCCTCGACCGGATCGCCGACGCCACGGCACGGTTCGGGCGCGACGACCAGGCAGTGCTGCGGGTCAATGCCCCGGCGACCTTCGCGCTGCGCTGGCTCGTGCCGCGGCTGGCGCCGTTTCAGGATGCGCATCCGGGCGTGCGGGTGCGGCTCGAGACCTCGAACGCATCGCCCGAATCCCTGCGCGACCCCTTCGACGTGATCATCCGCGGCGGGCCGGACACGTTCTACGGCTACGTGGCGTCGCCCTTCCTGTCCGAGATGCGCGTCCCGGTCTGCAGCCCGGCGCTGCTCGACCGGCTCCCGCTGCGAACCTGCGACGACCTGGAGCGTCACACGCTCCTGCACACGCTGAGCCTGCCCCGGTTGTGGAACGACTGGCTGGCCAGGGCCGGCCGAGCCGGGCTCGAACCGGCCGCGACGCTGGTCCTCGACCATTTCTACCTGACGCTCCAGGCGGCCTTGGACGGGCTCGGCGTCGCGATGGGGCCGACGGCCCTGGTGGCGGAGGATCTGGCGCAGGGCCGCCTCGTCGCACCCTTCGCCGGCCCGCTCCTGCCGGCCCGGAGCTACTGCACCTACCTGCCCGCGGAGCGGGCGGACGACCCGCTCACCCTCGCCTTCCGGTCCTGGCTGGAACGCCAGGGCAACCTCCGGGCCTGAACGACGCGCGGCGCACGGCCCGCCGCGGAACGGCGGCACGCTTCCCGCGCGAGAGGATCAGACGTCGCAGCTGAGCCCCAGGGCTGCCAGCCCTTCGTCGAGCAGGTCGCCGACATTCGGGATGCCGAGCAGGTAATCGGCGGTGCGGGTGCCGGCGGCCTCGCGCTCGCGGGCGAGGCGGACCGCGTCGGGAAATTCCTCCGGCTCCATGTCGCCGCGGCCGACGAACAGGATCGCCACCAGCTCGGCCCGCTCGTCGTCGTTGAGGCCGGCGACCATCTCGCGCAGCTCTTCCTCGGTCGCGTCGTCGGTGCCGTCGACCAGCACGTCGCGGGCGCCGTCGTCGATCGGGTTGGAGCCGGAATCGGGGTCGCTCAATCCCTCCTTCACGTCGAGGGCCCGGGCCCGCAGGATGAACTCACAGACCTTCTCAACGGCGATGTCCATCGGTCGAACCTCCTCGCACCACGAGCGACACTGGGTGCAGCCTCAACCCGCGAAGCGATCCGCGGTTCGCCAAGGTTGAGCCGGCGCGGCGCCTTCGCCCCTGGACGGCGGCGCCGTTCGACATCAAGTGAGCGGCGGCGCGCCCTTTCCCGAGGTTCCCGATGCTGATCAACGCCGCCTTCGCGGCCCTGCGGCAGGTCTTCTCCCCGCCGCTGCGCCAGATTCTGTGGAAATCCCTCAGCCTGACGATCGGGCTCCTGTTCCTGATCTGGTTCGGGCTCACCAAGGGCATCGCGGCGCTGATCGCCGCCCACCCGATCTCGACCGACTACGCGATGGTCAACGCCGTGGCGTCGTTCCTGGCCGGGGCCGGCCTGTTCGTCGGGCTCGCCTACATCCTGCCGCCGGTCTCGATCCTGGTGGCGGGCTACTTCCTCGACGACGCCGCCGCGATCGTCGAGCGCACCGATTTCCCGGACGAGGTGCCGGGCCAGCCGATGCCGCTCTCCCAGGCGATGCTCTACACGGTGCGGTTCGCCGCGCTCGCGCTCGCCGTCAACCTCGCGGCCCTGGCGCTGCTGCTGGTGCCGGGCATCAACGTCGCGGCCTTCTTCCTCGCCAACACCTACCTTCTGGGCCGCGAGTATTTCGAGCTCGCCGCCGCCCGGTTCCGGCCGCTCCCCGAAGCGGGGGCGATGCGGCGCCATCACACCGCGACCGTGATGCTGGCCGGCGCCCTGCTCGCCGGGTTGATGCTGGTGCCGATCGTCAACCTGATCACGCCGCTCTTCGGCATCGCCCTGATGGTCCACGTCCACAAGGGCCTGAGCCGCGACCGGCTGCTGAAGGCGCCGGCCGCCCGCCCGCCGCTGGCGATGGACCGCGACCGGATCGACGCGGGCCGGCGCTGAGGCGGTTGCGGATCGCCCGCCTCCGGCGCACCCTGGCGCCATGCCCGGCGACACCCGAGACGTCCTGAACCAGACCCCGTCCTTCGGCGACGTGAACCTGTTCTCCGCCGATGCGCCGCTGCGAGGTGCCCTCGCGGCCTTCGGTGCCTCCACGGATGCGGACGGGCTGGCGGAGTTCGGCGCGCGCTGGGGCGCGGCCGAGCGGCTCGATCTCGGCCGCCTCGCCAACGCGCATCCGCCGATCCTGCGCACTCACGACGCGAGCGGGCGCCGGGCCGACCGGATCGAGTTCCATCCGGCCTACCACGCCCTGATGGCGGCGAGCGTCACGGATGGACTGCACGCCTCGATCTGGGACGGGGCGGATCCGAGCCGCCCCCGGGCCCGCGGCCATCTCGCCCGGGCGGCGCGCCACTACATCGTGGCCGGCGTCGAGAGCGGGCATCTCTGCCCGATGACCATGACGAGCGCGGCCGTCGCGGCGCTCGTCCCCGCCCCCGACCACCTCGCCGCCTGGCTGCCGCGGATCGCGAGCCGGAGCTACGACCCGTCCTTCCGGCCCTGGTACGAGAAGGCCGGCGTCACCCTCGGCATGGGGATGACCGAGAAGCAGGGCGGCACGGATGTCCGCGCCAACACCACCCGGGCCGAGCCCACCGGCGGCGGCACCTATGCGCTCACCGGCCACAAGTGGTTCTTCTCGGCGCCGATGTCCGACGGTTTCCTGGTGCTGGCCCAGGCCCCCGGCGGGCTGACCTGCCTCCTGGTGCCGCGGCACCGGCCCGACGGCACCGTGAATGCCCTGCACCTGCAACGCCTGAAGGACAAGCTCGGCAACCGCTCGAACGCCTCGTCGGAGGTCGAGTTCGACCGGGCCTTCGGGTGGCGCATCGGCGAGGAGGGCCGCGGCGTCCCGACCATCCTGGCGATGGTGCAGCTCACCCGGCTCGACTGCGCCGTCGCCTCGGCGGGCCTGTGCCGCATGGCCCTGGTGCTGGCCCTCCATCACGCCCGCCATCGCCACGTCTTCCAGAAGCCCCTCGTCGACCAGCCGGCGATGCGCCGGGTGCTGGCCGACCTCGCCCTCGAGAGCGAGGCGCAGACCGCACTCGCGTGCCGCCTCGCGGCCGCCTTCGACCGGAGCGAGACGGCGCGGACCCGGTTCCTCACCCCGGCGGTGAAGTACGCGGTCTGCAAGGCCGCGCCCGGCTTCGTCTACGAGGCGATGGAGGCGCTCGGCGGCAACGGCTACGTCGAGGAGAGCCCCCTACCCCGGCTCTATCGCGAGGCGCCGGTGAACGCGATCTGGGAAGGGTCCGGCACCGTCATGGCCCTCGACGTGCTGCGCGCCGCCTCCCGCGCGCCGGAGGAGGTCGTGGGCCTCGTGGCGGAGCTTGCCGAGGAGGCGGAGGGGCTGCCGGGCGTGCGCGAGGCCGAAGCCGACATCGTCGCGGCGCTCCAGGCCCCCGACGCGGAGGCCCGCGCCCGCTTCGCCACCGGCCGCCTCGCTGCCTTGGCCGCCGCCGCCTCCCTGGCCACCTGCGCGCCGCCGGCCATCGCCGAGGCCTATGCGGCGACGCGGCTCGCGCGGGAGCGGGCGCTCTACGGGGCGAACGGCATCGGGGCGGTGACGGAGGTGGCGCTGGGGCGGGCTTTGGGGTGAATTTTCCCTGTGCGCTTTCAATCTGACGACGTGTTGCACGACTGAATTTCTAAGCAAACGCCATTCATTGACCATCACATTGCCAACTCACTGTGTCATCCCGGTGCTCGCCGAAGTCGAGAACCCGAGATGACGTCGAGGATTTGAGCACCGTCGCGTGGAGCGACAGCGCTGGGAAGCCGGGAGTTGACATCCTCACCCGAACACCACGTGCCCCATGATCCGCCCCGGCAGGAGGGTGAACAATCCGGTGATCACCAGCGCGCCGAGATAGAGCCCGATCATGGTCCAGCGATGGGCCGCGACGTGTCCCCGCCTCGCGTAGAGCACGGCCCGCACCAGAAGAACGAGCGTGATCACCGACAGGAGGTGGATCCAGCTGAACGGCCCGACCTGACGCAGGCCCGAGATGCCGAACGAGCTGAGCGCCACCGCGGCCATCGGCCCGACCCAGAGCCGGCCCATCAACCGATGCCGTACGCCGCCGCGCCTCAGGCCGAATTGGAGCGCGCCGAGACCCAAGGCGGCGAGGGCCGCCGCGGCCTGGGCCCTGGTGCACGGCCTCGCCCATCTCGTCGCCGACCGGCAGATCGATGCCGCTCGGGCGGAAGCCTGCCTCACATGAGAGCAACTTCAATGTGGATCGTTCGCCCACGAACGAAGTCGCCTTGAATTTAGGCATTTCCGCTGCCCGGAAACCGGGCTCACCGCCGCGTCACAGTTGGCAGGGCTCTTGCAGCCTTCTCCCCGCCAGTCACCACGGGGACATTCCACGATGCCGCTGCCTACCCGCCTGCCCTTGCGCCGGTCCGCGCTCGGGCGAACCCTGTCCGGGCTCGCCCTCACCCTCGCGCTGGTGGGGCCTGCGAGCGCACAGGGCGTGCTGCGCATCGGCATGACCGCCTCGGACATCCCGCTCACCACCGGCCAGGCCGACAATGGCGGCGAGGGCATGCGCTTCACCGGCTACACGGTGTACGACGCGCTCATCAACTGGGACCTCAGCCGGGCCGACAAGGCCTCCGACCTGACGCCCGGCCTCGCCACCTCCTGGACGATCGACCCGGCCGACAAGACCCGCTGGACCTTCAAGCTCCGCCCCGGGGTCACCTTCCACGACGGCTCGGCCTTCGACGCCAACGCCGTGGTGTGGAACCTCGACAAGCTGCTGAAGTCGGACAGCCCGCAATTCGATCCGCGCCAGTCGGCGCAGGGCCGCACCCGCATCCCGGCGGTCGCTACGTACAAGGCCGTCGATCCGCTGACCGTCGAGATCGTCACCAAGAACCCGGACGCCACCTTCCCCTACCAGCTCGCCTGGATCCTGATGTCGTCTCCCACCAACTGGGAGAAGCAGGGCAAGAGCTGGGACGCGGTCGCCAAGGCGCCGTCCGGCACCGGGCCGTGGAAGGTGACCGGCTTCGTGCCGCGCGAGCGCCTGGAGCTGGTGCCGAACAAGGAATACTGGGACAAGGGCCGCGTTCCGAAGCTCGACAAGATGGTGCTCGTGCCGCTCCCCGAGGCCAATGCCCGGGTGGCGGCGCTCCGCTCCGGCCAGGTCGACTGGATCGAGGCGCCGGCGCCGGACGCGGTGCCCTCGCTCAAGGCCGCGGGCTTCGCGCTGGTCACCAACCTGTACCCGCATAACTGGACCTGGCACCTGTCGCGGGCCGAGGGCTCGCCGTGGAACGACATCCGCGTGCGCAAGGCCGCGAACCTCGCCGTCGACCGCGAGGGCCTGAAGGAATTTCTGGGCGGCCTCGCCACCCCCGCGCAGGGCTTCCTGACACCCGGCCATCCGTGGTTCGGCAAGCCGAGCTTCAAGGTCTCGTATGATCCGGAAGCCGCCAAGAAGCTCCTCAAGGAGGCCGGCTACGGACCGAACAAGCCGCTGACCACCAAGGTGCTGATCTCGGCCTCGGGCTCGGGCCAGATGCAGCCGCTGCCGATGAACGAGTTCATCCAGCAGAACCTCGCGGAGGTCGGCATCAAGGTCGATTACGAGGTCGTGGAGTGGAACACGCTGATCAACATCTGGCGTGCCGGCTCCAAGTCCGACAGCGCCCGCGGCGGCACCGCGATGAACTACTCCTACCTGATCCAGGATCCGTTCACCGCCTTCATCCGCCACGCCCAGTGCAACCTGGCGCCGCCGAACGGCACCAACTGGGGCTTTTACTGCGATCCGGCGATGGACAAGTTGTTCGACGAGGTGCGCACGACCTTCGAGCCGAAGGATCAGGTGGCAGTGTTGCAGAAGATCCACGAGAAGTTCGTGGATGACGCCCTGTTCCTGATGGTCACCCACGACGTCAACCCGCGGGCGATGAGCAAGAAGGTCCAGGGCTTCGTCCAGGCCCAGAGCTGGTTCCAGGACTTCTCGCCGATCACCATGGCGAAGTAGCCGCCCGCCTCCCCCTGGGAGGCCAACGATCGAACTGAAGCCATCGCGTCATTCCGGGGCCGCGCAGCGGAGCCCGGAATCCAGACGCCCAGGTTCTTCAGGACGAGGCGGGCGGCGTTCCGCTTCGTTCTGCACCACCTGCGGTTCTGGATCCCGGGCTCCGCTACGCGGCCCCGGGATGACGCGGAGGGTGGCGGACCCGTCGGGGCACAACAGGCCCCTCACCACCACGACCCCGCCCAACCCCGACCGGGCGGACCCACGACACCGACAACCGGCGCCGCCTCATGATCCTCTTCATCCTCAAGCGCATCGGCTACGCCGCCCCGGTCGCCCTGGGCGTCAGCCTGGTGTGCTTCCTCCTGGTCCACCTCGCCCCCGGCGATCCCTTGAGCGCGATCCTGCCGGTGGACGCCACCGCCGAGATGCAGGCGCAGATGCGGGCGGCCTACGGCTTCGACAAGCCGCTGCCGGTCCAGTACGGCCTCTGGCTCTGGAAGATTCTGCACGGCGACCTCGGCACCTCGATCGCCACCGGCCGTCCGGTCCTGTCGGAGGTCGGCCGCGCCGTCGGCAACAGCCTGATCCTCGCCTCGGTGGCGACGCTGATCGGCTTCACCTTCGGCACCTTCTTCGGCTTCGTCGCCGGCTATGCCCGGGATTCCTGGCTCGACCGGGCGGCCTCGTCCATCGCGGTGTTCGGGGTCAGCGTGCCGCATTACTGGCTCGGCATCGTGCTGGTGATCGTGTTCTCGGCCACCCTCGGCTGGCTGCCGCCGACCGGCGCGGGGCCGCAGGGCTCGGGCAACTGGGTCCCGGATGTCGAGCACCTGCGCTACATCCTGCTGCCGGCCATCACCATGTCGGTGATCCCGATGGGGGTGATCTCCCGCACCGTCCGGGCGCTGGTCGGCGACATCCTGCACCAGGACTTCGTCCAGGCATTGCGCGCCAAGGGCCTGTCGGAATTCGGCGTCTTCCGGCACGTGGTCAAGAACGCCGCCCCCACCGCCATCGCCATCATGGGCTTGCAGCTCGGCTACCTGCTCGGCGGCTCGATCCTGATCGAGACGGTGTTCGCCTGGCCGGGCACCGGGTTCCTGCTCAACGCCGCGATCTTCCAGCGCGACCTGCCGCTGCTCCAGGGCACGATCCTGGTGCTCGCGATGTTCTTCGTCACCCTCAACCTCCTGGTCGACGTGGTGCAGACCGCCCTCGACCCCCGCATCGAGAGGGCCTGATCCCATGTCGATCCAGACCTCCCTCACGGGCGATCCCGTCGCTTCGGTGCCGGCGCCCGAGATCCCGGTCGTGGCCTCCCGCGGCTACTGGGGCAGCGTGCTGCGGCGGCTCGCCCGCGATCCGGTGGCGATGACGGCGGGATTCGTGATCCTCGCCATCGTGCTCGCGGCGATCTTCGCGCCGCTGATCGCCCCGATGGACCCGTTCAAGGGCTCGATGGTCCGGCGCCTGCGCCATGTCGGCGATGCGACCTACTGGCTCGGCTCGGACGAGCTCGGCCGCGACATGCTCACACGGCTCCTCTATGCCGGCCGCCTGTCGCTGTTCATGGGCGTGCTGCCGGTCGTCATCGCGTTCTTCGTCGGATCGGCCCTCGGCATCCTGGCGGGCTATGCCGGCGGCCGGGTCAACACGCTGATCATGCGCGTGGTCGACGTGTTCTTCGCCTTTCCCTCGGTGCTGCTCGCCATCGCGCTCTCGGGGGCGCTCGGGGCCGGCATCCTCAACTCGATCGTGTCGCTGACGGTCGTGTTCGTGCCCCAGATCACCCGAGTCGCCGAGAGCGTCACGGTGCAGATCCGCAACCGCGACTACGTCGAGGCGGCGCGGGTCTCGGGTGCGAACCCGTTCACGGTGGTGCGGGTGCAGGTGCTCGGCAACGTGCTCGGGCCTGTCTTCGTCTATGCCACCAGCCTGATCTCGGTCTCGATGATCCTGGCCTCGGGCTTGTCCTTCCTCGGCCTCGGCGTGAAGCCGCCGGAGCCGGAATGGGGCCTGATGCTCAACACCCTGCGCACCGCGATCTACGTCAACCCGGTCGTCGCGGCGCTCCCCGGCGTGATGATCTTCATCACCTCGATCTCGTTCAACCTTTTGTCGGACGGCCTGCGCTCGGCCATGGAGGTGCGCCAGTGACCGATCTCGATCCGCGCGACCGCGGCGGTCCCGCCCAGCCGCTCCTCACCGTCGAGGGCCTGGTGAAGCATTTCGCCGGCAAGGGCGGCCTCCTCGGCAAGGGCCCTGCGGTGCGCGCCGTCGACGGCGTCGATTTCTCGGTGATGAAGGGCGAGACCCTCGGCGTCGTCGGCGAATCCGGCTGCGGCAAGTCGACGACGGCGCGGCTGCTGATGCAGATCGCCCGGCAGGACAAGGGCGACATCGTCTTCGACGGCGAATTGCTCGGCTCCCGCGCCCTCGACCTGAAGGCCTATCGCCGCCAAGTGCAGATGGTCTTCCAGGACTCTTATGCTTCGCTCAACCCGCGCTTGACGGTCGAGGAATCGGTGGCCTTCGGGCCGAAGGCGCACGGCCTGTCCTCCGCGGCGGCGCTCGCCCGCGCCCACGACCTCTTGCGCAGGGTCGGCCTGGAGCCGCGGCGCTTCGGCGGGCGCTACCCGCACGAGGTCTCGGGCGGCCAGCGCCAGCGGGTCAACATCGCCCGGGCGCTGGCCCTGGAGCCGCGGCTGCTGATCCTCGACGAGGCGGTCTCGGCCCTCGACAAGTCGGTGGAGGCGCAGGTGCTGAACCTGCTCACCGATCTCAAGCAGGAATTCGGCCTGACCTACATCTTCATCTCGCACGACCTCAACGTCGTGCGCTTCATGTCCGACCGGGTGATGGTGATGTATCTCGGCCGCGTCGCCGAGATCGGCCCGGCCGACGCGATCCTGTCCACCCCGCGCCATCCCTACACGGCGGCGCTCCTCGCCTCCCAGCCCTCGACCGACCCAAACGCGCGCCTGGAGGAGGCACCGCTCACCGGCGACCCGCCGAACCCGATCAACCCGCCCCCGGGCTGCCGCTTCCACACGCGCTGCCAGTTCGCGGCGGACATCTGCCGGACGCGCGAGCCCGGCCTTGACCCGGTGGCGCCGGCGCATTTCGCCGCGTGCCACATGGCCGTGGCCGGCTCCGGCCATCCGAAGGCTCCCCCGGTCCCGATGGCGGCGTGAGGCCCTCATGAACGCACCCTTACGCACATCCGACACCGCCACCTCCGGCGCCCTGATCGAGGTCCGCGACCTCACGGTCGACTTCCTCGGTGGCCGCAGGCCGGTCCGGGCGGTCGGCGGAGTCGATTTCACGATCCGCGCCGGCGAGGCCCTGGCGCTCCTCGGTGAATCGGGCTCCGGCAAGTCGGTCACCCTGCGGGCCCTGATGCGGCTCCTGCCCGAATCCCGCACCCGCATCGGCGGGCACCTGCGGGTCGATGGGCACGACGTGCTCGCGCTCAGACCCAAGGCCCTCTCGGCCTATCGCGGCGGCACCGTCGCGATGATCTTCCAGGATCCGGGCCTCGCCCTCGATCCGGTCTACCGGATCGGCGACCAGATCGCGGAAGCCGTCATGCGCCACGAGGGCGTCTCCCGCGCCGCGGGTCGCGCCAGGGCGCTGGAGCTGTTCGAGCGCGTCCACATCCCCTCCCCGGCCCGCCGCCTCGACGCCTATCCGCACGAGATGTCGGGCGGGATGCGCCAGCGGGCGATGATCGCGCTCGCGCTGGCCTGCCGGCCGAAGGTCCTGCTCGCCGACGAGCCGACCACGGCGCTCGACGCGACGGTGCAGATCCAGATCCTGCTGCTCCTGCGCGAATTGCAGCGCGATCTCGGCCTGGCGGTGATCTTCGTCACCCACGATGTCGGCGTGGCGGTGCAGGTCGCCGACCGGGTGGCAGTGATGTATGGCGGCCACCTCGTCGAGGTCGGGGCGAGCGGCGAGGTGATCGGCACGCCGGCCCATCCCTATACGCAGGGCCTGCTCGCCTCCCGCATCACCCCGGATTCGCCGCGGGGCGTGCGGCTGCCCACCATCCCGGGCTCGCCGCCCGACCTCAGCGATCCGCCGCCCGGCTGCCCGTTCGAGCCCCGCTGCGGCGTCGTCGTTCCGGCCTGCCGGGCGGGCCTGCCGGCGCGGGTGGCCGTGGCGCCGGGCCATGCGGCACGCTGCGTGCGGCTGGGCGAAGGAGCGCCGTAGTCGATCCTCCGTCGCGTCATGCCGCGTTGCGCCCGCTCCGGCCGGAGGCTAACTCCAGCCTGGAATCGATCGCGCAGACGGGAGACCGGGACACGGTGAGCAAGGCGCCGGTTATGAAACGCGGACCGGCCAAGGGAGCAGCCAAGGCGGCGGCCGCCCCCTTCGCCGAGATCGTGATGGTGTGCGCCAAGTGCGCCAAGCGGCAGGGAATCGGCGCCAAGGCGGTGCGGGGCGGGCTCAAGCGCGCCCTCAAGGCGGATCACCGCGGCCGCAAGGTGCGGGTCGTCGAGACCGGCTGCCTCGGCCTGTGCCCGAAGCGCAGCCTGACGCTCGCCACCGCCGGCTCCCTGGGCGAAGGCCGCCTGCTGGTGCTCGACCCGGCCCTCGAACCCGCAGCGATGCTGGATGCCCTGCTGCCCATGCGGGCCGAGGCGCCGTGAGGTCCGGGACCATGCAGGGGGCCGGGCCGCGCCCGAGCCTCGGCCGCCGCCTGCTGCGGCGGGTGCCGCTCCTCGGTGCGGCGTTCGGCGTGGTGCTGGCCCTGTGGCTCGTCGCCGCCAACGACGTCGGCGCGGTGGCGGACGCCTTCGGGCGCGTCGGCATCCTCGGCATCGCCACGGTGGTGCTGGTGCGGGTGCTGATCATCGGGCTGTGCGGCGTGGCCTGGGCCCGGGTCCTCACGGGTCTCGTCGGCGTCACCGCCGGCCCGTTCGTGCTGCTGCGCTTCGTGCGCGAGGGCGTCAACGTGCTCCTGCCCGTCGCCTCGGTCGGCGGCGAGGTGCTGGGCGCACGCCTCCTCACCTTCTGGGGCGTCACCGGCGCGGCGAGCGCCGCCGGCATCCTGGTCGACATGTTCTTCCAGGTCGTCACCCAGGCGCTGTTCGCGCTGACCGGCGTCGTGCTGCTGTCGCAACTCGAGGGCGAGCAGGCCGCGACGCTGACGGCCTGGTGCGCCAAGGGGCTCGCCCTGAGCGGCGTCGTGCTCGCCGCCTTCTTCGCGGTGCAGCGCTACGGCGGCGCCGCCTTCGTCGAGCGGCGGGTCACCGCGCTCGCGCGGCGCTTCGCGGCGGAGGGCGGGACGGCACCGGCCGGCGGCGGCGTGCAGGCGGCCCTCGACGCGGTCTGGGACCGCCGGCGCTGGCTGCCCCTCAGCCAAGGCGTCCTGCTCCACCTCGCGGCCTGGTTCCTCGGTGCCCTGGAGATCTGGATCGCCCTGCACTGCATCGGCATCGAGGGGGTGACGCTCGCCGAGGCGGTGGTGCTCGAATCCCTGAGCCAGGCGATCAAGTCCGCGGCCTTCCCGGTCCCGAGCGGGCTCGGCGTGCAGGAGGGCGGCTTCGTGCTCCTCGGCAGCCTGTTCGGCATCGATCCGCACACGGCACTCGCCCTCTCTCTGGTCAAGCGGGTGCCGGACGTGGTGCTGGGCCTGCCGGCGCTGATGGCCTGGCAGGCGATCGAGGCCCGGCGCGGGCTGATGGCGGCGAAGCCGGTGCCGCCGACGGTCTAGCGCCGCTCGCCTCCGGCGACGGCCCGGGCCAGACGATCCGGCGTGTCGGGCGCGTTCATCGCGCGGGCGGCGCTCTCGGCAGTGTGGCCGCTCGCGTCGCGGCGGGCGGGGTCGGCCCCGCGGGCGAGCAGCGCCTCCACCATCTCGACGCGGTTGAACATCGCCGCCGTCATCAGGGCGGTGCGCCCGTCCGGCCCGGCGCCGTCGATGGCGGCCCCGCCGTCGAGGAGGGCCAGCACCACCGGCATCGTGCCCTTGAACGCCGCCGCGGCGAGCGGAGTCTGGCCACGATCGTTGGCGATCTCCGGATCGGCCTTGTGCGCCATCAGCACGGCCACCGTCTCGACATGGCCGTGATAGGCCGCGAGCATCAGGAGCGTGTCGCCCTTGTCGTTGCGCAGGTTGGGCGGCAGGCCCATGCCGAGCAGCTCGCCCAGCTCCGCGTGGTGGCCGAGGCGGGCATACTGAAAGACCCGGCCCGCGAAGGCGATCGTGTCCTCGTCCAATGTCGGCTGCGCCGGGGTCCCCGGCTCCTCGTTCTGCATCGTGCTCAACATCCATGGCTCGTGGGTGGCGGATATCGCGCGAAGGGGCCGGCCGCCAAGGGGGCGGCCAGGAGATCGGCCAAGGGGTCGGCCAAACGGGTGGCCAAGAACCAGTCCCTGCGCGGCCGCGTCATCCCGTTAGGACGTCATTCACTACGCATCATAGAAATCCTGATCGGATCGAACGATGATCCAGATCTTCACTACAACCCGCGCACGGTGATGGCCACTATGAGCCCGAGCGCGAGACGCATGTTGTGACCACTCTCTACAATTGTATTTTTGAGAATCACGACCTCAAGTTGATCGTCCTCGCGGCGGTCGTCTGTACCCTCGCGGCGGCGACCAGCCTGACGCTTCTCGACCATGCCCGTCGCAATGCGGGCCGGGAGCGCCGGCTCTGGCTCTCGGTGGCCGCCGTGGCGGGCGGAATCGGAATCTGGGCGACGCATTTCATCGCCATGCTGGCCTTCTCGCCGGGGATCGCGTCGGCCTACGAACTCGGCCTGACCGGGCTGTCCCTGGTGATCGGGATCGGGATGACGGCGGCCGGATTCTGGATCGCCCTGCGGCCGGGCCTGCCCGGCGCCGCCTGGCTCGGCGGCGCGCAGATGGGCCTCGGCGTCGGCGCCATGCACTTCACCGGCATGGCGGCCTTCGAGGTCGCGGGCCGGGTCGCGTGGGATGCCGGCTTCGTCCTGGCGGCGCTCGCGGCCGGTACGGGGCTCGGCGGCCTCGCCCTTGCCACCGCCCTGCGGGCCAGCGCGATGCGCGAGAGGCTCGCCGGGGCCGGCCTGATGGTGGCCGGCATCTGCGGCCTGCACTTCACCGCGATGGCCGCCGCCGTGATCATGCCCGACCCGGCGATCGTCCTGTCGGGCACCGCGGTGCCGGCGGAGATCCTCGCCCTCGCGGTGGCGCTCGCCAGCATCACCATCCTGATCCTGGCCTTCGCGGGCCTGTGGCTGCACCTGCGCGACGAGCGCCGCTCGGCCCTCGAGAGCGACCGGATGCGCGGGCTCGCCAATGCCGCCGTCGAGGGCCTGGTGGTCTGCGACGGCGACCGGATCGTCACCGTCAACGACAGCTTCGCCGATCTCGTCGGCCGCCCGGCGGAGGCGCTGACCGGGGCGTCCCTCGCGAGCATCGTCGCCGAGCCGGTCGAGCAGGCCATGCCTGCCGAAGCCGCCGAGGGGCCCGAGGCGCCCGAGGCGCAGCTGCGCCGGGCCGACGGCACCCTGGTGCCGGTCGAGGTGATCCGCCGGGTAATCGACTTCGCCGGACGGCCGCACGCCGCCCTGGCGGTGCGGGACCTGCGGGCGCGCAAGCGCGCCGAGGCGCGGATCGCCTATCTGGCACACCACGACGCGCTCACGGGCGCGCCGAACCGCACCAGCTTCAACGCCCGGCTGGCGCAGGAACTCGCGCTGGCGCAGGCCGCCGGCCGGCCGCTGGCGGTGCTATGCGCCGACCTCGACCGCTTCAAGGAGGTCAACGACCTGTTCGGCCACGCCGCCGGCGACGCCCTGCTGCGCGCCGTCTGCGCGGCGATCATCTCGGTGCTCAGTCCCGGCCAGATGCTGGCGCGGCTGGGCGGCGACGAGTTCGCCGTTCTGGCGCCGAATCTCGATGCGGCCGGCGCCGAGGCGCTCGGAGAGGCGATCCTGGCCGCCCTGCGCCAGGCCGAGACCGGACCCGCCGGTGCGATCGCGGCGGCGAGCCTCGGCATCGCGCTCTTTCCCCATGACGGGTCTGAGCCCGAGACCCTGATGGTCCAGGCCGATACCGCCCTCTACCGCGCCAAGCAGGAAGGCCGCGGCCGCCTGCGCTTCTACGAAACGCGGATGGGCGTGCAGGTCCGCGAGCGGCGCCAGATCGAGCACGACCTGCGCCACGCCGTCGAGCGGGGCGAGCTGCGGGTCGTCTACCAGCCGCAGACCCGCATCGACACCGGCGAGGCGGTGGGCTTCGAGGCGCTGCTGCGCTGGGAGCACCCTGTGCGCGGCACCGTCCCTCCGAACCTGTTCATCCCGATCTCCGAGGAGACCGGCAGCATCTTAGGGATCGGCGAGTGGGTCCTGCGCGAGACCTGCCGCGAGGCCGCCTCCTGGGACAATCCTCTGCGCATCGCCGTCAACGTCTCGGCGGTGCAGCTCCACGCTCCCGGCTTCGCGGAGCTCGTCCACGAGGTCCTGTTCACCACCGGCCTCTCGCCGGCCCGCCTGGAGCTCGAGATCACCGAGACGGCCCTGGTGCGCGACCTGCCGCGGGCCCTCGCGACCCTGCGCCGGGTCAAGGCGATGGGGGTGCGGATCGCGATGGACGATTTCGGCACCGGCTACTCGTCGCTGTCGAACCTGCGCGCCTTTCCGTTCGACAAGATCAAGATCGATTCCTCCTTCACCCGCTCGGTCGACACCAGCGAGCAGGCCGCCACCATCGTGCGCACCGTTCTCGGCCTCGGCCGCGGCCTCGGGCTGCCGGTGCTGGCCGAGGGCGTCGAGACCAAGGCCGAACTCGAGTTCCTGGGGGCGGAGGACTGCCACGAGGCACAGGGCTACCTGCTCGGCCGCCCCGGCCCGATCGATCGCTTCCGAGACCTGACCACCGGCCGGCCGGTCGCCGCGGAGGACGCGGCGTGAGGGCGGGCGAAGCGTCCGGGCGGGCTGGCCGGCGGCGGCGAGAGGCGGCATAAGCCGGGCACGGGGTCGACCGGCAAGGGGCCGGCCGGCCCCGCCGCCTCCACCGAGACGAGACCCCATGACCGTCAAGGCCGTCCCCACGCAGCCCTTTCCCGACCAGAAGCCCGGCACGTCCGGCCTGCGCAAGAAGGTGCCGGTCTTCCGTCAGCCCGGTTACGTCGAGAACTTCGTCCAGGCGATCGTCGATTGCCTGCCCGACCGGGCCGGCACCACCCTGGTGGTCGGCGGCGACGGGCGCTTCCTCAACCGCGAGGTGGTGCAGACGACCCTGAGGATCGCGGCGGCCAACGGCTTCTCGCGCATCCTGGTCGGCCGCGGCGGCCTGCTCTCGACCCCGGCGGCCTCCTGCGTGATCCGCCGATACGGCGCGATCGGCGGCGTGGTGCTCTCGGCGAGCCACAATCCGGGCGGCCCGGAGGGCGATTTCGGCATCAAGTTCAACGGCCGCAACGGCGGACCGGCGCCGGAGCCGGTGACCGAGGCGATCTTTGCCCGCACCAGGGCGATCACCGAGTACCGCATCGTCGAGGCCGACGACATCGACCTCGACACGCTCGGCGACGTGCGCCTGGCTGAGGCGACCGTCACGGTGATCGACCCGGTGGCGGATTACGCGGCGCTCATGGAGACGCTGATCGACTTCCCCGCCATCGCGGCCCTGTTCCGCTCCGGCTTCCGGATGCGGTTCGACGCGATGAGCGCCGTCACCGGCCCCTACGCCGTGGAGATCCTGGAACGGCGCCTCGGTGCGCCGGCCGGCACGGTGGTGAATGCCGAGCCGCTGCCCGATTTCGGCGGCCACCATCCGGATCCGAACCCGGTCCATGCCCACGACCTGATGGCGCTGATGACCGGCCCGGACGCACCCGATTTCGGCGCCGCTTCCGACGGCGACGGCGACCGCAACATGATCGTCGCGCCCCATCTCTTCGTCACCCCGAGCGACAGCCTGGCGATCCTCGCCGCCCACGCGCATCTCGCCCCCGGGTACAGGGACGGCCTTGCCGGCGTCGCCCGCTCGATGCCGACGAGCCGCGCCGCCGACCGGGTCGCGGCCTCTCTCGGCATCCCGGCCTTCGAGACCCCGACCGGCTGGAAGTTCTTCGGCAACCTGCTCGATGCCGGGCGGATCACCCTCTGCGGCGAGGAGAGCGCCGGCACCGGCTCGAACCATGTCCGCGAGAAGGACGGGCTGTGGGCGGTGCTGCTCTGGCTCAACCTGCTCGCCGCGACCAAGACGCCCGCCGACCAGGTGGTGCGCGACCACTGGGCGACTTACGGGCGCGACTACTACGCCCGCCACGACTACGAGGAGGTGGAGAGCGCCGCGGCCGAGGGGCTGATGACGGCTCTTCGCGAGACGCTCGCCGGGCTGCCGGGGCAGCGCGTCGGCGCGCTGACCGTCGAGGCCGCGGACGACTTCACCTATACCGACCCGGTCGACGGCTCGGTGACGGCGCGCCAGGGCGTGCGGATCCTGTTTCGCGAGGATGCCCGGGTGGTGTTCCGCCTGTCGGGCACCGGCACGGTCGGGGCGACGTTGCGGGTCTATCTCGAGCGCTTCTCGAAGGACCGGCTCGACGCGCCGACCGCCGAGATGCTGGCCCCGGTCGTGGCGGCGGCGGAGGCCATTGCCGGGATCGTCCGGCATACCGGCCGGACCGAGCCGTCGGTCGTGACCTGAGGCGAAGGGCGTGCCGTCTCCTGAACCCTCCCCCCCCTCTGCGGGGGAGGGTTCAAGACGCGGCGCCTCACGCCGCCCCCTCCTCACCCGGTGGGGTGACCCGCGGGCGCTCGTAGTAGAGCAGGTAAAGCCCCGAGGCCGCCACCACCGCGCCGCCGATCAGCGTCCAGCGGTCGGGCAGGTGGCCGAAGACCAGGATGCCGAGGAGCACCGCCCAGAGCAGGTGGGCATAGGCGAAGGGCGCCAGCGTCGAGGCCGGCGCCCGGCGATGGGCCAGGATCAGCAGCCAGTGCCCGAGCGCCCCGAAGAAGCCGACCGAGGCGATGCCGATCCAGGTCGAGGCCTCGGCCGGCGTCTCCCACAGGAAGGGCAGGACGGGCGCGGTCAGCACCGAGCCGACGAGGCCGGTATAGAACATCGTGGTCTCGGGCGGATCGTGGGCGGCGAGCATCCGCGTCACCACGATGTAGACGCCGTTGACGAGGGCGGTCACCACGGCGAGCAGCGCCGCCGGGTGCATGCCTGAGACGCCGGGCCGGCTCACCACCAGCACCCCCGAGAATCCGACCAGCACCGCGGCCACCCGCCGCCAGCCGACCCGCTCGCCGAGAAGCGGCCCCGCGATCAGCGCCACCACCAGGGGCGAGGCGAAGGTGATCGAGGTCACCTGTGCCAGCGGCAGATAGCGGAGCGCCACGAACGAGCACATCGTCGCCGTGACCAGGCAGAGCGAGCGCAGCACCTGCAGTCCCGGCTTGCGGGTGCGCATCAGCCCGACGATGTCGCGCCGCGCGGCGAGAAAAACCGCCACGATCATGAAGCTGACGACGTAGCGGACGGCCACGATCAGCATCGGGCTCATCGTCCCGCTGAGGAACTTCGCCGACGCGTCGATCGAGGCGAAGCCCGCCACCGCGCTCACCATCAGGGCGATGCCGATCAGGGTCTCCCTCTGGCCCGTGCCGCGCATGCCCCGCCTCCCCTCTCCCGCCACCATGCCTTGACTTAGAACGGAACTCAGTTCAAATCCAGAACTGCGTTCCAGAATTGAGGGCGCGCGATACGGGCACGAGACATGGCCGGCTCCCTGCTGCGGCGCGTCCTGGATCTGGTGGAACTCCTCGCGAACCATCCGCGCGGGCTGCCGCTCCAGGCCATGGCCGAGACGTTGGATATCCCGAAGAGCGGCGCCCACCGGCTGCTGGCCGAGCTCGTCGAGTACCAGTACGTCGTGCAGGATTCCGAGACCGGCCGTTACCTCCTCACCACCAAGTTCGCGACGCTCGGCCTCAAGCACCTCTCGCGCTCGGGCGTGGTCGACGTCGCCCAGTCGGTGCTCAACCGGCTGGCGGATCTGAGCGGCGAGCTGGCCCGCCTCGCGGTGGTCGATTATCCGCGCCTGGTCTGGGTGGCGAAGGCGCAGGGCGCGCGCACCGGCCTGCGCTACGACGGCGACATGGGCACCGAGGCGCGGCTCTCCACCACCTCCACCGGCATCGCCTGGCTCGCCAGCCTCACGGACGAGGAGGCCCTGAGCCTCGTGATGCGCCAGGGGCTCGGCGCCCCGGAGCAATGCGGCCCCAACGCGCCACGCACGATCGCCGCGCTGATGGCCCTGGTGAACGAGGCCCGCGCCCGCGGCTATGCCTGGGTGCAGGACACCAACACCCCCGGCGCCGCCGCGATGGCGGCCAACATCGTGCATCCGCAGACCGGCCGGGCGGTCGGCAACCTCAGCGTCGCCGGCCCGAGCCTGCGCCTCACCGAGTCGCAGCGGGACGCGATCGCTCCGGAGCTGCTCGCGGCCGCCGCCGACCTGTCCTCGGTCGGCGCCTTCTCCGAATATCTCGGGGCGCTCGGCGGCACCGTCCCAGTGCGGCAGACCTAAGCAGACTTGCGGTGGCAAGCCAACGCTTCGGCCGCTCAGGTTCTTGTTTGGTCGCAGATTTTTGTCGCAGAACCGGCGACCACTTTTGCGAAATCTGCTGAGCGAGCCATGCTCCAGGCTTCACACGAACGGCACGCAGAAGGCCGAATCGACTTCAAACACAAACCCTTCGGGAGGAATGACGGTGTCACGGCCCCACAACGTCGATGTTCAATCCTTTATCAATGAACATCCGTTCTCTGCATTTCAGTGGACGATCTTCGCACTCTGCTTCTTCATCGTCCTTCTGGACGGGTTCGACACGGCGGCGATCGGCTATATCGCACCGTCGCTGATCACCGAATGGGGGATCGCGCGTCCGGCCCTGGCGCCGGTGCTGAGCGCGGCCCTGTTCGGCCTCGCCTTCGGCGCGCTGTCGGCCGGTCCCCTCGCCGACCGCTTCGGGCGGAAGGCCGTGCTCGTGGTCTCGGTGCTGGTCTTCGGCGCCGCCTGCCTCGCCTCCGCCTTCTCGGGCGACCTGACCCAGCTCGTGGCCTGGCGCTTCGCCACCGGGCTCGGGCTCGGGGCCGCGATGCCGAACGCCGTCACCCTGATGAGCGAGTACTGCCCCGAAGGACGTCGCGCCACGCTCACCAACGCCATGTTCTGCGGCTTCCCCCTCGGGGCGGCGTTCGGGGGCTTCCTGGCCGCCTGGATGGTGCCGCATCTCGGCTGGCGCAGCGTGCTGGTCCTCGGCGGGGTCGTGCCGCTCGTCCTCGTCGTGCTGCTGGTCTGGCTGCTGCCGGAATCGGTCCGGCACATGGTGGCCAAGGGCGCCGCGGTGGAGCGCATCCGCGCCGTGCTCGGCCGGATCTCGGCCTCGGCCTCCGCGGCGACCGCCTTCACCCTGCGCGAGAGCGCACCGGCCCCGCAGGGCCGGACCGGCAGCATCGGCGTGGTGCTGTCGCGCCGCTATCTCGTCGGCTCGGCGATGCTGTGGATCGCCTACTTCATGGGCCTGGTGATCTTCTACGCCCTGATCAACTGGATGCCGATCCTCTTCCGCGACGCCGGCCTCACGCCCGGAACCGCGGCGCTGATCACCGCCCTGTTTCCCCTCGGCGGCCTCGGGGCGATCTTCTCCGGCTGGCTGATGGACCGGCTCAACGGCAACCTCGTCATCGCGGTCTGCTTCGCCCTGACGGCGGGAGCGGTCTACGCCATCGGCCGCACCACCGGAGCGGTCGCGGTGCTGCCGGTCGTGGTGCTGGTCGCCGGCACGCTGATGAACACGGCCCAGTCCTCGCTGCCGGCGCTCGCCGCCGCCTTCTATCCGACCAGCGGGCGGGCCACCGGCGTCGCCTGGATGCTCGGCCTCGGCCGTTTCGGCGGCATCGCCGGATCGTTCCTGGTCGGCGAACTGTCGCGCCGCGAGCTGAGCTTTTCCAGCATCTTCACGATCGTCGCCGCGGCGGCCCTGATCTCCGCGGCAGCGCTCCTGATCAAATGGCTCGCCTACCCGGAAGCTGCTACCGATCCGGTGGCGGCGAAGAGCGAGGCCTTGAGCCACTGACAACCGACACGACCGCCCTCCGCGCGCGGCCTCGCGAGGCTCGGCGCCGGACATCATGAGGAGGAGACGATGAGCCAAGTCGACAGCGAGTTCCTGCAGAGGGACCGCTCGATCCACCCGCCGGCCTTCACGCCGGACTACAAGACCAGCGTGCTGCGCTCGCCGCGCCGGGCGATGCTGTCGCTGCAATCCTCCCTGTCGGAGGTGACCGGCCCGGCCTTCGGCCACTCGGAACTCGGCCCGCTCGACAACGACCTGATCCTCAACTACGCCCGCGAGGGCGAGCCGATCGGCGAGCGGATCTTCGTCCACGGCCATGTCCGCGACGAGAACGGCCGCGGCATCCCCCACACCCTGGTCGAGTTCTGGCAGGCCAATGCGGGCGGGCGCTACCGCCACCGCAACGACCGCTACCTCGCGCCGATCGACCCGAATTTCGGCGGCTGCGGCCGGACGATCACCGACGAGCACGGCTTCTACTATTTCCGCACGATCAAGCCCGGGCCCTATCCCTGGCGCAACAACCTCAATTCCTGGCGCCCGGCGCATATCCACTTCTCGGTGTTCGGCTCCGGCTTCGCCCAGCGCCTCATCACCCAGATGTACTTCGAAGGCGACCCGCTGATCTGGCGCGACCCGATGGTGCTCGGCATCCCCGACCGCTCGGCCGCCGAGCGGCTGATCGCTCCCCTCGACCTCGGCGCCGCGGTGCCGCTCGACATGCTCGCCTACAAGTTCGACATCGTGCTGCGGGGCCGCCAGCAGACGCTGTTCGAGAACAAGCTCCAGGGGAACTGAGACGATGGTCCAGCCGCTTCCCACCCGCCTGCAGGAGACCCCGTCGCAGACCGCGGGTCCCTACGTCCATATCGGGCTGATCCCGCACCAGGCCGGGTTCGACATCTTCGAGAACAACTTCTCGAACGTGCTGACCGGCCCCGAGACCCAGGGCGAGCGCATCCGGATCGAGGGCCGGGTGTTCGACGGCGCCGGCTCGCTGGTCCGCGACGCCTTCCTCGAGATCTGGCAGGCCAACGCCGCCGGCCGCTACAACCACCCGGCCGACCGCCAGGAGGGCAAGCCCCTCGACGAGACCTTCCGGGGTTGGGGCCGCACCGGCTCGGACTTCGATACCGGTGTCTGGTTCTTCGAGACGGTGAAGCCCGGCCCCGTCGACGGCCGGAAAGGTCACCGCGCGATGGCGCCGCACATCAACCTCTGGATCGCCGCCCGCGGCATCAATATCGGCCTGCAGACCCGGCTCTACTTCGCCGACGAGGCCGAGGCCAATGCCAACGATCCGGTGCTGAACCTCGTCGAGCGCGGGCCGTTGCGCGACAGCCTCCTGGCGAAGCGTGAGGAGCGCGATGGGAAGGCGGTCTACGTCTTCGACATCTATTTGCAGGGGCCGAACGAGACCGTGTTCTTCGACGTGTGAGGTTCGCCTCACCCGCCTGACACACGACGCCTCATCCCACCCACGACCTCATCCTGAGGTGCGGGTGGGAAGGAGAGGACGACCATCACTCAGCTGCGCTCTCACGCCTCGTCGAGGCGGCAGAGCAGAGGAAAACCCAGGAGACCCCCATGAACCCCGTCGTCATCGCGGTCGCGATCACCGGCTCCGTCCCGCGCAAGAAGGACAACCCGGCAGTGCCCACCACCGTCGCGGAGCAGATCGAATCCACCCACCAGGCTTTTGAAGCCGGCGCCACCCTCGTGCACATCCACGTCCGCAACGACGACGAGTCGCCCTCGTCCGACCCGGACAAGTTCGCGGCGGTGCAGGAGGGCGTGCGCAAGCACTGCCCCGGCATGATCGTGCAGTTCTCGACCGGCGGCCGCGGCCGCGACCCGAGCGCGCGCGGCCTCTCGCTGGTGCACCGGCCCGACATGGCCTCGCTCTCGACCGGCTCGGTCAACTTCCCGAGCATCGTCTACGAGAACCACGCCACCCTGGTGAACGACCTCGCCGGCGCGATGCACAAGAACGGCATCCGGCCCGAGATCGAGATCTTCGACCTGTCGCACATCCACGGCGCCAAGAGGCTGATCGAGGAGGGGCTGATGGACGCCCACCCGCACGTGCAGTTCGTGATGGGCGTGAAGAACGCGATGCCGGCCGACGAGCACCTGCTCGACATCCTGCTCGCCGAGACCCGCCGGGTGATCCCGGGCGCGACCTGGACCGCCGCCGGCATCGGCCGCGAGCAGGCCCGCGTCATGGGCTGGGCGCTCGCCCGCGGCGCCGACGCGGTCCGCACCGGCCTCGAGGACAACATCCGGGTGACCAAGGACCGCCTGGCGGCGAGCAATGCCGAGCTGGTGTCCCTGGCGGCCGAGATGGTGACCCGCCACAACCGCAAGGTCGCGACCCCGGCGGAGGCCCGCGCCCTCCTCCACCTGAAGCCCTTGCACCTGAAGCCAGCGGCCTGATCCGATGACGCTCTCGGCCCTCGACTCCGCCCTGCTCGGGCCCCTCTTCGCCACGGACGCGATGCGCGCCGTCTTCGCCGACGAGGCCCGGGTCGCGGCGATGCTGCGGGCCGAGGCGGCCCTGGCGCGGGCGCAGGCGGAGGCCGGCCTGGTGCCGGCCTCCCTTAGCGTCGCCATCGAAGCGATCGCCCCGAAGGCGCTCGATCCGGCGGCTCTGGGCCGGCGCACCGCCGTCTCGGGCGTGCCGGTGATCCCGTTCGTGAAGGCGGTGCAGGGGGCGCTGCCGCCTGAGCTGGAGCCCGCCTTCCACAAGGCCACCACCACCCAGGACATCGCCGACACCGCCCTGGTGCTCCAGGTCCGCGACGCCCTCGACCTCGTGGCGGCCGACCTGCGGGCGATCCTCGACGGGCTGTCGGGACTCGCCCGCCAGCACCGCGAGACTCCCTGCGTCGGGCGCACCTACGGCCAGCACGCGGCGCCCGTCACCTTCGGCTTCAAGGCGGCGATCTGGGCGCTCGGCATCGCCGAGGTGGCGGCCCTGCTGCCCGCCTTGCGCGACCGGGTGCTGACGGCCTCCCTCGGCGGCCCGGTCGGCACGCTCGGCGGGCTCGGCGAGAAGGCGGAGGCGGTGGGAGACGGCTTCGCCGAGGCGCTGGGCCTCCATCCGGACCTCGCGCCCTGGCACACGCGGCGCGCCCGCATCGCCGAGACCGGCTCGTGGCTCGCCCTGCTGATGGGCGCGCTCGCCAAGTTCGCCACCGACGTCGCCCACCTCGCCACCACCGAGGTCGGGGAAGTGGCCGAGCCCTACGTGCCGGGCCGCGGCGGCTCCTCGGCGATGCCGCACAAGCGCAACCCGGTCTCCTCGACGGTGATCCTCTCCGCCTTCGGCGCCGCCAAGGGCACGAGCCTGACCCTCCTCGACGGGATGGCGGCGGCGCACGAGCGCCCGGCCGGCGCCTGGCACGCCGAGTGGCACGCCCTGCCGACCCTGTTCGGCCTCGCCTCCGGCGCACTCCGCGAGGCGCGCGGCCTCGCGCAGGGGCTGGTGCCCGACCCGGAGCGGATGCGCCGCAACATCGACGTGACGCAGGGCCTGCTCTTCGCCGATGCCGCCGCGAGCCGGCTGAGCCCGGTGCTGGGCGCCAAGGCCGCCCACGCCCTGGTGGAGGAAGCCGCGGGCGCCGTCCGCGACGGGCAGGGCTCGCTCCAGGAGGTGTTGCGCGCAAGGCCCGAGGCGGCGAGCGCCGATTTCGATGCCGCCTTCGATCTCGGCCCCGCCATCCGCGCCGGGGCCCGCACCGCCGACCGGGCGCTGGCGGAAGTCTCGCGCCTCGCCGCCTTCCTGCACGCCATCTGACGCCCCTCCCGCCGACCGAGGATCCCATGCCCCAGATCGAGGCCAACGGTACCCTTCTGAACTACGAGCTGTCCGGCCCGAGCGGCGCGCCGGTGGTGGTGTTCTCCAACTCGCTCGGCACCTCGCTGGCGATGTGGGACCCGCTGGTGCCTGCCTTGCGCGGCCGCTACCGCGTGCTGCGCTACGACACCCGCGGCCACGGCGCCTCGCAGGTGCGCGACCAGCGCATCGAGGTCGAGGACCTGGCCGAGGACCTGATCGGCCTGCTCGACGCGCTGAGCATCCCCCGCGCCCACGTGGTCGGCCTGTCGCTCGGCGGCATGACCGGCCAGGCGGCGGCGAGCCGCCACCCCGACCGGGTCGTCAGCCTGACCCTGATGGCCACCGCCGCCTTCATGCCGAGCGAGGCGTCGTGGAACGAGCGCGCCGAGCTGGTGCGCGAGAAGGGCACGGCGGCGATCGTCGAGGCGACGATGACCCGCTGGTTCACGCCCGACTTCCCGGCCTCCTCCCCCGACGCGGTGGCGCCGGTGCGCGAGCAGTTCGTCGGCACGGACGCCGCCGGCTACGCCGTCTGCTGCAACGCCATCGGCCGCATGGACCTGCGCCCGGTGCTCGGCCGGATCACCGCCCCGACCCTGGTCATCGCCGGCCGCGACGACCCGGCGACGCCGCCGGCCATGGCGCAGGAGATCTGCGACGGCATCCCCCAGGCCGAGCTGGTGATCCTGCCGAAGGCCGCCCACCTCCTCTCCGTCGAGCAGCCGGCGGCGACCGCGGCCCACCTCCTCGGCTTCCTCGACCGGCATCGGGAGACGCCCGAGGCGGCCACCGGCGCGGTGGCGTTCGAGACCGGTCTCACCAACCGCAAGAGCGTGCTCGGCGAGGCCCATGTCGAGCGCTCGCTCGCGGCGGCCGGCGACTTCGCCGGGCCGTGGCAGGACTTCATCACCCGCACCGCCTGGGGCGAGGTCTGGGGCGACCCGCGCATCCCGTGGAAGACCCGCTCCTTCGTGACGCTGGCCATGATGGTGGCGCTCGGCCGCGAGGAGGAGTTCAAGCTCCATGTCCGCCCGGCCCTGCGCAACGGCGTCACCCCGTCCGAGCTGCAGGCGCTGCTGATCCAGACCGCGATCTATGCCGGCGTGCCGGCGGCGAACGGCGCCTTCCGCTGGGCCCGTGAGGTGTTGGGGGAAGACATGTCCTGAGCGGCCGATGCGCCGGGGCGGCCGGGATGGTAGAGCAGACGCCATCCCGCCGCCCGCAGCCGTTAGATCATGGACGCCGTCACGCCCCGCGCCTCTTCCCGCACCAAGGATCCCGAGCGGACGCGGGCCGACATCCTGGCCGTCGCGACCGAGGAGTTCGCCAGCTTCGGCCTCAGCGGCGCCCGGGTCGACGCCATCGCGGAGCGCACCCGCACCTCGAAGCGGATGATCTACTACTACTTCGGCAGCAAGGAGGGCCTGTACCTCGCGGTGCTGGAGAAAGCCTACGCCGACATCCGCCAGGTCGAGGCCGATCTCGACCTCGGCAATCTCGCGCCCGCCGAGGCGATCCGCCGCCTCGTCGAGTTCACCTTCGAGTACGACGAGGCCCATCCGGACTTCATCCGCCTCGTCGCCATCGAGAACATCCACCGGGGCGAGCACCTGTCGGCCTCGGAGACGATCCGCGGGCTCAACCTCGGGGTGATCCAGACCATCACCGACATCATCGCCCGCGGCCAGCGCGAGGGCACCTTCCGGACCGACGTCGATCCCCTCGACGTGCACCTGATGATCAGCGCGCTCTGCTTCTTCCGGGTCTCGAACCGCCACACCTTCGGGGCGATCTTCTCCGTCGATCTCGATGCGCCGGAACTGCGCTTGCGCCACAAGCGGATGGTCGGCGACGCGGTCCTGGGCATGCTCGCCCTGCGCTGACCGGGTCGGGAACCGGATTCGGCGCTAGGCGATTTCTTCGGAAGATCATCCGCCATCTTTCGGAGGAGAGCCCGATGACCCGGGGCACCAGCCGTCTCATCCTGCTCGCCGTCCTGGCCGCCACGCCGGTTCTGGCACAGGTGACCGACAAGCCGCTGATCGACAGCCCGCAGCGCAGCCGCGAGCAGACCCCGAACATGCCGCCGCCGCACGAGACCCTGCCCGAGCGCGTCCGGCCCGGCGACCCGGACGCGACCGGCACCGTGCGGCCGACAGCGCCGATGCCGGATCCGAAGACCAGCGACGGGGTGCTGCGGCCGCAGAAGGGGTGACGGGCGAACTGGCCGCCCGGCTCACCGCGCCGCGAGGTCCCGCCGGAGGGTCGGCAGGCCGATGCCGGCCGCATCGAACCCGCCATCCACCGCCAGGGTCTGGCCGGTGACGTAGCTCGACCGCGGACCGCACAGGTACACGATGGCGTCGGCGATCTCGCGCTCGAGGCCGTAGCGGTTGAGCGGCACGGCGTCGTGGTAATCGGCGCGGATCGCCGGGCTGTGGACCTGCTTGGCCATGGCGGTGTCCACCGGGCCCGGCGCGACGGCATTCACCCGGATGCCCAGATGGGCGAGCTCCACCGCCTGCTGCTTCGTCAGGTGCTTGAGCGCGGCCTTGCTGGTGCCGTAGGCGACCCGCAGGGTCGAGGCGCGCTGGCCCGAGATCGACGTGATGTTGACGACCGCGCCGCCGCCGCCCCGCGCCATCACGGGGGCCGCCGCCTGCACGCACAGGAACGGGCCGGTGAGGTTGACCGCGAGCACCCGGGCCCATTCGGCATGCGTCGTGTCGAGGAGCGGCTTGAACACCGCGGTGCCGGCATTGTTGACCAACGCGTCGAGGCGGCCGAAACGGGCCTCGACCGCCGCGACCGAGGCCGCCACCGCCCCCGGGTCGGCGACGTCGGCGGTCAGCGCCAGGGTCTGGTCGGGCCGGCCGAGCTCCGCGGCGGCCCTCGCCTGCGCCTCGCCGTCGATGTCGAGGAGCGCGACGCGCCAGCCCTCGTCGAGGAACAGCCGCGCCGTCGCGAGCCCGATGCCCCGCGCCGCGCCGGTGACCAACGCGACCTTGCTCTCACCCGTCATACCGTGTCCTCCCGCTGTTGTTGCGCCGTGCATCGCGGGAGGGGCGCCGGAGGTCAAGCCGGATCGGAGCCGGGGGCGTTGCGGGCCATGAAGGCCTCGGGCGTGCCGGTCGCCGGATCGACGAAGATCACGTCGGTCGGCGCGCGCCGGGGCGTGTCGACGGATAGGAAGACCACCGGCTCCTCGATCAGACGCGGCAGGGCGTGGACCACGCCGCGCTCGAAGAACAGGAGCTGGCCCGGGCCGAACTCCGCCTCGTCCGCGGCGTCGCCGATCCAGAACGTGCCCCGGCCGGAGAGCACGTAGAGGTACTCGTCGCAGCCTTCGTGGTAGTGGGCCGGCGTCGGCCGGTAGACGCGGAAGACCCGGGCGCTCGCCGCCGGGCGGTCGGTCAGGTAGGTGTCGACCAGCATCGTCGCGGCGGTGTCCGGCAGGGCGGCGGCGATCGCCCCGACGTCGAAGCGGCCCCGGGTCGGCGGGGCTTCCGGATCGGTCTTCGCCATCGCCCATCTCCCTCGCTGCACGTCACGACCTTCCAAGCTAGCGCGGCCGGACCGCCCGCGGGAGGGGGGCAGACGCAGGAGCCGAGTGCATCGGTCGCGGGCGATTTTTAAGAGCGTCTTATTCCCGGATCTTGACGGAGCACCGGTGCCGGCTACCCTCACGAGCAATTCGCCGCAAAAAGGCGAAGCTCATCTGGAGGGAGGTGAATGGATGTCCGCATCCATGTCGCGTCTTGACGCCGAGACGGCGACGCCATGCCGTTGATGACGCGTTTCTTCTGTTGGACACAGAGCGCGACCGTTGCCTTGCTGCTGGGTTGCGTCCCGGTGCTTGCCGGCGACATCGACGTGCTGCACGCCTCCGTCGCCCCCACCGAGAAGGTCGGGTCCGACATTCCGCTGCGGATGACGATCCTGAACCGCGCCGCCGAGGCCGATTCCCTGCTGCGGTTCCGCTGCCCCTTCGCGAATTTCAGCGAGCGGGTGACGGTGGACAAGGGCGGCGAGGGCCCGCCCTCGAAGCGCCCGGTCCAGTCCATCGCCCTCAAGGCCGCGGGCGAGACCGAGCTGACGCCGGAGGGCATGCACGTGATGCTGCTCCAGACCCGCCAGCCGCTCGCCGCGGGCGAGCGCTTCACCTGCGCGGCGAGCTTCCGCAAGGCCGGCTCCCTCGAGGTGCCGGTGGAGGTCCGCGCCGGCCCTTGAAGGCAGGCGCCGGCCCGTGAACGACCCGGCCCGGGAGACAGGGGTGCCGGGATTTAGGTTTAATTTCCTAACAACACGCCCGGCCGCGAGGCTGCCCGCGCCGAGGCGACACACCAAAAGACGGCGGCTTGGAGGAGACACCATGACGAAGTCCCGCGCCGCGCGGCGCATCCTCGCCGCGACCTCGCTCGCCGCCCTGGCGGCCGGCACGCTCCCCCTCGCTCCGGCTCTCGCCGCCGACGGCGTGACGCAGGACCGCCTGCTGAACGCCGACAAGGAGGAGGGCAACTGGATCCAGCACCACAAGAACTACGCCGGGCACCGCTACTCGACGCTGAACGAGATCAACAAGGGCAACGTCAAGAATCTCAAGGTCGCCTGGACGATGCATCTCGGCGGCATCGAGGGCGGCGGCATCTGGAGCCATGGCGGGCTCGAGGGCACGCCGATCGTCGAGAACGGCATGATGTACGTCACCGACGGGTGGGGCTCGGTCTACAAGATCGACACGCGCGGCGGCGAGGGCAAGCTCATCTGGAAGATGGACCCCAAGACCGACCGCGAATGGGCCGGTGCGGTCGCCTGCTGCGGCGTCAACAACCGCGGCGTGGCGCTCTGGGGCGACCTCGTGGTCAGCCACACCCTCGACGGGCGCCTGATCGCCACCAACAAGGAGAACGGCCAGGTCGCGTGGCAGCGTCAGGTCGCCGACCCGGACAAGGGCGAGACGATCACGGGCGCGCCGCTCATCGTGAAGGGGATGGCGATCTCAGGGGTCGGCGGCGCCGAGTACGGCATCCGCGGCTGGATCGCCGCCACCGACCTGAAGACCGAGAAGGAGGTGTGGCGCACCCACACCATCCCGGGCAAGGGCGAGCCGGGCTACGAGACCTGGAAGGGCCCGAACAACGCGGCCGTCAGCGGCGGCGGCTCGACCTGGGTCACCGGCACCTACGATCCCGATACCGACACGATCGTGTGGGGCGTCGGCAATCCGGGCCCGGACTGGGACAACGCCTACCGCCCCGGCGACAACCTCTACACCGACTCGACGCTGGCGCTCGACGCCACGACCGGCAAGATCAAGTGGCACTTCCAGCACACGCCGAACGACCCCTACGATTATGACAGCGTGTCGGAGAACCTGCTGGTCGACGTCGGCGGGCGCAAGCTCGCGATCGAGGCCGACCGCAACGGCTTCGCCTACGCCGTCGACCGCACCAACGGCCAGTTCGTCTGGGCGACGCCGTTCGTCAAGAAGGTGACCTGGACCAGGGGCATCAACCCCGATACCGGCAAGCCGTTCGAGTACGACCCGAACAAGGACGTGCAGCGCTACAACCCGGCGGCGACGCCGAGCGCCGAGAACAAGAACGCCGATTTCTGCCCCGGCAACATGGGCGGCAAGAACTGGCCGCCGACCGCCTACAACCCGAACCTGCAATACTGGTACATTCCGGTCATCGAGAGCTGCAACCGCGTCACCCACGAGGCGATGACGCAGGCCAACCTCAAGCCGCGGGAGTTCTTCACCGGCGGCGGGCCGAGCCAGCCGTTCCGGATCACCGGCAGCGTGACGGCGATCGACGTGAAGACCGGCAAGGTCGCCGGCAAGCACGAGACCCAGTTCCCGCTGCTCGGCGGCATGCTGGCGACGCCCGATCTCGTCTTCACCGGCGAGCCGTCCGGCGGCGTGATGGCGATGGACGCCAAGAGCCTCGAGAAGCTGTGGGAGTTCCGCACCGGCGGCGGCGTCAACGCCCCCCCGATGACCTTCACGGTCGACGGCAAGCAATACGTCGCGATCCTGGTCGGCCTCGGCGGCGCCTGGGACAAGTGGTTCATCGATTCGACCCCGGAGCTGAAGAACATCCAGACCGGCTCGATGCTCTACGTCTTCGCGCTCTGATCGGATGGTGTTTCGGGCGGGGCGCAGGAGAGCGCCCCGCCGCTCACGAGGTGCAAGCGGATGCGGAACATGGTGTTGCCGGCGTTGCTCGCCGGCCTCGTGCTCGCCTCGAGCGCGGCCTGGGCGCAAGGCGCCCGGAGCGCCGGGGGCGAGGGCGAACTCGGTGTGTTCAAGAAGGCCTGCTCCGGCTGCCACAAGTGGCATGGCGGCGGCGGGGGCGGCTATGGCGGCGAGGCCCTGTCCCTGCGCAAGACGCAGCTCGACAAGGAGCAGGTCGCCGAGGTGGTGCGCTGCGGCCGTCCGGGCACGGGCATGCCCTACCACCTGCGCGGCGCCTTCGACACGGTGAAGTGCTACGACTCGCTGAAGGCCGATATGGGCGGCAACATGCCGCCGGAGACGGCGGTGTTCCTGCGCGCCCCGGAGATCGACGCGGTCGCGAACTACGTCGTCACCCAACTCAAGGGCAAGGGCGAGCCGAATCTGGAGGAATGCACGGCCTTCTTCGGCGCGACCTCCCGGGCCTGCGACATCTACCGCAAGAAGGAGGGCTCCGATGCGCCGACGGCCTCGCATTGAGCGGGCGACGCTCGTCGCGCTCCTCTGCGCCGGCCCGGCGCTCGCGGCCGGCCCCGAGAGCGCGGACCTGCGCGACCTGCGGGTCGGGATGCCGGTCTCGGAGATCTCGCCCACCGGCTACGGCGACCTCGCCTGCCGGGAAGGCCCGCCCCGCACGCTGGCGGCCTGGGGCGACTGGCGAGCCTGCCCGGCCGATGCGGCGGGCCGGCACGCGATCGGCTTCTCCTATGCCGACGACACCACCCGCAACGGCACCCGGGTCGCCGGCCACCCGGCGCGCCTGACGCTGCTCGTCGGCGACGACGCCCGGGTCGCCGGGCTGGTGATCGAGACCGACGACGCGGTGCCGCTCTACCTGCGCAAGAAAGGCCATCTCCTCGGCATCCAGGCCCGCGGCCACTGGGGCGAGGACGGCTGGACCTGCGCCGAGGGCAAGCCCGCCGGCGACGAGACGCCGCTCGGCGAGACCTTCGTCAAGGAGGAGTGCCGCAAGGTGCTGGCGGCGAAGACCGTGACCGTGACCCGCGACCTCTACGGCCACCAGGGTGCCGACCCGCGCGCCTTCATCAGCCGGACGCGGATCGTGGTGGCGGCGACGCGGTGAAGCCGCGGGCCCCGGACCGTCAGGCCGCCCGGATCGTGGCCAGGAAGCGGGCGACCTCGCCGGTCAGCTGCTCGGTCCGCCGCGACATCGCCGAGGACGAGGCCAGCACCTCGGCGGCGGCGGCACCGGTCTCCTCCGAGATCCGGGCGACCGTGCCGATGGTGCTGGTGACGTCGCCCGTTCCGGCGGCGGCCTCGGCGACGTTGCGGACGATCTCGTGAGTCGCGGCGCCCTGCTGCTGCACGGACGCTGCGATCGCGGTCGCCACCCCGCTGATCTGCTCGATCCGCGCGGTGATGCCGTCGATGGCGCCCACGGCCCGCCCGGTCGAGGCCTGGATCGCCGAGATCTGGCTCGTGATCTCGTCGGTGGCCTTGGCGGTCTGCCCGGCCAGCTCCTTGACCTCGGCGGCGACGACCGCGAAGCCGCGCCCGGCCGGGCCGGCCCGGGCCGCCTCGATGGTGGCATTGAGGGCCAGCAGGTTGGTCTGGCTGGCGATCGAGGAGATCAGCGCCACCACGTCGCCGACCCGGGCCGCCGCGCCGCTGAGATCCTGCACGAGCAGGACCGTCTGCGCCGCCTCGGCGGCGGCGACCCGCACGAGATCGGCCGAGCCGTCCACCTGCCGGCTGATCTCGGCGATCGAAGAGCCGAGCTCCTCGGCCGCCGCCGCGACGGTGTGCACGTTGGCGGCGGTCTGTCCGGCGGTCACCGCGACCGCCTGGCTGCGATCGGCCGCCCGCGTGGCGGCGGTCGCCATGACCTGGGCGTTGGCCTGCATCTCGCTCGCCGCCTGCGATACGTGGCCGACGACTTCGCTCACCGCGCCCTCGAACTGGTCGGCGACCCGGTGCAGGTCGTCCCGGCGCCGCGACGCATCGCCGGCCCGCGCGGCGGAGGCTTCCGCTTCCAGCGCCCGGTTCCGGATCAGGCTCTCCTTGAACACGCCGACGGCGCTCGCCATCGCGCCGATCTCATCCCGGCGCCCGGTGCCGGGAATCTCGGCCTCCAGATCGCCCCTGGCCACGCGGCCGATCGCCTGAGTCATGCCGGTCAGCGGCCGGATCACCCGCACGACCGCGAGGACCAGCACGCCGATGCCGGTCGCGACCGTGGCGGCGAGGGCGGCCAGCGACAGGACCAGGCCCTCCTGCGCCTCGGCGCGACGCTCGGCCAGGATGGCGGATGCCCGGCCGAAGGCCGTGTCGCGCAGGCGCAGGACCGACGGCCACATCGGGACCGCCCGCTCGCGGTAGGCATTGCCGTCGAGCGGGAAGGCCCCGGTGTCGAAATGCGGGACGAGCTCCTTCTTCAGCTCGGCGAAAGTCTGGACGTAGCCGCGGCGCAGGCCCTCCATCGCCGCCGCGACCGCCTCGCCGGCGGTGGGATCGGCCGTCGTCCTCTCGAGGCCGGCGAGCAGCTGGTCGACGCGGCCCTGAGCCGTCCAGAACGCGATCCGCTGCTCGGGCGTCACCGGCTTGCGGGGAGCGATCAGGGTCTGGAGGAAGCCGGCCTGCCGGCCGCCGATGTCGCGCAGGTCACCGGCCGTCCCGGCGATCAGGACCCAGCGATGGGCCTTGCCGTCCGCCGCCGCGAGTTCGCGGGTCAGGCCGGAGACGGGCGCAGCGGCAGCGTCGTTGATCCCCGCCATCACCTTGGCGAGGGCGCTCTCGGCATCGCCGCGCTGTCCCGGCGGCAGGGCGAGCCGGGACTGCGCCAGGTCACGGGCCGCACCGTAGCCGGTCTCGATCTCCTTGGCCGTCGCCTGGAGGGCGCCGGCCTCCGGCAGGATCGCGGCAGCATCGACCGCCCGGCGGAGCGCCGCCACGGCCTCGTCGGACCGGCGCCGCAGGTCGGCGAGCCCGGAATGCCGCGCCGCCTCGTCGAGCGACGCCGTCGTGAGCAGCAAGCTCCACAGGCCGCGCTCCATGTTGACCGCCTGGGGGATCGCCGCGAGGGCCCGCACGACGTCGAGGCGGATGACGCTGCGATCGATCTCCGCGGTTCGGGACCGATGGAGAAATGCCATGGTGGCGGCCAGACCACACGCGATCACGCCGATCGCGACGATGGAGAAGAACAGAAGTTTCTTGATGCTCACGATCGACGTCCTCCCCGGCGCCGCCATGATGCCTCGGAACACCTAATCGGAGCTTACCATAGGCGAGGGTACGGCCCGGATCAGCAATCGTGCCGGCGCTTTGCGATCGACATGCCGAGGTCGAGGCACCCGGCGCACAGCGCCTGACGCCTCCAGCGCAGATCCATTCGGGCTTAGCCGGAACCTTCGAACGAGTCGGCGCGACGGTGCTGCGATATCACACGACCGGATCTTGCCTTTCCTTCCGCCACGTCCAGCCGTCGTCATCTGCCGCCCCCGCTGATGCGGTCGACAGGCCGGCCGGACAGACCTCCGGAACCTGGTCGGCGCGGGCCTCCCTCAGCCACGAGAAGGCGGGCGGCACACGCCCTTCCTGTCTGCCCGACAACGGCGGCTTCAGCCGCGGTTCAACGCCGGGGCGCGAGGATGCTGTCATGCCGGCGGTCATCACCGCCTCCGTCGTGCCGGCCGAAGGCTGGCCACGACGGTTCCAACTGCCAGGATTCGCCCGCCATGACCGCGCGTCCCTCGCGCTCGACAACCCGCCTCGCCCTCGGTGCCCTGGCGCTTCTCGCCCTCGCGGGCCCGGTCGCCGCCGCCGATTTCGATGAGGATCCGCCCCGCTTCGAGAGACGGGGCGACTGGCGCCCTGCGCCGCCGCCCCCGCCGCGCTTCGCGCAGGGCCCCGAATCCTGCCGGACCTTCGTCAAGCGCCGCATCGACGCCGACGGCGACGAGGTGGTGCGCCGGGTGCGGGTGTGCGACGACGGCCCCGGCTATCGCGACGGCGGCTACCGCGACGGCCCGCGCTGGGGCGGCCCGCCGCCCTGGCACCGCCGCCGGCACTGGGAGGACGAGCCCGGGCCCGGGCGCTGGTGACGTCTCATTCGACGATCGGGATCTCCGTCCCGATCGTCACCTCGCTTCGATCGATCCGGCACGCGAAGGCGTGGGCGGCGACCCCCGCCGCCCGGGCGCGCCGGAACGCGGCGGCAAAGCCCGGGTCGAGGTCGCCCGCGACCGCGAAACGCGCGGCCCGCATCTGCACCACCCAGATCACCAGGGCGCGGCCGCCCAGGCGCACCACCTCCGCGAGCTCGTCCATGTGGCGGGCGCTGCGGGCGGCGACGCAGTCCGGGAACTCGGCGAGGCCGGGGCGGCGCATCAGGTGGCAGTTCTTCACCTCGACATGGATCGGGCCGGCCGCGTCGCCGGCCAGGAAATCGACGCGGCTCGCACGGCCGTAGGGCACCTCCGCCCGCCAGGAGGTGGCGGCGGCGAGCGGCGGAAGGCGGCCTTCGTGAAAGGCCTCCGCCACCAGGGCGTTCGGCCGGGCGGTGTTGATGCCGACCCATTGCGGCCCGCCGGGCAGGTCCGCCTCGACCAGCTCCCACGACCAGGCGAGCTTGCGGGCCGGGTTGGTGGAGGCCGAGAGCAGCACCGGCCGGCCGGGCTCGACGAGCCCCAGCATCGCCCCCGGATTGGCGCAATGCGCGGTGACGAGGGCACCGTCGGCGAGCTCGATATCGGCGAGGAAGCGCTTGTAGCGGCGCACCAGCCGCCCCTCGGTCAGCGGACCCGGGAAGCGCATGGGAAAGCGATCGTGATGGGCATTCCCGGCGCTTACCCGGGAGCCGCCGAGGTGTCACGCTTGAGCCCCGGGGAGCGCCGCGATAAGGCGGGCGTCAACCATGCCGCCGCTGCGGCGGCAGCCAAGAGAACCACCCAGATGCCTGACGCCAGCCCTGCCCCGGTCACGGCCGCCATCCTGGTCATCGGCGACGAGATCCTGTCCGGACGCACCAAGGACAAGAACATCGGCTACATCGCCGAGTACCTGACCAATTCGGGCATCGACCTGCGCGAGGTGCGGGTGGTGCCGGACGTGGCCGAGGAGATCGTGGCGGCGGTGAACGCCCTGCGAGGCCGCTACACCTACCTGTTCACCACGGGCGGGATCGGGCCGACCCACGACGACATCACGGCCGATTGCGTCGCGGACGCCCTCGGCGTCGGGATCGACGTCGATCCGCGGGCGAAGGCGATGCTGCTCGAGCGGATCAAGCCGGAGGACCTGAACGAGGCCCGCCTGCGCATGGCCCGCATCCCGTTCGGCGCCGAGCTGATCGAGAACCCGATCTCGAAGGCGCCGGGCTTCATGATCGAGAACGTGATCGTGATGGCGGGCGTGCCGTCGATCATGCAGGCGATGCTCGATGCGGTCGCCCCGCGGCTCAAGACCGGGGCGCGGGTGAATGCCGAGACGATCGAGGCCGGCAACCTGCCGGAGGGCGGCTATGCGGAAGGCCTGGCGGCCATCGCCAAGGCGCATCCCGGCGTCTCGATCGGCTCCTACCCGTCGATGACGCCGGCGGGTTTCCGCAACCAGATCGTGGTGCGCGGACGCGAGCCGGAGGCCATGGCCGCGGCGCGCACCGAGATCGAGGCGCTTCTGGCGCGCCTGCAAGCCGAACGGACCTGAATCACCATGGCTGCTCCGAGCGACAAGGCTTTCCCGGTCTCCTGGGACCAGTTCCACCGCGACGCCCGGGCGCTGGCCTGGCGGCTCGCCGGCGCCGGCCCGTTCGAGGCCATCGTGTGCATCACCCGCGGCGGCCTGGTGCCGGCCGCGATCGTGGCGCGCGAGCTCGGCATCCGGCTGATCGAGACCGTGTGCGTGGCGAGCTACCACGATTACCAGGAGCAGGGCTCCCTCCAGGTGCTGAAGGACGTGGCCCCGAGCATCCGGGCCATCGGCGACGGCCAGGGCCGTGGCGTGCTGGTCCTCGACGACCTGACCGATACCGGCAAGACCGCCCAGGTGGTGCGCGCCATGCTGCCGGAGGCCCATTTCGCCACGGTCTACGCCAAGCCCGCCGGCCGGCCGCTGATCGACACCTTCGTGACCGAGGTGAGCCAGGACACCTGGATCTATTTCCCGTGGGATATGGGCCTGTCCTACCAGGCGCCGATCCAGCCCGGAACGTCCGGTTAAGGTCTTCGACCCGTTAACGCGTCACGCGGCTTTCGCCGGATCAGTTGAGCGAGGTCTTGGGCGTGTTCGCGGGGCCGGTCCTCGGGCGGGCCGATCGATAAAATTGCGCGGATCCATTTCAGCGCGGCCGAGCAGGTCGAGGGCCATTCTCCTTCGTAACGAAGGGGAAGGCGCAGATGACCACGGGTTTCGGACAGCGGGTGAAGCGGGTTCTGGTCGGCGCAGGCATGCTCTCGGCGGCACTCGTGTCGGCCCAGGGCGACGGGGCGGCGGCCCAGACCCTCGCCGCCCTGCCGATGCCGAGCGCCGGCGCCCCGGATCTCGGCCATGCCCGGCCGATCGTCGGCTGGGTCGAGTTCTGCGCGCGCTACGCCTCGGAATGCGCGGTGGATCCGGGCGAGCCGGCGCAGGTCACGCTGACCCCGCGGCTGTGGCACACGGTCACCGGCATCAACCGCCAGGTGAATACCAGCCTGCGCGCCGTCACCGACCAGGAGCACTGGGGCGTGCCGGACCGCTGGGACCTCGCCGAGGACGGCTCGGGCGATTGCGAGGACTTCCAGCTCCTCAAGCGCAAGCTGCTGGCCCAGGCCGGCCTGCCGCGCCGGGCGATGCGGATGACGGTGGTGATCGACGAGAAGGGCGAGGGCCACGCCGTGCTGATGCTGCGCACCGACCGCGGCGATCTGGTCCTCGACAACAAGACCAGCGCCGTGCTGCCCTGGCACAAGACCGGCTACACCTTCATCAAGCGCGAATCGCAGGACGCGACCGCCTGGGTCTCGCTCGGCGGCGCCACCGCCCCGACCGTCACCGCCAACCGGTGAGACGCCGAATCACTCGAAAAATCTGCGTGTCGAATTGGAACCAAAGTGCGGCACGCGCGTTTACCAGGGTTTAAATTTTTCGGTTGAGCGCCGTCCGGCCCCGTGGCAGCTTGGATGCAAGAACCAAGCTAGAGTCGATGGGGCAATGCGGGCAGTGATGGACGGCCTCGGCCGGGCGAGCCATGTCGATGTGCGGCATGTCGATCGCCAGGGCCTCCTGAAGCGCGGCGCCCGGGCGGCGCAGCTGGGACTTCTCGGTACGCTGCTGCTGATCGGCGGCGCCACCACACAGGGACAGACGCAGACCCTCGCGGCCCTGCCCGATGCCAGCGCGGCGATCGAGCGCGGCGGCGCGGCGAAGCCCGTCAGCGCCTGGACCGATTTCTGCAACCGCTATCCGGCGGAATGCGCCGTCAATACCAGCGAGCCGGCCACGCTGACGATGACGCCGTCCCTCTGGCGCACCCTCACGGCGGTGAACCGGCGCGTCAACGGCCGCATCCGGCCAATGATCGACCAGGATCATTGGGGCGTGGTCGACCGTTGGGACTTTCCCGACGACGGCCAGGGCGATTGCGAGGATTACCAGCTCCTCAAGCGCCGCATGCTGGTGGAACGCGGCCTCGCCCGCCGGGCCCTGCGCATGACCGTGGTGATCGACGAGATCGGCGAGGGCCACGCGGTCCTGATGGTCCGCACCGATCGCGGCGACTACATCCTCGACAACAAGACCAACGCGATCCTGCCCTGGCAGCGCACCGGCTATACCTACGTGAAGCGCGAGGGCCAGGACGGCCTCGCCTGGGTGTCGCTCAACGGCGTCGCGTCGCCGATCACCACGGCGAATCGCTGACCGGATCGACGGACCCGAGACGAATCAGGTCCGGCGCAGGACGTCCTCGGCGAGGCGGCCCGATTCGCCCTGGAGCTTGCGGACGTGGGCGGGAGCGCGGCGCAGCCGGTCCAGGATCTCCTGCGCCGGGCGCCGGCCCTCGTCGGCTCGACCCGTCTCGGACAGCAGGGCCGCGAGCCGGGCGCGCGCCTCGTAGCTGTGGTCGCGTTGCGAGATCGTCTCGAAAGCGTCGAGGGCCTCGTCGATCCGGCCGGTCGCGGCCAGGGCCCGGGCGTGGAGCATGCGCCCGCGCGGGCTGTCGTGATCGGGCTCCCGCACCTTGAGCGCTTCGAGTTCGGCGAGCGCATCGGCGGAACGGCCGAGTTCCAGGCCGGCCTCGGCACGCCCGAGATGGAAGACCGGCTCGTCGCCGCTCGGCCGCCGGACGATCTCGTCGTATTGCTCCCAGGCCTCCTGCCACTTGCTCAGGGCGGCGCATTCCTCGGCGAAGCGCGCCCGGTTGGCGACGGTGTCGGCATCCGCGAGCCGATCGCGCAGGATCCGGTAGGTCTTCTCGGGGTTCACGCTCCGGGCGATCGCGCGCTGGGCCGATTGCCCGCGGGGCTAGCCGAGGAGGTCCGGCAGCACTTCGACGAGGACGTAGGCGATGCCGCCGAGGGGCGGCAGCAGGATGATGATCCAGCCCCAGGGTGAGAACCGCCCGGTCTTCGCGGCGTGGACGGCGAGGGCGACGTTCAGGCAGAGAGCGAGGAGAGCGATCGGCATGGCGACACGCATCCCGTGATCGAGGGCTGCGTGCGAGTAAGGGCGCGTCTTCCCTTAGGTCAAGACGCGCTCGCGCGGGCGAGAGCGGACCCGCCCTGCGATGGGCGCCTCAGGCGCCCGAGACCAGATGGGCGAGGTCGAGCACGACCCGGCCCGAGACCAGGCTCCAGCCGCAGGCGAGCATGGTCGCCAGCATCACGAAGGGGATCGGCCGTCCCTCGATCCGCCGGCCGCGTACGGTGTTGCGCAGGATGATGAACGGCGCCCCGAAGGCGAGGATCGGCAGGGAGGCGAGCGCCACGAGGCCGCCGCTCGACAGGAGGCCGAAGCTCGCGCGCCGTGCCGTCGCCCATTCGAAGGCGCTCGCCAGCAGGCCCGCGAAGGCGAGGCCGAGCACCAGGGTCTGGAGATTCTCGAGGGCGGAGGGCGAAAGGTTCATGGGAGCTTAAACTCCGGCAAGCGCGGTCGTCCCACCCTGCGCCAAGCTCGACTTGAGGTTATGGTTAATTTTTCGTTATCCACAGGTCTTTGGGAGCGATCCCATTGCGGGATTCTCCTCGGCATGGGGCGCCGGCGCCACAGAATTCCGCCGCCAGCCGGCATTCCGGTAAGGAGCTGTTAACGGTCGGAGCCGAACGTTCCGGGAAATGCCCTTGTCGGGGCATCGATCGAACGAATCGGAGGCGGGCGCCATGGGGCCTGCGCTGAGCGCCGCGGCGGCGCGACTCGAACGGGATGTGGTACGCTCGGCGCGGCTCGGCCGCCCGGCCTCGGACCGGCCTGCCGCGGCCGGTTACCCGGCCGACCGGCGCCTGATGCTGGCGGCGGCCCTGGGACTCGCGGGGTCCCTCGGCCTCACGGGCCTCGTCGCCGCCTGGCTCGCCCGTCCGCCGGCCCCGGCCGGCCCGGTGGTGGTGAGCACGCTCACGTCCCGACCCCTGGTGCTGCCGGCCTCCTGGTTCGTGCGGCCCGGAAGCGCCACCGAGACGGTCCCGGGCCGGATCGACCTGGCGATCCCGTGGACCGAGCTGACCGGCAGCGCCCTGCCCGGCTTGATGCGGGTGACCGCGACCCGGGCGCCCGAGACCGAGGCGCCGTTGAGCCCGGCCCGGCGCTACGCCCGGTTCCTGACCGCCGAGGCGCAGCCGCTGGCCGACGGCCTGATGCGCCGTCGCTTCCGGGTGGGAACGCCGTTCGAGGGTGAGGACCTCTATCTCGCGCAAGGAGAGGGCAGCCGCTTCGCGGCGCGCTGCGCCACCGGCCCGGTACCGGATCCGGACGCTGCCTGCCTGAGCGAGGTCCGGGTCGGCGCCCTGTCGCTGCGGCTGCGCTTCTCGGCCGAGCGGCTGCCGTCCTGGAGCGCCGGCCTCGCCGGGCTGGAGCGTCTGTTCGGCCCCTGACCCGAGAGCGGCGCCCGATCGCCGTGCGATCGGACGCCGCTCTCGTGAGATGATGGCCGCGATCCGCGTCGCCGGACAACGCTGCGAGGACTACTCGTCCAGGTCAGTGTCGAGGATCGCCATCGAGAAGTTGAACGAGCGGTCGCCGTCCTCGTCATCGACCGACAGCACGCCGACGAATTCCTCGCCGATATAGACCTCGGCCGAGTCCGTCTTCTTGGGACGGGCGACGAGGCGGATGTTGTGGTTGGCGAAAGTGCGGCGCAGGTAGCCTTCCACCTTCGTCATCTCGGTCTTGTTCACGCTGGCCTCTTCACGCGCTTGGCTCGGCCGCGACGGCGCCCGAAGCGGGCGCGGCACGGGCCGCCTTCATCGAGGATCCCGAAGCCGCGGGCGGGTTCGGGATGCGACAACGCCCCTCCCCTTCGGGCATGCCGCGGGGGCTGTCCACGGGGGTTTCGGGTCGGTAGGGCCCCGCCTTGCCACGGCAGGGCCGGGTGGGCAAGGCGGCTTTGGCCCGGCGAGATCCCGGGCGTACGATCCCGAGCCCGAAGATCCCGGGCTCGGCGTCAGATCCCGTCCATCAGATGGATGAACTGGTCCATCGACCGTGCCGGGTCGGAGCAGCCGGCCGAGCCCACCACCCGGGCCGGCACGCCCACCACCGTGGTGCAGGGCGGCACCGCCTGGAGCACCACCGAGCCGGCGGCGACCCGGGCGCGGGCCCCGACCTCGATGTTGCCGAGGATCTTGGCACCGGCCCCGATCATCACGCCATGCCGGATCTTCGGATGGCGGTCGCCGCCATGCTTGCCGGTGCCGCCGAGGGTGACGCCGTGCAGGATCGACACCTCGTCCTCGATCACCGCCGTCGAGCCGACGACGAGGCCGGTGGCGTGGTCGAGGAAGATGCCGCGGCCGATCCGGGCCGCCGGGTGGATGTCGGTCTGGAAGACCTCGGAGGAGCGGCTCTGCAGGTAGAGCGCGAGGTCACGCCGGCCGCGGGTCCACAGCCAGTGGCTGAGGCGATGCGCCTGGATGGCGTGGAAGCCCTTGAAGTACAGGACCGGCTCGATCGCCCGGCCGGCGGCGGGGTCGCGGTCGATCACCGCGCCGATATCGGCCCGGAAGGCCTGGCCGATGCCGGAATCGTCCGCCACCGCCTCGCCGAAGCTCTGGGCGATCAGGTCGGCGGTGAGGGCCGGATGGCCGAGCCGCGAGGCGACCCGGTGCGCCACCGCCGATTCGAGGGTGGCGTGGTTGAGCACGCTGGCGAACAGGAACGAGGCGAGGCGCGGCTCGTCGCGCATCACGGCCTCGGCCTCCTGGCGCAGCCGATGCCAGACCGGATCGACGGTGCCGGCGACCGGACCGGCGTCGGGGATGGTGGGAGCGGGGCTGGACGACAACGACCTTCTCCTCGGCAGCCAAGGCGGGCGGACGAAACTCCCCCCGCCGCTCACGGCGCAACGGCATTCTCCCGGAATAGCGTGGCGAGACATTCCCCATTCATCAAGCCCCCCCGATGCGGGGCAGGCCCGCCCTCAATCGCCGTCGGGCCGGAAAACGTATCCCATGCCCCTGACGGTCTTGATGAAACGGGGATTTGCCGGATCGGGCTCGACCTTCTTGCGGATCCGGTTGATCCGCACGTCGATCGCCCGGTCGAACGCCTCGGGGTCGCGGGCATCCGCGAGGTCGAGCAGGCGCTCCCGGGTCAGCACGCGCTTGGGGTTGTCGAGGAAGGCCTTGAGCAGGGCGTATTCGGAGCGGGTCAGGATCTGCTCGGCGCCGGCCTCGTCGCGCAGGCGCAGGGTCTCGGTATCGACGATCATCCGGCCGAAGCGGAGGCCGTTTTCCTGCCGCCCTCCCGGCAGAGCCCCTTGCGGAGTCCCTTGCCGAGCCCCTTGCTGAGCCTCCTGCTGCATCGCCGGCCGGGCCGGTTCGGAGGGCGCGCGCGCCTGGGCCGCCCGGCGCATCACCGAGCGGATCCGGGCGACCAGCTCGCGCAGCTCGCAGGGCTTGGGGAGGTAATCGTCGGCTCCGAGCTCGAGGCCGACCACCCGGTCGATCGGGCTCGCCGTGGCGGTCAGCATGATGATCGGCACGCTCGACCGGCCCTTGAGGTCGCGCACGATCGACAGTCCGTCCTCCTCCGGCATATTGAGGTCGAGGACGATCAGGTCGGGCGTGATCTCGGCCAGCCGCCGGCGCAAGGCGCCGCCGCCGTCGCACAGGCTGACCTCGAAGCCGTGCATCCGCAGGTAATCGCCCACCATGGCGCGGGCATCGGCCTCGTCGTCCACCACGACGACGTGCGGAGCGCTCCCCGTCATCGCACCGCCCACGGGCTGCGGGCAGCCCGCCCGCTTCCCAGCCTCGCCATCATCCCGCGCCCCCGTGCCGGAGCGGCCCCGAAGCCCGGGGCGCCGGTGACGACAATGCCGTGCCGAGCGCTTTCCGTCCACGTGTCGCGCTCTCACGGGAGGCGCGGCACCGAAATTGTCCTCAGATCATCGGGTCGTCAGGGCCCCGGATCAGCCGAGGATGCCGACGAGCCGCTCGGCGATCCGGGCGCGGGAGGCGGCCGAGAGGGCGCCGGGCGCCTCGGCCTCGATCAGGGCGGCGATCTGGGCCAGGCTCGGACCGCGCGGACGGGATGCCTGCAGGAGCGCGTTCAGGGCAGCGAGGTCGTCCCGCCACGGCGCCTCCTCGGGCAGGGGAGCGGCGGTCGCATCGACATGTCCCGGGACCACGTGAAGCATGGCGTGCCTCCCTTCTCTGCAAGCGCGGCGCTTGTAGGCGGGTTCTGTTTCAAGACCATTGCATCCCGATCGTGCCGGTTCAGGATGTGCTCTCGCGCACCAGACATCCCATGTCGTCGTTCGCGCGCGGCCGCATGCGCCGACGTCGCGGCAAGATGCCGCCGGCACGGGGACCGGCCGAGACCGGCGGAGCCGCGTCGCGCGGGCCCTGTCGTCTGCGGCGAGCTTGTCGTACCGCCCTCGTCCGGCCAGGATGCCGGCACGAAGCCTTGCGGGCCTGCGCCGCGGTCGCAGTCCCGGCACCTGGACGGTCGATGAGCGAAGACGACATCCTCTTCCTGCTGCCGGACGACGAGCCCGGCGAGGACATGCCTGCCGCTTCCTGGCCGGTGATGGTGGTGGACGACGATCCGGCCGTGCACGAAGGCACCCGCTTCGCCCTGTCGGGCTACGGCCTCGACGGGGCGGGGCTCGAGCTCATCTCCGCCTACTCGGCGGCGGAGGCCAGGACCCTGCTGTCGGCCCGGCGCGGCATGGCGGTGATCCTGCTCGACGTGGTGATGGAGACCGACGATGCGGGCCTGAAGCTCGTCGACTTCGTGCGGCGCGAATTGAAGGACGACACGGTGCGCATCATCCTGCGCACCGGCCAGCCCGGCCAGGCGCCGGAGCGGCGGGTGATCGTCGATTACGACATCAACGACTACAAGGCGAAGACCGAGCTCACCGCCGACAAGCTGTTCACCAGCCTGACCGCCGCCTTGCGCGCCTACCAGCAGCTCAAGCGGCTGGAGGAGACGAGACGCGGGCTCGAGATCATCATCGACGCCGCCCCGATGCTGCTCGACTACAAGTCGATGCAGCGGCTGGCCGAGGGCGTGCTGACCCAGGTCTCCTCGCTCCTCAACGTCGCCTGCGAGGGCATCCTGGTCCTGCGCGAGCAATCCGGCCCGCAGGACGCCGTGAGCGTGCTCGCCGGCTCGGGCTGCTACCAGCACCTCGCCGGAGGGGACGGGCCGCGGCCCCTCGACGACGACGTGCGCGAGATCGTCGCCCGCGCCTTCACCGAGCGGCGCCACACCTTCGGCGACCGGTGGTCGACCCTCTACGTCCACACCGCCAGCGGCAGCGAGATCGTCGCCCTCCTGAAGGCCGACCGCTCGCTCTCGGAGACCGACCGCGCGCTCATCGGCCTGTTCACCTCGCGCCTGTCAGTCGCCTTCGACAACGTGATCCTCTACGAGCAATTGCAGCGGGCCAATATCGGCCTGGAGCAGCGGGTGGTGGAGCGCACCGGCGAGCTGATGCGGGCCAACCGCCGGCTCGCCATGCAGCGCTCGGACCTGCGCCGCGCCAACCAGCTCAAGACCGAGATCCTGGGCACGGTCGCCCACGACCTGAAGAATCCGCTCGCCGTCATCCTCGGCCGGACCGAGATGCTGGGCGACATGATCGAGGCCCGCCCGCAACCCACCGAGGCGATGCACGCCCAGATCGGCCATATCCGCGAGACGGCGCGCCGCCTGACCGGCATGATCGAGACCCTGATCGCCGACGCGATGAACGACGCCCTCGACATCACACTCCGGCGCGAGCCGGTGGATTTCGCGAGCCTCGCCCGCGAGGTGTCGCAGGCCAACGGGCCGCTGGCCGAGACCAAGGGCCAGACCCTGCGCTCGGAGATCCCCGACAGCCTCACGCTCCACGGCGACGCCGAGCGGCTGCGGGAGGCGATGGACAACCTGATCTCGAACGCCATCAAGTACTCGCCGGCCGGCGCCGAGATCGTCGTCACGGTGACGCGCGAGGCGGATGATACGATCTACGCCGTGCGCGACCACGGCCCCGGCCTGTCGCCGGAGGATATCGGCCGTCTGTTCGGGCGCTTCCAGCGCCTCTCGGCCAAGCCCACAGCCGGCGAGGGCTCGACGGGGCTCGGGCTCTCCATCGTCAAGCGCATCGCCGAACTGCATGGCGGCCGGGCCACCGCGGAGAGCCACGAGGGCGGGGCGGGATCGACCTTTGCGATTCGGCTACCGACGGGTGGTGGGGAGGCGGCGTGATGAGCTCGTGTTGACTGCCGATCAGGACGCCATCCTGCGCCGGACGCCGGCCAGCGGCTCATCGACCGGCCACGGGTCGGCGCTGCGGAGTGCAGCATCCGGGCCGCTCCTGCCAGCTACGTCTCACGGCATCTCTTGGTCATACGGCATCTCTTGCGGCTGGTTGATGGCGGAGGATGAGAGTCCGGCCGACCAGCGTCACGGTCAGCGTGACCGCAAAGGTCACAAGCCAGGCCTGGTCCGAATTTCTGAGGGGCAGGGCGCGCACGACGAGTTCGGTCGCCGCCGCGGCCAGCAACCCGACATAGGCCCACGAGATTCGGAAAAAGTGTCTCTCGCGCCAGTCGGCGCGTCGAGGTGAGCGGAGCACCGGCCACATGCCGGCAGCTATGCATGCAAGGCTTGCCAGCGCCCCGAAATGCAGGATGTTAAACCCACCCGTGAACTCGAAGACGAGCAGCGCCGCGAAATCTGCGATCAGCAGGGCATAGACGAACGCATAGCCAACGGCCCGATGCAGGCTGCCACGCTTGCGAGTCAGGAACTGCACCATTCCGAGCACGATCGCGGCCGCAGCCAGCACGGTATGAATGGCTCCCGGCATGGTGAGGCTGGGCATGTCATCTGCTCCTTCCCCGGACCGTGCTGTTACAGAGCGCGTCGCCCTGGCCCTTTCCGCTCGATCACACCGTCAGATGACCATAGGTCATCCCTGCCTGCAAGACTGCTGGGCGACCCGCCTCACCCCGCGTCGCTCGCTCCCAGCCCCTGCTCGTGCGGATCCGTCACCGCGTCGGGAATCGGGCTGCGCGCCTTCGGGGTGATCTGGAGAGCGGTCAGTGCCAGCGGGTCGAGGCCGTGATCGGCCTCCCGGCAGTAAGAGACGAGCTGGTCGCGCATGCGCGGGGTCCAGAACGCCACGATGTGCTTGTGGATGCCCGCCACCGCCTCGTCCTCCGGATAGGAGCGGAAGAAGGCGGCGATCTGGTTCGCCATGCGGACGAGCTTCTCGCTGGGATCGACGGCGCTCATGGAAAATCACTCACGGAACGGTCAGGCGCTCGGGCGCGGTGAACAGGGTGACGGTGTCGCGGCGGGCGATCGCCGCCAGGGTCAGGCCGTGGCGGGCGGCACGCTCGACCGCCAGCGAGGTCGGGGCCGAGATCGCCACCAGCACGGCCGCGCCGAAGCTCGCGGCCTTCTCGACCATCTCGAACGAGCAGCGGCTGGTGATGACGAGGAAGCCATCCTCGGGACGGATGCCGGCCCGCAGGAGCGCGCCGATCAGCTTGTCGAGGGCGTTGTGGCGTCCGACATCCTCGCGCACCATCGCGACGGTCCCGTCGCGGTCGGCCCAGGCGGCGGCGTGCACGGCGCGGGTCTCGCGGCCGAGCACCTGGAGGTCGTCGAGCGCCCGCAAGGCCCGCTCGACCGCCGAGAGAGAGACCGTGACGCCGTCTGCGGCGCGCCGCTCGGCCTTCGGGATGTCCTTCAGGTCGTCGATGCCGCAGACGCCGCAGCCGGTCCGGCCCGACAAAGCCCGCTTGCGGGCGAGGTGCTCGCGCAGCCGGCCCGGGGCGAGGTCGACGACGAGGCGCAAGCCCCCTTCCCCGGCCTCGACCACGGCGCCGCGGATCTCCTCCGCACCGGCCACGATTCCTTCGGTCAGGCTGAAGCCGTAGGCGAAATCCTCGAGATCCGCCGGCGTCGTCATCATGACCGCGTAGGGCACGTCGCCGTAGACGACGTTCACCGGCATCTCGACGGCGAGCGGGCGAGTCCCCTCCCGCTCCTCGCCGCGCCCGTAGGCGACGGTCCGGATCGGGAGGGCCTGGCTCGTCGCGACGCCGCTACTCGGCGGCATCGAGGGTTTGGGCGATGCGGGTGAGAGAGATGTCTTCCTCATAGAACCGGGCCTGCCAATCGGACGGCCGGTTGGTACGCCGAACCTGCACCGCCGTCACCTTGTACTCGGGGCAGTTGGTCGCCCAGTCCGAGTAGTCGGTGGTGATGACGTTGGCGCCGGTCTTGGCGTGGTGGAAGGTGGTGTAGACCACCCCCGGCTGCATCCGCTCGGTGACCCGCGCCTTGAGGGCGATGTCGCCGGACCGGCTCTCCAGGCTGACGAGGTCGCCGTCGACGATGCCGCGGCTCTCGGCATCGAAGGGATGGATCTCCAGCACGTCCTCCGGATGCCACAGCGAGTTGGCCGTCCGCCGCGTCTGCGCCCCGACATTGTACTGCGACAGGATCCGGCCGGTGGTGAGGACCAGCGGGAACTTGCGGGTGGTCCGCTCGTCGGAGGGCACGAACTCGGTGAGCATGAACCGGCCCAAGCCCCGCACGAAGCGGTCGACATGCATCATCGGGGTGCCCTGCGGCGCCTTGTCGTTGCAGGGCCACTGGATCGAGCCGAGTTCGTCCAGCTTGGCGTAGGAGACGCCGGCGAAACTCGGGGTCAGGGACGCGATCTCGTCCATGATCTCGGACGGATGCGCGTAGTTCATCGGGTAGCCCAGCGCGTTGGAGAGCAGCACCGTGCCCTCCCAGTCGCCGTAGCCGCCCATCGGCGGCATCACCTGGCGCACCCGGCTGATCCGCCGCTCGGCATTGGTGAAGGTGCCGTCCTTCTCCAGGAACGAGGCGCCCGGCAGGAAGACGTGAGCGTATTTCGCCGTCTCGTTCAGGAACAGGTCCTGGACGACGATGCACTCCATCGCCCGTAAGCCCGCGGTGACGTGGTGCGTGTCGGGATCGGACTGGGCGATGTCCTCGCCCTGGATGTACAGGCCCTTGAACGTGCCGGCGACGGCCTCGTCCAGCATGTTGGTGATGCGCAGGCCCGGATTCGGCGACAGCGAGGCGCCCCAAAGGGCCTCGAAGGTCTCGCGGGTCGCGTCGTCCGAGACGTGGCGGTAGCCGGTCAGCTCGTGCGGGAACGAGCCCATGTCGCAGGAGCCCTGGACGTTGTTCTGGCCCCGCAGCGGGTTCACGCCCGCCCCCGGCTTGCCGATATTGCCGGTGGCCATGGCGAGGTTCGCCATGCCCATCACCATGGTCGAGCCCTGGCTGTGCTCGGTCACGCCGAGGCCGTAATAGATCGCCGCCGCGCCGCCGGTGGCATAGAGCCGGGCGGCCGCCCGCACCTCGGCCGGGTCGCAGCCGGTCAGCTCCTGCACCGCTTCCGGAGCGTGGCGCTCGTCGGCGATGAAGCGGGCCCAGATCTCGAAATCCTTCAGGTCGCAGCGCTCGCGGACATAGGCCTCGTCGATCAGGCCTTCCGTCACGATGGTGTGGGCGAGCGCGTTGACCATCGCCACGTTGGCGCCGGGCTTGACGGGCAGGTGGTGCGTCGACCGGATATGGGGCGACTTGACGAGGTCGATCCGCCGCGGGTCGATCACGATCAGCTTGGCGCCCTGGCGCAGGCGCTTCTTCATCCGCGAGCCGAAGACCGGGTGGCCGTCGGTCGGGTTGGCGCCGATCACCAGGATCACGTCGGAATCTTCGACCGACTTGAAGTCCTGGGTGCCGGCCGAGGTGCCCAGCGTCGACATCAGGCCGTAGCCGGTCGGCGAGTGGCAGACGCGGGCGCAGGTATCGACGTTGTTGTTGCCGAAGCCGGCGCGGACCAGCTTCTGGACGAGGTAGGCTTCCTCGTTGGTGCAGCGCGACGAGGTGATGCCGCCGATCGAGTCCTTGCCGTACTGGGCCTGGATGCGCTTGAAGGCCGAGGCCGCGTGCTGGATCGCCTCCTCCCAGGACACCTCGCGCCAGGGATCGGTGATCTTGTCACGCACCATCGGCTTGGTGATGCGATCCTTGTGGGTGGCGTAGCCGTAGGCGAAGCGGCCCTTGACGCAGGAATGGCCCTCGTTGGCCTTGCCGTCCTTATAGGGCACCATGCGGACGATCCGGTCGCCCTGCATCTCGGCCTTGAAGGCGCAGCCGACGCCGCAATAGGCGCAGGTCGTGACCTTGGAATGCTCCGGCTGGCCCATTTCGATGACGGACTTCTCCTGGAGCGTCGCCGTCGGGCAGGCCTGCACGCAGGCCCCGCAGGAGACGCACTCGGAATTGAAGAAGTCGGTCGGCCCAGCCGCCACCCGCGAATCGAAGCCGCGGCCGGAGATGGTCAGCGCGAAGGTGCCCTGCACCTCCTCGCAGGCCCGGACGCAGCGGTTGCAGACGATGCACTTCGACGGGTCGTAGGCGAAGTACGGGTTCGACTCGTCCTTCGGCAGATAGAGCTCGGAATTCTTCGAGACGTGGTTCGCCCCGTCATAGCCGTAGCGCACCTCGCGCAGGCCCACCGTGCCGGCCTGCGTCTGCAACTCGCAATCGCCGTTGGCCGAGCAGGTCAGGCAGTCGAGCGGGTGGTCGGAGATGTAGAGCTCCATCACCCCCTTGCGCAGGCGCGCGAGCTTGTCGCTCTGCGTGTGCACCACCATGCCGTTCTCGGCCGGCGTCGTGCAGGAAGCCGGCGTGCCGCGTCGCCCGTCGATCTCGACGAGGCAGAGGCGGCAGGAGCCGAAGGGCTCGAGCGAATCGGTGGCGCAGAGCTTCGGGATCTGGGTGCCCGCGTGCATCGCCGCCGCCATCACCGAGGTGCCGGCGGGCACCGTCACGCTCTGGCCGTCGATCGTCAGCGTCACGCTCTGGTCGGAGACGCGGATCGGGGTGCCGTAGTCGATTTCCTTGATGAGGGCCATCGGACGCGTCCTCACTCGGCGGCCAGCGGCAGCTTGGCGCCGCGGCCGGAAAAATCTTCCGGGAAATGGGTGAGCGCGCTCATCACGGGTACGGGCGTGAGCCCGCCCATGGCGCAGAGCGAACCGTCGGTCATGACCTCGCAGAGGTCGGTGACGAGGGCGAGGTTCTCGCGGGGCGATTCGCCGGCGAGCACCTTGTCGATCGTCTCCATGCCGCGCACAGCGCCGATCCGGCACGGCGTGCACTTGCCGCAGGACTCGGCGGCGCAGAACTCGAAGGCGAAGCGGGCCTGGCGGGCGAGGTCCACGGTGTCGTCGAACACCACGATGCCGCCGTGGCCGAGCAAGCCCTTCTTGGCCGCGAAGGCCTCGTAGTCGAGGGGTGTATCGAGGAGGGCTTCGGGGAAGTAGGCCCCGAGCGGCCCGCCGACCTGCACCGCCCGCAACGGCCTCCCTGAGGCGGTGCCGCCGCCGAAATCCTCGATGACTTCGCGGAGCGTCAGCCCGAAGGCGGTCTCGATCAGGCCGCCGCGCTTGACGTTGCCGGCGAGCTGGATCGGCAGGGTGCCGAGCGAGCGGCCCATGCCATAAGCCGCGTAAGCCGGGCCGCCATGCTCCAGGATCCACGGGACGGCGGCGAAGGAGAGCACGTTGTTGACGAGCGTCGGCTGCCCGAACAGGCCCTTGAGGGCCGGGATCGGGGGCTTGGCCCGCACGATGCCGCGCTTGCCCTCCAGGCTCTCCAGCAGCGAGGTCTCCTCGCCGCAGATATAGGCGCCGGCACCCAGCCGCACTTCGAGATGGAAGGCGTGGCCGGAGCCCATCACGTCCGCGCCGAGGTAACCGGCCCGCTCGGCGGCGCCGATCGCGGTTTCCAGCGCCGCGAAGGCATGGGGATACTCGGAGCGGCAATAGATGTAGCCGCGAGTGGCGCCCACCGCGACCGCCGCGATGGTCATGCCCTCGATCAGCGTGAGGGGATCGCCCTCCATCAGCATCCGGTCGGCGAAGGTGCCGGAATCGCCCTCGTCGGCGTTGCAGACCACGTATTTCTGCGGCGCTTGCGCCAGCATCACCGTGTTCCACTTGATGCCGGTGGGGAAGCCGGCACCACCCCGGCCGCGGAGCCCCGAGGCCTTCACCGCCTCGACGGTGCCGGCGGGCCCGGCCTTGAGCGCCGCTTCGAGGCCGCGATAGCCGCCATGGCCCCGGTAATCCTCGACCGAGGCCGGATCGATCACGCCGCAGCGGCCGAAGGTCAGGCGCTGCTGGCGGGCGAAATAGGACTGGTCCTCCGGCCGGCCGATCCGCAGGCGATGCGCGCCGCCTTGCGTCAGACCGGCATCGAGCAGGGATTCGATGTCGCCCGGCCGCACCGGCCCATAGGCGATGCGCCCCTCCGGCGTCTCGACTTCCAGAAGCGGCTCCAGCCACAGCATGCCGCGCGAGCCGGTGCGGACCAGATTCAGGTCGAGGCCGCGGGCCGTGGCGGCGCGGGTCAGCGCCCTGGCGACGCGGTCGGCGCCGAGCGCGAGGCTCGCGGCATCCTTCGGGAGATAGATCGTGATGCTCACGCGGCCCGCTCCGTCAGCGCACCCGCCAGGGTGTCGAGGTCGAGGCGGCCGACCGGCTCGCCATCGACCAGGGCGGCAGGGCCGCAGGCGCAGAGCCCGAGGCAGAAGACCGGCTCGACCGTCACCTGCCCGTCCCGGGTGGTGCCGTGCCAGGAGACGTCGTAGCGGCGCAGCACGTCCTCGTGCAGCGCGTCGGCGCCCATCGCCTGGCAGGCCTCGGCCCGGCACAGCTTCACGGTGTGGCGGCCCGCCGGCTCCTTGCGGAAATCGTGGTAGAAGGTGAGGCAGCCGTGGACTTCCGCCCGCGACAGGTTCAGCGCCTCGGCGATCAGCGGCACCGAAGCGGCATCGACGTAGCCGAAGGCCTCCTGCAGCGCGTGCAGGATCGGCAGGGTCGCCCCCTCGCGGTGGGCATGGCCGGCGATGATCCCGGCCGCCCGCTCGGCGTCCCAGGGTTCGTGCGCGGCTCCTCGGCCAAGGTCTCGGCCCGACATCGGTTTCCAACCCAGATCGTTATCGCTCTAATGTTCAACCTCGCCGGTCCGGGAGGCCGGATCAATCGCGCGGTTCGGTGATGCGACAAGGAATTTTTGTTGAAACGGGCCTGCACAGGGGAGAAAGGCAGCGTGAGTGACGCGCCTGCGACCAAAGTCCCCGAAGGGCGATCGGGTTGACGATCACCCCGCGCAAACCCGGTTGCCCCTGCACCCTTTCCACAGGCCCATCATCGATTTTGCCGCTGAGCTTGCGGATGACGCAGAGTCCGATCACGCCGTAATCGCTGTCCACGTCGAAGGATCATAAGGTCCCGATCGGACCGATCGCCCGCCTGGAAACTTAACCACCGGTCTTCGTCCAGGAGCCAGGCGGCAGAGCCCGAAAACCCCGAAACACGGATGGCTCCGGCTGCCTGGTCTCGTTCACCTCCGCGACGGCGGCTTGGGCGAGCCCGGCCGAGCTCTGCCCCTGGCTGGCCATCTCGTACACCGACGCACCGAGTTCCTCGGCGGCCGCCGCCACGGTGTCGACGTTGACGGCGGCTTCCTCGGCAGCGGCCGCGACGGTCGTCGACCGGCCCGCCGTCTCGGTGGCGGCCATGGTCCCCTGCACCGGCCCGAATGCTCAAAGCGCCGCCACCTCCGCCGCCAATTCGGGCGCGATCGCCCGCGCCTCGGAGAGGAAGGCGGCGACGAGCGGGGTCATCGGGTCGCGCTCGGGCACGATGAGGCCGATCGTGTGGCTGACATCCGGGTCGGTGATCGGCACCGCCCGCACCCGCTCGGTGAGGCGGAAGGTCTCGGCGAGGGCCGCCGGCATGATGCTCGCCCACTTGGCGGTGCGCACATGGGTGACGAGCACGATCATCGAGTTCGATTCGAGGAGCGGGGCCGGCTCGGCGCCCGCGGCGCGCAGGTGGCGGTCGATGATGCGGCGGTTCTGCATCGCCGGGGTCAGCAGGCAGAGTGGGATGCGCCCGACCTCGGCCCAGGTGACGCTGTCGCGCCCGCCATAGATCCCGTCGGCGGCGGTGAGCAGCCGGTAGTGCTCGCGGTAGAGCGGAAGCGCCGTGACGCGGCCGAGGGGCTCGTCCTCCAGGTAGGTCAGCCCGGCATCGAGCTCGAGATTGGCGATCTGCCGGCCGATCTCGTGCGAGGTCGAGGACTGCACCGAGAACCGTACCGCCGGGTGACGGGCGCGGAACGGCGTCGTGAGCGCGGCGACCATCGGGGTCGCGGTCGGCACCGCCGCCATCCGCAGCGTGCCCGACAGGCCGCGGCGCAGGGTCGCCACCTCCTGGCGCATCGCCCGGACATCCCCGACGATGCGTCGCGCCCAGTCGAGCACCCGCTCGCCTTCCGGGGTGAAGCCCTGGAAGCGCGAGCCGCGTTGCACCAGGAGCACACCGAGGCGCTCCTCGAGCTGCTTGACCCCCGCCGAGAGGGTCTGCTGCGACACCCCGCAGGCCTGGGCGGCGCGGCCGAAATGCTGCTCGCGGGCCAGCGCCAGGATGAACTCGAGACGGTCGATCATCGAAGGGTAAGGGGCACGTCCGGCCGTCCGAAGTCGCGCCGCGGAATCGCGCGCTGTTTTACGGAATCATTCGAGCCTCCGGACGAATGTCCAGTGCCTACAAGCGATTTCCGGACGCCGATGCGACGCCAACGCCGTTGCGCTTGCGGCGACAGTGTGGTGAGAGACGCCGACCGGGTCTCGGCCGGAAACCGGCCGCAGGGCGGCGAGCCGGCACCGCGCGGCCGAAACGGGACGGCGCTCCCGCCGCGCGGGCAGCCGTTGCCGGCAGACAGCCTGTTGGGGAGCATCGAGGGCACCATGGGGATGGCGAGGGCGCAAGGACGGCCGGCGGGCCGGGGCTTCTGGGGACGCGCCGCGGCGCTGGCAGCGACCGGAATCCTGGGCTCCGCGACGGTCGCGGCGGCGGCGGGCGTGGGCCAGCCGGTGCCGTGGCAGATGGACCTGCAGCAGCCGGTGACCGAGGTGGCGACGGAAATCTACAATTTCCACCACCTCCTGAACTGGATCATGCTGGTCGTCGTCCTGTTCGTGCTCGCGCTGCTGATCGCGGTGGTGGTCAAGTTCAACGAGCGCAAGAACCCGACCCCGTCACGCACCACCCACAACACGATGCTCGAGGTCGCCTGGACGATCGTCCCGGTGCTGATCCTGGTGGCGATCGCGATCCCGTCCTTCCGGGTGCTGCGCACGCAGCTCTCCGACCCGAAGGCCGACCTGATGGTCAAGGTCATCGGCCACGCCTGGTACTGGTCCTACGAGTATCCGCAGGATGTCGGCGGCTTCAAGTTCGACGCCAACCTGCTGGAGGGCGAGGACCAGGAGAAGTCCGGCCAGCCCAAGCTGCTCGCCACCGACAACGAGATGGTGGTGCCGGTGAACAAGATCGTGAAGATCCAGGTCACCGCCGCCGACGTGATGCATTCCTGGGCGATGCCGTCCTTCGGCTTCAAGATCGACGCGATCCCCGGCCGCCTCAACCAGTTCTGGTTCAAGGCCGACCGCGAGGGCGTCTATCACGGCCAGTGCTCGGAGCTGTGCGGCCAGCGCCACGCCTACATGCCGATCACCGTGAAGGTGGTGAGCGAGCAGGCCTTCCAGGCCTGGACCGCCGAGGCCAAGACCAAGTTCGCCCGCACCGACGGCGGCGCCAAATTCGCCGACGCGCGCTGATTTCATGACGCGGGGCGCCGCCGCCGGCGCGCCCCGCCCCTTTCGCCAGACCGACCGAGACATTCCTCGAAGAGGCTGACCCCATGGCTCACGCCGTCACGGCAGGGCACGACCACGCCCACGACCACACGCCACCGTTCTTCCAGCGCTGGTTCAACTCGACCAACCACAAGGACATCGGCACGCTCTACCTGCTGTTCGCCTTCTCGGCGGGCATCGTCGGCGCGTTCCTGTCCTTCGGCATCCGGATGGAGATGGAGGCTCCCGGCCTCCAGTACTTCTCCAACCCGCAGACCTACAACGTGTTCGTGACCGGGCACGGCCTCATCATGGTGTTCTTCATGGTGATGCCGGCCCTCATCGGCGGGTTCGGCAACTGGTTCGTGCCGCTGATGATCGGCGCGCCGGACATGGCGTTCCCGCGCATGAACAACATCTCGTTCTGGCTGACGGTCGCGGGCTTCATGAGCCTCGTCTGCTCGCTGTTCGTCGAGGGCGCGCCCGGCGCGGTCGGCGCCGGCACCGGCTGGACCGTCTACCCGCCGCTCTCCACCGCCGGCCATCCCGGCCCGGCCGTCGACTTCGCGATCTTCGCCCTGCACCTGTCGGGCGCCGGCTCGATCCTCGGCGCCATCAACTTCATCACCACCATCCTGAACATGCGCGCGCCGGGCATGACCCTGCACAAGATGCCGCTGTTCGCCTGGTCGATGCTGGTGACCGCCTTCCTGCTGCTGCTGTCGCTGCCCGTGCTCGCCGGCGCGATCACCATGCTGCTCACCGACCGCAACTTCGGCACGACCTTCTTCGATCCGGCCGGCGGCGGTGACCCGATCCTGTACCAGCACCTGTTCTGGTTCTTCGGCCACCCCGAAGTCTACATCATGATCCTGCCGGCCTTCGGCATCGTCTCGCACATCATCTCGACCTTCTCGCGCAAGCCGGTCTTCGGCTACCTGGCGATGGCCTACGCGATGGTGGCGATCGGCGTCGTCGGCTTCGTGGTGTGGGCCCACCACATGTACACCGTGGGTCTCACGCTCCAGACCCAGTCCTACTTCGTGTTCGCCACCATGGTGATCGCGGTTCCCACCGGCGTGAAGATCTTCTCCTGGATCGCCACGATGTGGGGCGGCTCGATCCGCTTCACCGCCGCCATGCACTGGGCCGTCGGCTTCGTGTTCCTGTTCACCGTCGGCGGCGTCACCGGCGTGATCCTGGCCAACGCCGCCGTCGACCGCTACCTGCACGACACCTACTATGTCGTGGCGCACTTCCACTACGTGCTGTCGCTCGGCGCGGTGTTCATCATCTTCGCCGGTGTCTACTACTGGTTCCCGAAGATGACCGGCCGCATCATACCGGAATGGGCCGGCAAGCTGCACTTCTGGCTCGCCTTCATCGGCGCCAACGTGCTGTTCTTCCCGATGCACTTCCTGGGTCTCGCCGGCATGCCGCGTCGCTACGCCGACTACCCGGAGGCCTTCGCGGGCTGGCACTGGGTCGCCACGATGGGCGGTCACATCTTCGCGCTGGGCATGGTCGTGTTCGTCATCGGCGTCGTCCTCGCCTTCCGCTCCAAGGAGCGGGCCGCGGACAACCCGTGGGGCGAGGGTGCCACCACCCTGGAGTGGACCCTGACCTCGCCGCCGCCCTTCCACCAGTACGAGACCCTGCCGGTGATCGTGGACGAGCCGTCCCACGCCCACTGAACGGAACACGGTTCGCCGCGAAATCCCGCGGCGAACCAACATAGG
>NZ_LABZ01000121.1 GCF_001043955.1 Methylobacterium tarhaniae | reverse complement strand
TCTCGGGCTTCGGCTCGGGCTTCACGGCCGTCTCGACGGGCTTGCCGTCGGTCGCCTTCGCCTCGGCCTTGGCCTCGGTGGCCTTGCCCTTCCCGTCCTTCTCCTTGCGCTGGTAGTGCACGGTCATGCTGGAGCAGCGGATGGTGCTCTCGCCCTGCACCGCCACGACGTTGCCGGCGAAGACCGCCTTGCTCTCGCGGTCGAACACGTCGAGCCGGTCGGCATCGATCTTGATCGGCTCCTTGCCGCCGCCGCTGCCGAAGGCGCCGAAGCCGGAGCCGGCCTCCTTCTTCTTGGCGGCAGGAACAGGCGTCTCGGCCCGCGGGGCGGACGGGAGGGCGAGGGCGACGAGGGTCAGGCAGCCGAGCGCCGCGAGGGCCGGGAGACGGGGACGCACGGGCTCACTCGTCCTTGATCTGGGCCTCGGTGGTCCGCAGCGGCGGATCCTGGTCCGAGGGCGCATGGTTGGAGAAGACCGCCTTGACGTTGCCGACGAAGGAGATGGTCTTGCCGTTCTCGGTCACGTCGAGGCCGTCGGCCTTGATCGAGCCGGTCGGCATCGTGACGGTGACGGTCTCGCGCGAGGACATCGTGCCGGCCTTGAAGTCGACATGGGCCGAGGTCAGCCGCGCCTCCTGGCCTTTGTCTGTCCAGAGGCGGATGTGCTGGCTCAGGTCCAAAGCCTCCTTCTGGGTGTCGAAGATGCCGGCCGTCGCCTCGATATGGGCGAGCCCCCCCGATTCGTCGGTGGTGAGGCGGCCGAGCATGCTCTGCAGCTCGATCACGAAGGGCTTGCGCACGTCCTGGAGCGCGGCCTTCGCGGTGACGACGTAGGGCCGGTTGTCCTTCGAGCGGTAGCCCGACAGGCGCGGGCTCTCCATCGTCACCTTCGAGCCCGAGACGCCGATCGAGCCGAGGCTGACCGAGACGCCGAGATCGGCGAAGGGATTGAGCCAGGTGCCGACCACGATGGCGAGCCCCGCCGCGCCCGCGCCGAGGGGGATCGCGCGCCGCAGCCAGCGCACCTGGGCGCTGTGCCGGCGCGCCCGGGCATGCGCGCGCAGGCGCCGGGGATCGAGGCCCGGGGACGGGATCGCTTCGAGCGAGGAAGCTTGCAGCAAGGTCGTGGCCACCCGCGTCGTGCCGAGGTCCGGCGCGGAATGCGCGGGACTTTGGCGCCCCGCATGCTCCGGCCCGGTGTCGAAGTTATGGCCGGCAGGTTAACAGAACGGCGACGCTTCGTCCCGCGCTCAGCTATGCGCGAAGATGTCGGTCTCGTCCCATTCGAGCAGGTCGAGGCGGGCGCGGGTCGGCAGGAAGTCGAAGCAGGCCTGGGCGATGGCCGTGCGCTCCTCGCGGGCCAGCATCATGTCGAGCCGCTCGCGCAGGGCGTGGAGGTGGAGCACGTCGGAGGCCGCGTAGTCGATCTGCGCCTGGCTCAAGGTATCGGCGCCCCAATCGGAGGATTGCTGCTGCTTCGACAGGTCGACGCCGATCAGCTCGCGCACCAGGTCCTTCAGGCCGTGCCGGTCGGTATAGGTGCGCGCGAGCCGCGAGGCGATCTTGGTGCAGTAGACCGGGCCCGGCATCACGCCCAGGCGGTGGTACAGCACCGCGAGGTCGAAGCGGGCATAGTGAAAGATCTTGGTGACCGCCGGATCGGCCAGGACGCGCTTGAGCACCACCGGCTCTGGGCCGACCCTCGGGATCTGCACCAGGTCGGCCTCGCCGTCGCCGCGGGAGATCTGCACCACGCAGAGCCGGTCGCGGTGGGGCTGGAGGCCGAGCGTCTCGGTGTCGACCGCGATGGCCGGGCCCGGCACGTAATCGTCGGGCAGGTCGCCGCGGTGCAGGCGATGGGGCATGGGAAGGGCGTCCGGAGCAGCGGGAAGAGCTGCCCCGGCGCCTATCACCCCTCCCCTGGGCCGGCAAGGATGCGGGCCGTCAGGACTTCTGGCGGGCGATGACCTTGTCCTTGATGCCCTCGTACACGTTCGACGGCACGATCTTCTTCGACAGGAGCTCGTCCTTGCCGCGATAGGGCCGCCCCTTGATGATCGCCTCGGAGCGGGCCGCACCGATGCCCGACAGGGTCTCCAGCTCCTCCTTGGAGGCGCTGTTGAGATCGATGAGGGCCGGCTTGGCCGAGGGCGCGGCCTTCGGGGCCTCGGGGGCCTTCGGGGCCGCCGGCGTCGTGGGAGCCGGTGCGGCCGGCGCCGGCCGGGCCGTCGGGGTGGTGGAGGGCGCGGGGGTCTGGGCAAGGGCGGGGCCGGCGCCCAGAAGGGCGGCGACGGCCAGGGCGCGGGTCAGGCGGGAAAGACGCGTCATCGGGAAGCTCCGATCGTGCCGCCTTCCGGATTCCGGAGCGGCAGGCCCATCATGCGGACGCGGCCCTTGAACGGCGGCTTAATGGATGGATGACCCCGAGGAAGAGGTTTTCTCGTGCCGGTCCTCTAGCCAGGGCGGCGCGTCTCCTCTATAGACCCCGCTCCGATCAGGATCGCGACGCGCGCGGCGGCTCCGCCCGGGGCTTCCACGCGCCTGTTTTGTTGCACGGGAATTTGTTCCAATGGCCGTTCCGAAGCGAAAGACCTCCCCGTCGCGGCGCGGCATGCGCCGCTCCGCCGATGCCCTCAAGGCCCCGACCTACGTCGAGGACAAGGATTCCGGCGAGCTGCGCCGCCCGCACCACATCGACCTGAAGACCGGGATGTATCGCGGTCGCCAGGTGCTGAAGGTCAAGTCCGACGCGTGATCCGGCGTGGCGGCGCGCGTCGCGCCGCCGATGACCGGCACGGGATAACGGCGCCCCTCGCGGGCGCCGTTCTCGTTTGTGGGCCTCCTCCAGGCCGGGGAGCGGCATCGCGAGCCATCGGTCGGTCCAGGCATCCCGACCGGTCCCGCGCCCGGGAGGGCGCGCACCAGGAGCGGACCGAGGACCTCCCTGCGGCGGCGATCGTGACGATGCCGGCGACGCACGGATCCGAGGCCGCGACCGTGCAGGGGGCGCCGCCAGCGCCTGCTCGAACGGCTCGCCGCGCAGGAATGGTGCTGCCGGAGGTCGGGGAGCGGGAATCGGCGGCCGTTCGAAGGCCCGCAGCGTCGCGGATTTGCCGCGCCACGCAACGATCTCGTCCCGAGGCGAGTGGATGGGACGGCCAGGCCGGTTCCGGCTCGCGTCAGCCGCTATTCCCGACGGCCGCATACTGCGCCGAAGCCGACCGGGATCGGTCGAGGCGCGACGGCCGCAGCGTTCCGGTCGGCCCGTCGATCAGCTGAACCAGGAAGGTCGCCAGTGGCCGGGCCGGCACCACCCGGGCGGGTCCCTGCGTCCCGGTCGGGACGAGGGCCCGGCCGGGAACGTCCGGGTCCGGGACGGGCGTGTCGGTTTGGGACATGGCGGGGGCTCCGCGTGGCGACGATGCACTAACGCCGCAAGCCCCTTGCCGTATCCCCTCCCCGCCCGGCCCTCGTTTCGGCTCTACTTCTTCGCCAGGGCCTCGAGCCGGTTCTGCATCTCGAGCATCTGGCGCTTGAGGTCGTCCAGCTCGCCCTTCGGAGCGGCCGCCGCAGGGGCCGGGGCCTCGGCCGGCTTGTCGCCGGCGGGTTGCTGGCCGCCGGGGCCGAACGGCGTGAACATCCGCATGGCCTCGTTGAAGAAGCTCATGTTGGCGCGGACCTGCTCCTCCATCGCGTGCTGGAAGGCGGTGGGACCGAAGGTCTGGGACATCTTCTCGCGCAGGCCGTCCTGCTCGCGGGCGAGGTGATCCATCGAGTATTCGAGGAAGCTCGGCACCATCGCCCGCATGCTGTCGCCGTAGAAGCGGATCAGCTGGCGCAGGAAGGCCACCGGCAGCAGGTTCTCGGCGCCGGCCTTGTTCTCCTGCTCGAAGATGATCTGGGTCAGCACCGAGCGGGTGATGTCCTCGCCCGACTTGGCGTCGTAGACCACGAAATCCTCGCCGGCCTGCACCATGGCGGCGAGGTCCTCGAGCGTGACGTAGGTCGATGTGCCCGTGTGGTAGAGACGCCGGTTGGCGTACTTCTTGATGACGGTGGGTGTCGACTTGCCGCTCTCCGCCATCGGTGCGTGGCCTCCCTCTCTGCCAACCTCTTGGCGAACCCGGCGGGAACTGGACGGCGCCGGGCGAGCCGAATTTTCACCGGTTCTCATGAGTGGACCTTAAGGCCTTCGTGTGCTGGCGAAAATAGCAATCTGCGCGTCGTCCACGCAAACTGGCCGCGCTGCCAGGGCGGGAACCGGCCGTGCGCGTCTTGACTTCGCGCAGGGCAACGCTTTCATCCACCCCAAAGCACGCGGGGCCGAGCCGCCGGAAGCGGGCCGGCGGCACCCCGCGACGCTGGGAGCGGATCGAGAGGAGAGGCGCATGGCCGAGAAGGCAGATATCGTCATCGTGGGTGCCGCGCGCACGCCGGTGGGCTCGTTCAACGGAGCCTTCGCCACCGTGCCGGCCCACAAGCTCGGCGCGGTCGCCATCAAGGCGGCGCTGGAGCGGGCCAAGGTCTCCCCCGAGGAGGTCGACGAGGTGATCTTCGGCCAGGTGCTCGCCGCCGGCGAGGGCCAGAACCCGGCCCGCCAGGCCGCCATGGCCGCCGGCATCCCGCAGGAGAAGACCGCCTGGGGCCTCAACCAGCTCTGCGGCTCGGGCCTGCGCACCGTCGCGGTCGGCATGCAGCAGATCGCCAACGGCGACGCCGACATCATCGTGGCCGGCGGCCAGGAATCGATGTCGATGGCCCCGCACGCCCAGTACCTGCGCGGCGGCCAGAAGATGGGCGACCTCAAGCTCGTCGACACGATGCTGAAGGACGGCCTGATGGACGCCTTCAACGGCTACCACATGGGCAACACCGCCGAGAACATCGCCCAGCAGTGGCAGCTCACCCGCGAGGAGCAGGACGCCTTCGCGGCCCGCTCGCAGAACAAGGCCGAGGCCGCCAAGAAGGACGGCCGCTTCAAGGACGAGATCGCCCCCGTCACCGTGCCCGGCCGCAAGGGCGACGTGGTGGTCGATGCCGACGAGTACATCCGCGAGGGTGCGACCCCCGAGGGCATGGCCAAGCTGAAGCCGGCCTTCTCGAAGGACGGCACGGTCACCGCCGGCAACGCCTCGGGCATCAACGACGGCGCCGCCGCCCTGGTGCTGATGTCGGCGGCGGAGGCCGAGAGGCGCGGCCTGAAGCCGCTCGCCCGCATCGCCTCCTGGGCCACCGCCGGCGTCGACCCGAAGATCATGGGCACCGGCCCGATCCCGGCCTCGCGCAAGGCCCTCGAGAAGGCGGGCTGGAAGGCCTCCGACCTCGACCTGATCGAGGCCAACGAGGCCTTCGCGGCCCAGGCGCTCGCGGTCAACAAGGACCTCGGCTTCGACGATTCGAAGGTGAACGTGAACGGCGGCGCCATCGCCATCGGCCACCCGATCGGCGCGTCCGGCGCCCGCGTCCTCGTCACCCTGCTGCACGAGATGCAGCGCCGCGACGCCAAGAAGGGCCTCGCCACCCTGTGCATCGGCGGCGGCATGGGCGTCGCCATGTGCCTCGAGCGCTGAAGTCGCGCTGAAATATCACCTTGTAATCAGGGGGTGGCCGGGAGCCCGGCCACCCCACTAAAGTTAGCCTTTGAAGAAGCGGGACAGCACCCGCCTTCGTTGTGGAACGGCCGCATTCCGTAAAGTATCCACGGAGTGCGCCGAGGGATGGATCGCTCGAACGCTCATCAAGCGCTCATCAAGGAGAGGGCACATGGCAGAACGCGTCGCACTGGTCACCGGCGGCACCCGCGGCATCGGCGCTGCGATCTCGAAAGGCCTCAAGGAGGCCGGCTACAAGGTGGCGGCCAATTACGGCGGCAACGACGACGCTGCCCAGGCCTTCAAGGCCGAGACCGGCATCCCGGTCTTCAAGTTCGACGTCGGCGACGCCGCGGCCTGCGAGGCCGGCATCCGCGCGGCCGAGGCCGAGCTCGGCCCGATCGACATCCTGGTCAACAATGCCGGCATCACCCGCGACGGCATGTTCCACAAGATGACCTTCGAGCAGTGGCAGGCGGTGATCCGCACCAACCTCGACTCGATGTTCACCTGCACCCGTCCGCTGATCGACGGCATGCGCTCGCGGGGCTTCGGCCGCATCATCCTGATCTCGTCCATCAACGGCCAGAAGGGCCAGATGGGCCAGACCAACTACTCCGCCGCCAAGGCCGGCGTGATCGGCTTCGCCAAGGCGCTGGCGCAGGAGAACGCCAACAAGGGCATCACCGTCAACGTGATCGCCCCGGGCTACATCGCCACCGAGATGGTCAAGGCGATCCCTGCCGACGTGCTGAAGGCCAAGATCCTGCCGCACATCCCGGTCGGCCGCCTCGGCGAGGCCGAGGAGATCGCCCGCGCGGTCGAGTTCCTGGCCGGCGAGCAGGCGGGCTTCATCACCGGCTCGACGCTGACCATCAACGGCGGCCAGTACTTCGCGTGATCGGGGTGGGGCGTCCCGGGTGGGGCGCCCCTTCTCCGTTTGAGTCGGTCCGCTTACGATCGGGTGGCAGCGGGAGCGTGCTTAGCTCTTGTCAGCGGAGCATACAGCTTCAGCCGCTCGTAGACATACTGACTATGTGCATCTGATTTGCTTGGTGGGGTCGAAATTCGCCTGCCTCGAAATACCTTACTGGTTGCACAAGCGGCTATTGCCGCTATATAACTGGTAGGTATTGCGAGGAACCGCATGTTAGTTGTCTTGAACGATCCAGCCAATCGGCATATCGCAATTAACCCTGAATATGTATCTTCAGTCGAATACAATGTTCATGACGCAAACAAGCGACCAGTGAGCAGGATTGTATTCAATTACCAGAATTCCGATGGCTCGCCGAGGGATCTACTAGTTCTTGGGACAGTCGAAGAAATTGCAAGGCTTTTGAACAAGGCGGGAAAATCCTAAGGCCATACCCTATGCGCCGCCACACATAGGTGCGCTAAATTCGGAATCGCGGGGGAGGAGCTGAAAAACTGGTCAGCCTCCCTCGCGTTTTAGCCCTGCCATCAATGCCTGAGAGCAGGGCCCATTCTCCTCACTGCGTCAGCGGGCACCCGCTCGCCTTGGCCGACAGGAACGCCTTGTCGCCCGGAATCGTCGCCAGCAGCTTGTAATAGTCCCACGGCGCCTTCGACTCGGCCGGCGACTTGACCTGGAACAGGTACATGTCGTGGACCATGCGGCCGTTGGCCTGCACCTTGCCGCCGCGGCCGAAGAAGTCGTCGACGGGCAATTCGCGCATCTTGGCCGCGACCGCGTCGGTGTCGTCGGTGCCGGCGGCCTTCACGGCCTTGAGGTAGTGCGTGACCGACGAGTAGGTGCCGGCCTGGATCATGTTCGGCATCTTGCCGGTCTTGGCCATGTAGCGCTTGGCGAAAGCCCGGGATTGGTCGTCGAGGTCCCAGTAATAGCCCTCCGTCAGCACGATGCCCTGCGCCGCCTTGAGGCCGAGGCCGTGCACCTCGGCCAGGGTGAACAGCAGGGCCGCGAGGCGCTGGCCGCCCTGGACGATGCCGAATTCCGCCGCCTGCTTGATCGCGTTCGCGGTGTCGAGGCCGGCATTGGCGAGCCCGATGATCTTGGCGCCCGAGCCTTGGGCCTGGAGCAGGAACGAGGAGAAATCCTGCGCACTCAAGGGGTGGCGCACCGCGCCCACCACCTTGCCGCCCTTCTGGGTCACGTATTGGGTCACGTCGGCCTGGAGCGCCGAGCCGAAGGCGTAATCGGCGGTGAGGAAGAACCAGGTGTCGCCGCCGGTCTCGACCAGCGAGCCGCCGGTGCCGACCGCCAGCGCGTGGGTGTCGTAGGCCCAGTGGAAACCGTATGGCGTGCACTGCTTGCCGGTGAGGTCCGACGTGGCGGCGCCGTCGACGATGGTGATCTTGCGCTTCTCCTTCGACAGGCCCTGCACCGCGAGCGCCACCGAGGAGGTGGTCAGCTCCATGATCGCATCGACACGATCGGTGTCGTACCATTGCCGGGCAACGTTCGAGGCGATGTCCGGCTTGTTCTGGTGGTCGGCATCGACGATCTGCACCGGCACGTCGAGGACCTTGCCCCCGAAATCCTCGACCGCCATCTTCGCCGCCTCGACCGAGCCGCGACCGCCGAAATCGGCGTAGACGCCGGACTGGTCGTTGAGGATGCCGATCTTCACCACGCCGTCGGAGGCGCCCTTCTGGGCGGTCTGCGCCTGCGCGGCGAGTGCGAAGCAGAGACCGGCGGCGAGCGCAGTGGTGCGGGCGAGCGCCCGGCTCAAGCGTGTCATGGTGTTCCTCCCCGGCCGACGTTGCGGCCGCATCCCTGGTACCTGTACCAAATGGCAGGTAGGGCGGTGCCGGGGCGGGAATCAAGCGGCGTCCCGGCCCTCCTCCCCCCGTCTTTCGCAGCACGGCCAAGTTGGTCCAGGGCGAGTGCTGCCTTTTGGGTGCACGGCTCCCTATATGGGCCTATAAGGCGCCCGCGGCGCGCGCCACTACCGTTACGATCGATCGCAGGTTCACGATGCTGGGTTCCCTTGCCAAGAAGATCTTCGGGTCGTCCAACGACCGCCGGGTGAAGGGATACCGACCCCGCGTCCAGGCCATCAACGCCCTCGAGCCCGAGCTGGCCGCCCTGTCCGACGAAGCCCTGCGCGCCCGCACCGATGCGCTCAAGGCCGAGCTCGGCGCCGGCAAGACCCTCGACGACATCCTGGTCCCGGCCTTCGCCACGGTGCGCGAGGCGGCCAAGCGCGTGCTCGGCCAGCGCCATTTCGACGTGCAGATGATCGGCGGCATGGTGCTGCACGAGAGCGGCATCGCCGAGATGAAGACCGGCGAGGGCAAGACCCTGGTGGCGACGCTGGCCACCTATCTCAACGCCCTGTCGGGCAAGGGCGTCCACGTCGTCACCGTCAACGACTACCTCGCCCGCCGCGACGCGGAATGGATGGGCCGGGTCTACCGCTTCCTCGGCCTCTCGACCGGCATCATCGTCCACGGCCTCGACGACGTCGAGCGCAAGGCGGCCTATGCCTGCGACATCACCTACGGCACCAACAACGAATACGGCTTCGACTACCTGCGCGACAACATGAAGTACGAGCTGGGCCAGATGGTCCAGCGCGGCCACAACTTCGCGATCGTCGACGAGGTCGATTCGATCCTGATCGACGAAGCGCGCACGCCGCTCATCATCTCCGGCCCGATCGACGACCGCTCCGACCTCTACACCGCCATCGACGCGGTGATGCCGCGCCTGGTGCGCGAGGATTACGACCTCGACGAGAAGCAGCGCACGGTCTCGCTGACCGAGAACGGCAACGAGCACATCGAGGAGCTGCTGCGCGAGGCCGGCATCCTCAAGGAGGGCGACCTCTACGACGCGCACAACGTGACGCTGGTCCACCACGTCAACCAGGCGCTTCGCGCCCACACCCTGTTCACGCGGGACAAGGACTACATCGTCCGCAACGACGAGGTGGTGATCATCGACGAGTTCACCGGCCGCATGATGCCCGGCCGGCGCTACTCGGAGGGGCTGCACCAGGCGCTCGAGGCCAAGGAGCGGGTGGCGATCCAGCCCGAGAACCAGACGCTCGCCTCGATCACGTTCCAGAACTACTTCCGCCTCTACAAGAAGCTCGCCGGCATGACCGGCACCGCCTCGACCGAGGCCGACGAGTTCCAGGAGATCTACAACCTCGAAGTGGTCGAGATCCCGACCAACAAGGAGGTCGAGCGCGTCGACGAGGACGACGAGGTCTACCGCACCGTCGACGAGAAATACGCCGCGATCATCAAGGAGGTCGACAAGGCGCATTCGCGCCTGCAGCCGGTGCTGGTCGGCACCGGGTCGATCGAGCGCTCGGAGCACCTCGCCGGCCTCCTGGTCAAGCACGGCTACAAGCCGCTCGACTACAGCGACCCGTCGGCGCTGGAGGACGTCTACGCGGCGGCCCGCGAGGGCCGGGTGACCAAGCGCTTCGCGGTGCTGAACGCCCGCTTCCACGAGCAGGAAGCCTATATCGTGGCCGAGGCGGGCGTTCCCGGCGCGATCACCATCGCCACCAACATGGCCGGCCGCGGCACCGACATCAAGCTCGGCGGCAACCTCGACATGCGCATCGAGCAGGAGCTGGCCGGCGTGCCGGAGGGTCCGGAGCGCGATGCCCGCATCGCCGGCCTGAAAGCCGAGATCGAGCAGAATCGCGCCCGTGTGCTGGCCTCGGGCGAGCCCGCCGACCCGGCGGCGGGCCGGAAGACCGCCCTGCCCGGCGGACTCTACATCGTCGGCACCGAGCGCAACGAGAGCCGGCGCATCGACAACCAGCTCCGCGGCCGCTCCGGCCGCCAGGGCGATCCCGGCCGCTCGAAGTTCTACCTCTCGCTTCAGGACGACCTGATGCGGATCTTCGGCTCCGACCGCATGGACGGCATGCTCCAGCGCCTCGGGCTCGAGGAGGGCGAGGCGATCATCCACCCCTGGATCAACAAGGCGATCGCCAAGGCGCAGCAGAAGGTCGAAGCGCGCAACTTCGACATGCGCAAGAACGTGCTGAAGTACGACAACGTCATGAACGACCAGCGCAAGGTCGTGTTCGAGCAGCGCCGTGATTTCATGGCGCAGGACAGCGTGCGCGAGACCGTCGACGAGATGCGCCAGGGCGTGATCGAAGACATCGTGGCGCGCCACGTGCCGGAGGATGCCTATCCGGAGCAGTGGGACATCGCGGGCCTGCGCGAGAGCGTGACGCGCGACCTCAACCTCGACGTCCCGGTCGAGGAGTGGGCCAAGGAAGAGGGCATCGCCGACGAGGAGATCCGCGAGCGCCTGCGCAAGGCGGCCGACGAGGCTTACGCCGAGCGCACCACCCGCAACACGCCGGAGGTGATGGCCTATGTCGAGAAGCAGGTCCTGCTCCAGAGCCTCGACCATCTCTGGCGCGAGCACCTCGTCACCCTCGACCACCTGCGCCAGGTGATCGGCTGGCGCGGCATCGCCCAGCGCGACCCGCTCAACGAGTACAAGTCGGAGGCGTTCGACCTCTTCAACAGCCTGGTGGGCTCCCTGCGCGAGCAGGTGACCGGCCAGCTGATGCGGGTCGAGATCCTATACCAGGAGCCGGAGCAGCCGAGCCTCCCGCCGATGTTCGCCCAGCACCTCGACCCCGTCACCGGGGAGAACGAGTTCGCCTTCGCGGAGGGCGCGGCGGGCGGCGGCGGCGGTGCCTACGAGTTCGCCGGCCAAGCGCTTGCCGCCGACGCGCCGGTGCTGGAGCGCAACCCCGACGACGCGACGACCTGGGGCCGGGTCGGCCGCAACGAACCCTGCCCCTGCGGCTCGGGCAAGAAGTACAAGCACTGCCACGGCCGCTTCGCCGCGGAGGTGTAGTCGTCGCAAAGACGATGCCCTGAAAGGCTCGCGCGTGAATCCTTCCCCCGAACTCAGGCTTGCCCGAGTTCGGGGGAAGGATTCGGGTGCCGCGCCTCTCACATTCCCCGCATCCGGCTATCCAGGAAGGCCTGCACGCTTCCGACGTGCCCGGCCATGCGCTCGTTCACGCACATCGTCACGGTGGTGCCGTAATAGAGCATCCCGTGACCCTTCTGCTTGTGGCACTCGTAGACCGGCTTGGCATAGAGGCCGGCGGCGAGAAGGACCGGCAGGGCCAGCACCTTGGCCAATGTCGCGAGGCCGCCGAGCCAGCCGCGGCCCGGCGGCCGGGTGGCCGGCACGAGGACGATCTCGATGGTCCGCGCCGGGCCATCGTCGCAACGGGCCGACATCCCGGATCCCGGCGCGAAACGATGAGGCACGCGGTCGGGCACGGTCATCGGCGCGGATGACGGAACGACAGCGCCGCGGGTCTCGGCGATCATCCTGCGGAAATCGGCGGTCGTCAGAGCCATCGCTGAACCTCATCCCGAAGTGAGGCGGACTATGCCTCGGTCGTCGGGATCTCTGCGTCCAGCGTGCCAATGGAAACCATATGAAAACCATGCCGCAACGGCACATATCGCTGGGGCAATGGACGAGGCGCAGGGACCGTCCGGTCCATCCGCGCCCTGACTGTTCCAGAACGGGGCAGGCCGGACGCCCCGCGCGTTCCGCTCACGCCCCGTCGGTCAGCCGCTTCTCGTAGCGCCAGGCGGTGGTACCGTCCTCGTAATAGTCCGGCACGGTCTCGAAGCGGTGGTAGCCGCTGCGCTCGTAGAGGCGGATGCCGGCCCCGTTATCCTCGCGCACCTCCAGCCGCAGGGTGTCGCACCCTCGGGCCAGGACCTCGGCCTCGGCGGCATCGAGCAGCACCCGGCCGAGGCCCGTGCCGGCCCGGCTCGGCGCCACCGCGATCGAGGACAGCCGGGCGCGCCGGCTGCCGCGGCGGCGCTCGATCGTGGCGGCGCCGACCAGCACCGCGTCGTCGAGGGCGACGAGCAGCGAGATCGACGGCGACCCGATGGCGTGGCGGATCGCCCGGCGCTCCGCCCGATCGGTGGCGAAGGCCGCGACCTCGAGCGCCATCAGGGCGTCGAGGTCCTGGCGGAGCGCCGGCCGGATCGTGACGGCCGACGAGCGGGCGGGGTGACCGCTCACGCGGCCATCCACGGATAGGTCCAGGTCTCGGTCAGGGTCTGGCCGCGGGCACGCAGGAAGGCGCGCAGCTCGGTCGACTGGCCGGGCTGGTCGAGCCGCACGTCGATCGCGGCGCGGAATCCCTTCACGTGGAGGTTGGGCACCAGCGAGACCGCCATGATCTTGCCCTGCGTCGTCGAGGGCACGATCTCGACCGCTTTCGGGTCGGAGAGCCAATAGGCGAGGTCACCGCCCGAGAAGTCGACGAGGAAGCGCCGGGTGCGCGGCTCGCTGGCGTCAGTCGTGCCGCCGCTCGCCGTGGTGCGGGCGACGTAGGTGTTCACCACGCGGCCGCCGGGATGCAGGTCGTCGGTCTCGGCGAGCGCCCGGATCTTGTAGGACAGTTCCACCGCCTCGCCGGGCTTGTAGGGCTGCTTCGGCTGCCAGGAGGCCACGATGTTGTCGTGGGTCTCGTTCTCGGTCGGCAGTTCGACGAGGCGCACCGTGCCCTCGCCCCACTCGCCCTGCGGCTCGACCCAGTAGCCGGGACGGCGGTGGTAGAACGCTTCGAGGTCCTGGTAATCCTCGAACACCCGGTCGCGCTGCATCAGCCCGAAGCCCTTCGGGTTGCGGTCCTCGAAGGCCGAGATGCAGCGCTCCTTGGGGTTGCGCAAGGGGCGCCAGATCCACTCGCCGCCGCCGGACTGCATCAGGAGCCCGTCGGAATCGTGCAGTTCGGGGCGGTAATCGTCCGAGTGGTGGCGGTCGTTCTCGCCGATGAAGAACATCGAGGTCAGCGGCGCGATGCCGACCGTCGCCACTTCGCGGCGCGGAATGAGCGTGCAGCGCACGTCGACCACGGTCTCGTCGCCCGGATAGACCAGGAACTGGAACGCGCCGGTGCAGGACGGCCCGTCGAGGAGGGCGTAGATCACCGCCCGGTCGGCGCCCTTGGGCGGCATCTCGATCCAGAACTCGCGGAAGACCGGGAATTCCTCCGGCCCGCCGACGCCCTCGACATTGACCGCGAGCCCCCTCGCCGAGAGCCCGTAGAGCTGGTCGCGGCCGAGGAAGCGGTAGTAGCTGGCGCCGAGGAACGCGATCAGCTCGTCGAGCACGCCCGGCTTGTTGAGCGGATAATGGAGCCGGAAGCCCGCGAAGCCGAGATTGACCGGCAACGGCTTGTCGATGGTGGTGCGGCCGTAATCGAACAGGCCGGGCTGGTAGGGGATCGGCGTCGGCACGCCGTCGCGCACCACGTTCACGGTCACCGGCCGCGTATACAGAAAGCCGAGATGGAACAGCTGCAGCCGGAACGGCCCGTCCTGGTCGCCGAGCAGCGCCTTGTCGGGCCGGAAGCGGATGTCGCGCCAGGCATCGTAGTCGAGGGAGGCGAGCGGCGCCGGCAGCGGCGCCACGGTCGCCTCGAAGGGCGCGCCGGCGAGCGCGCGCGCCCGGCGGACCACCTCGTCGAAGCGGAAGCGGGCCGAGCCCGACGGGGCCGGGCTCGGGCCCGGCGGCGGCAGGGCGCTCGGGCCGGGCTGGGTCGGCCCGACCTGGGCGGAGGCCGCCCCGGTCAGGGCGGCGGAGGAGAGCAGGCCGGCAAGCAGCGCGCGGCGCGAGGGTGCGATGGTCATGGTGGTCCGAATATAAGGCGCGCGTCCTGAACGCGCGGGCGCGTCGCCGCGCTGAATGGCCCGTCCGGCGCCACTTGAGAAGGCCCCGCGACGTGACGCTGTCTCCCTTGCGCCGGGCCCTGCCCGTGTCGCGGGCGCCACGCCGGGGAAATCCGGCGAAAATCCGCCGGACGGGGGTTGCGGACGGGGGCCATGGTCCGTATCTACCGCCTTGCCCAATTTCGCACGTGCCTGTGGCCGCGTGCCGGTTGGTGGGCATCCGGACAAGAGGCCGGACAGCCGCCAGGGGTCTTAAAGGATCGATGGCCGGGAAGGGTGGATCCCTCCGGCCGGCATCCAGGTGGCGACACCGGACCCCGACAACAACCGGCAGCCGGAGGCAAAACCGGCGAACCCCGCTCTCCACGGGGGACGCAGCTTAAAGCAACGACGAACGGGCTTTTTTGGTCTCGTCGGCCCTCCAAAGGCCGACACCGAAGAGGCTTGTTTCTCCTTGCCCCGAGTGCGGATCGGGTTTCCCCGTTCCAAGCAAAGGCAGCTTCCGGGTGCTCTGCGCCCGCGTCGCACGGCGTGTCTCCACAGCACGTCCGCGCCGCGTCGCATCGCCCCCTGACGCCGGACGGCCGACGCGCGCCGTCTTGATCTCGACTTCGGGTTCCCGCGGGAGCCCTCTCGAACCTTTGGTGGGGCTGATCATGACCGATCGCATCCGCGATTTCCTGCGCGTGCGCCGTGAACTCGGCCGGGACGAGGGTCCCGTGATGGTCCTCGACCTCGATGTCGTGCGCGACAACTACACCGCCTTCGCCCGCGCCCTGCCGGACACGAGGGTGTTCTACGCCGTCAAGGCGAACCCGGCTCCCGAGGTGCTGCGCGCGCTCGCCGAGATGGGCTCGTGCTTCGACACCGCCTCGGTGGTCGAGATCCAGATGGCCCTCTCCGCCGGCGCCACCGCCGACCGCGTGTCGTTCGGCAACACCATCAAGAAGGAGCGCTGCATCGCCCGCGCGCTGCAGCTCGGCGTGAGGCTCTTCGCCGTCGACTGCCAGGCCGAGGTCGACAAGATCGCCCGCGCCGCCGACGCGGTCAAGGTCGCCCGCGAGGACGTGCAGGTGTTCTGCCGCATCCTGTGCGACGGCGCCGGCGCCGAGTGGCCTTTGTCGCGCAAGTTCGGCTGCGTGCCGGAGATGGCGGTGGACGTGCTCGAGCACGCCTACCGGGCGGGGATGCATGCCTACGGCGTGTCCTTCCACGTCGGCTCGCAGCAGGGCAACACGGAAGCCTGGGACGGGGCGCTCGCCTCCGCCTCGATGATCTTCCGTGAATGCGCCGAGCGCGGCATCCATCTCTCGATGGTCAATCTCGGCGGCGGCTTCCCGACCCGGTACCTCAAGGCGGTGCCGGGCGTGGAATCCTACGGCGACGCGATCTTCCGGGCGCTGACCAAGCATTTCGGCAACCAGCTGCCGGAGACGATCATCGAGCCGGGCCGCGGCATGGTCGGCAATGCCGGCATGATCGAGGCCGAGGTCGTCCTGGTCTCGCAGAAGTCCGACGCCGCCGACGAGGTGCGGTGGGTCTATCTCGACATCGGCAAGTTCGGCGGCCTCGCCGAGACGATGGACGAGTCGATCCGCTACCGCATCGTCACCGAGCGCGACGAGGACCGCACGGTGCCCTGCGTGCTCGCCGGCCCGACCTGCGACTCGGCCGACGTGCTCTACGAGAAGACCCCCTACCCGCTGCCGATCTCGCTGGCGATCGGCGACAAGGTGCTGATCGAGGGTGCGGGCGCCTACACCACCACCTACGCGGCGGTGGCGTTCAACGGCTTCCCGCCGCTCCAGTCCTACGTGATCTGACGATCGGCGCCGTCGGGCGCCGACCTTTCGGAACGACGCGCCGGGTCGCCCGTTATCGGGGCCCCGGCGCGCCCGCGCCTCCATCCACATCTTCCTAGTCCCGGACGGCCCGCCGCGTGCGGCGGGTGCGAGGGCTGTCCTTTGCCCGTTTTCTGTGAGTTTCGGGAGGGTACGGCCGTGATCCAGATCCGCGACGAGCGCGCCGCCGACATCGCCGCCCGCGAGCACCTGCTCGACCTGTGCTTCGGCGAGGCCCGCTTCACCAAGACCTGCGAGCGCCTGCGCGAGGGGCGCCTTCCGGCGGACGGCCTCGCCCTCGTCGTCGAGATGGACGGCCGCCTGGTCGCCACCGTGCGGCTGTGGGACGTCGATGCCGGCGGCATTCCCGCCCTGATGCTCGGCCCGATCGCGGTCGATCCGGCCCTGCACGGGCTCGGCATCGGCAATCGGCTGATGCGGGAGGCGCTGTCCCGCGCGGCGTCGCTCGGCCACCGGGCGGTGATCCTGGTGGGCGATGCGCCCTACTACGCCCGCTTCGGCTTCACCCGCGACCGGGTCGGGACCTTGAGCCTGCCCGGCCCCTACGCGCCGGAGCGGTTCCTGGCCCTCGACCTCGTGCCCGGCGCCCTCGACGGCGCGAACGGCATGGTGCGGGCGACCGGGCGGCCGGTGCCGAGCACGCTGCCGGGGGAGGAGTTCCGCGTCGCGGCGTGAGTCGGTGAGGCACTCGTCCCCCCTCGCCCCGCGGGCGGGGAGAGGCGAATGCGCGCAACGGGCCGGTCGAAATCATCCCCTGACGGCACGCATCTCCGGCGCCCGCTCCCCGCCGATCCCCCGCGCACCCTCGGCAATCAGCCGGGTCACCAGATCCGCGTAATCCGCCCGGGTCAGCCCAGCGCCGGGCCGGAACCAGAGGTAGTGCCAGTTGACCATGCCGAAGAACGACATGGTCACGGGCTTCAGGAGCGCCGTCCCGGCGAGGTGCGGCGCCACACCGGCGATCGCCTCGGAGAAGAGGCGGACCAGCTCGCGCTCGCTCGCCTTCAGCTCCGCCTGCCGCTCGGGCGAGAGCAGGCCCAGATGGTTGATCTGCACCTTGTGCTGGGCGTCGGCGTCCCGGTAGGCCTCCAGCAGCGCCTCGGCGAGGCTGCGCAGGCGCGGCTCGGGGGCGAGGCCCGGCCGGTCGGCGGCCTCGACCGCTTCCAGCAGCTCCTCCAGGTGCAGCCGGATCACGTCGAACAGGATCTCGTCCTTGTCGCGATAGTAGTGGTAGAGGTTCGCCTTCGAGACGCCGCAGGCCTCGGCGATCCGGCTCATCGAGGCGCGGTCGTAGCCGTGGGCGGCGAACAGCTCGGCCGAGCGATCGAGGATCGCCCGGCGCTTGTCGTCGTAGTCGCTGGCGCGGGTGCGGGCCATGCTCGTTGCTATTCCCGGGGGCGCTGGTCGACGACGCGGCGGGCCTTGCCGAGGGAGCGCTCGATGCCCCCCGGCGGCAGCACCTCCACCGTCGCGGTGACGCCGATCGTGTCCTTCACCGCCTGGCAGAGCCGGTCGGCGGCAGCCTCCCGCAGCTCGGCGATATCCGCCTCGGGCCGAGCCTCGACGCGGATCGTCATGGTGTCCATCCGGCCCTCGCGGGCCAGCACCACCTGGTAGTGGGCTGACAGGGCCGGGATCGTCAGGATCTTCTCCTCGATCTGGCTCGGGAAGACGTTGACCCCGCGCACGATCATCATGTCGTCGGAGCGGCCGGTGATCTTCTCCATCCGCCGCATCGCCCGGGCGGTGCCGGGCAGCAGCCGGGTCAGGTCGCGGGTGCGGTAGCGGATCACCGGCATCGCCTGCTTGGTGAGCGAGGTGAAGACCAGCTCTCCCTCCTCCCCGTCCGGCAGGACGTCACCCGTGCGCGGATCGACGATCTCCGGATAGAAATGGTCCTCCCAGATGTGCAGCCCGTCCTTGGTCTCGACGCACTCGCTCGCGACGCCCGGCCCCATCACCTCGGAGAGGCCGTAGATGTCGACGGCGTGGAGGTCGAACGCCTCCTCGATCTCCTGGCGCATGGCGTTGGTCCAGGGCTCGGCCCCGAAGATGCCGACCTTGAGCGAGGAGGCCCGCGGGTCGAGCCCCTGGCGGCGGAACTCGTCGAGGATCGCCAGCATGTAGGACGGCGTCACCATGATGATGTCGGGCTTGAAGTCCTGGATCAGCTGGACCTGGCGCTCGGTCATCCCGCCCGACATCGGGATCACCGTGCAGCCGAGGCGCTCGGCACCGTAATGGGCGCCCAATCCGCCGGTGAACAGCCCGTAGCCGTAGGCGACGTGGATCAGCATCCCGGGCCGCCCGCCCGCGGCCCGGATCGAGCGGGCCACCACGTCGGCCCAGGTGTCGATGTCGGCCTTGGTGTAGCCCACCACCGTCGGCTTGCCGGTGGTGCCCGACGAGGCATGGATGCGCGCCACCTGCTCGCGCGGCACCGCGAACATCCCGAACGGATAGTTCGCCCGCAAATCGGCCTTGGCGGTGAAGGGGAAGCGGGCGAGGTCGGGCAGATCCTGGAAGTCGCGCGGATGCACGCCGGCCGCGTCGAAGGCGGCGCGGTAATGCGGCACGTTGGCGTAGGCGTGGTGCAGGGTCTCGCGCAGCTTCTCCCGCTGCCAGGCGGCGAGTTCGGTCCGCGAGGCGGTCTCGAACCGGTCGAGCTCGGAGGCTTCCGGGACCATGCGGGTGAGCTTGCGGGGGGCGATCTGGAGCATGGCGCTTCTCCCTGAGATGTTTTTGACTTCGACTCTGTCGCGTGCCCCCTCATCCCACCCGCGACCTCATCCTGAGATGCCGGGCGATCGAAGATCGCGCAGCCTCGAAGGAGGGCTCCAGAAGCCTGTGCTGTCCCTGAAGCCCTCCTTCGAGGTCAGTCGATTGAAAATCGACTGACAGCTCAGGATGAGGTCGCGGGTGGGATGAGGGGACGGCGGCATTCAGCCGGGCTCCGACCGGTCAGGCAGCGCCGCCGCCCCCTCCCCCGCCAGCACCGTCCCGGGCACGGTCCGCGAGTGGCCGCGGAACTCCGCCACCACCCGGCCCTCCGCATCCGTGACCGTCACGTCGGTGATCCCGGAGCGCCCCTCGCGCACCCGCTCGACGGCTCGCGCCGTCAGCACCTCGCCGCGCCGCCCCGGCCGCAGGAAGGTCACGGCGCAATGCTGCGCCACCGCCCGCTGATTGTGGGCGTTGCACGCGAAGGCGAAGGCCGAATCGGCAAGCGCGAAGATGAAGCCGCCGTGGCAGGAGCCGTGGCCGTTCACCATGTCGTCGCGCACCCGCATCGACAGCACCGCCGCGCCCGGCCCGACATGGTCGAGGGAGATGCCGAGCCCCTGGCTCGCCCGGTCCTCCTCCCACATCGCGGCGGCGCAGGCGCGGGCGACCGCCTCCAGGCTCTCGCCCTCGGCGGTCACCGCTTGCGCCCCGTGAAGCGGGCGGGGCGCTTCTCCAGGAAGGACGCCACGCCCTCGCGGTAATCCGGTGAGCGGCCGGCCTCGCCTTGCAACGCGCTCTCGACCTGGAGCTGCGCATCCAGGTCGTTCGTCTCCGAGGCGTCGAGGGCACGGCGGATCAGCGCCAATCCGTAGGTCGGCGCCTGCGCGAGCTGGGCGGCGAGGCGATGGGCCTCGGCCAGCAGGTCGGCGTCGTCGATCACCCGCCAGATCATGCCCCAGGATTCCGCCTGCTCGGCGGTGATCGGCTCGGCCAGCAGCGCCATGCCGCGGGCCCGGGCCCGGCCGGCGAGGCGCGGCAGCAGCCAGGTGCCGCCGGCATCCGGGATCAGCCCGAGCTTGGCGAAGGCCTGGAGGAACTTGGCGGAGCGCGCGGCGAGCACGAGGTCGCCGTGGAAGGCGAGGCTGGCGCCGGCGCCGGCCGCCACCCCGTTGACGGCGCAGATCAGCGGCATCGGCAGCTCGCGGATCTGCCTGACCAGGGGATTGTAGAACTCTTCGAGGGTGCGGGAGAGGTCCGGCTCGACATCCGGCGCGAAGTTGCGGGCCGAGAGGTCCTGGCCGGCGCAGAAGCCGCGGCCGGCGCCGGTGAGGATCAGCGCCCGGCATTCCGGATCCGCGGCGGCATCGCTCAGGGCGCCGCGCAGGGCGAGGTGCAGCGGTTCGTTGAAGGCGTTGAGCCGGTCGGGCCGGTTGAGGACCAGCACGCGGTAGCCGGCGTGGCGCTCCGTCAGAACCAGGGTCTCGCTCGTCTCGCTCATTCGGTGCGCCCTCCCCGTCCCGCCATGTCGGCCCTCTCGGGAGCCGCCGGCGCGATCTATTGACCAACCGGACGGTAAATTATAAAGCTGTGCGGGCGAAGTCAAACGCGCAGTCCGTTAGTCGAACGCCAGGGTGGACGGACGCCGCGCGGGATTGCAAAGCACGAATGGACGGGCCCAACGAGGCCCGCGATGCCGGCGACCGGACCCGACAACCGGCGCGGCTCGCATCAGGGGAGGACACCACCATGAAGCGCATCGTCTGGGCGCTCGCCCTCGCCGGCACCGTTCTGGCCGGCCCCGTGCTGGCGCAGCCGATCAAGATCGGCGTCACCATCGCCAAGACCGGCCCGGCGGCGTCCCTCGGCATCCCGCAGGCCAACACCGTCACGCTGCTGCCGACCGAGATCGGCGGCCAGAAGGTCGAGTGGATCGTCCTCGACGACGCGACCGACACCACCAAGGGCGTCGCCAATGCCCGCAAGCTCGCGAGCGACGACAAGGTCGACGCCATCGTCGGCTCCTCGGTGACGCCGGTCTCGCTGGCGCTGATCGAGGTCGCGGCCGAGGCCAAGGTGCCGCTGATCAGCCTCGCCGCCTCGTCCAAGATCGTCGCCCCGATGGACGACAAGCGCCGCTGGGTGTTCAAGGCGCCGCAGAACGACGCGCTGATGGCCGAGGCGATCGCCACCCACATGGCCAAGGCCGGCGTGAAGTCCGTCGGCTTCATCGGCTTCAACGACGCCTACGGCGACGGCTGGCTCGCCGAGATCACGCCGCGGCTCGAGGCCAAGGGCATCAAGCTCGCCGCCACCGAGCGCTACGCCCGCACCGATACCAGCGTCACCGGCCAGGTGCTCAAGGTGATGGCGGCGCGCCCCGACGCGGTGCTGATCGCCGGCTCCGGTACCCCCGCCGCCCTGCCGCAGAAGACGCTCAAGGAGCGCGGCTACGCCGGCAAGTACTACCAGACCCACGGCGTCGCGAATGCCGACTTCCTGCGCGTCGGCGGCAAGGACCTCGAAGGCACGGTGCTGCCGGCAGGCCCCCTGCTGGTGGCCGAGCAGTTGCCGGAGTCGAACCCGGTGCGCAAGGTCGCCCTCGACTACACCAAGGCCTACGAGGCGAAGTTCGGCGCAGGCTCGCTCGCGACCTTCGGCGGCCACGCCTACGACGCCGAGGTGCTGCTGGCGAACGCGATTCCGGTCGCGCTCAAGACCGCCAAGCCCGGCACCCCCGAGTTCCGCGCCGCGCTCCGCGACGCGATCGAGGGCCTGAAGGAGGTCGTCTACACCAACGGCGTCGTCACCATGACCCCGACCGACCATGTGGGCCAGGACGACCGCGCCCGCGTGATGGTGACGATCGAGAACGGGAAGTGGAAGCTGTTGTCGGCGACGAATTGAGGGGTGGGGCCGCGCCAAGCGCGTTGGCAACGATCCCTCCCTCCACCTCATCCTGAGGTGTCAGTCCATCGCAGATGGACTGACCTCGAAGGAGGGCTCCAGACATCTCTGCGATATCCGGAGCCCTCCTTCGAGGCTCGCTCCGCTCACACCTCAGGATGAGGTCGTGGGTGAGATGACATCTTTTCGCGCGATCGCGCGTCGGCTCCCTGTGTTGACACCCAAAAACGAATGAACGATCGTTTCAATCGAAGGACCGCCGAACGGTCCGCCTAAAAAACACGGGTGGGACCGCCGATGCTGCAACGCGCGGACAGCTACGCCGACCTGATCGCGAATTTTCGCTGGCGGATCCCGGCCCGCTACAACATCGGCACCGATGTCTGCGACCGGCACGCCCCCGGCAACCCGCCCGCGCTGATCCACCTCGACCATGACGGCGCCGTGCGGCGTTACGGCTTCGACGACCTGCGCCGCCTCTCGAATCGCTTCGCCAACGTGCTGGCGGCGCACGGCCTCGCCCGCGGCGACCGGATCGGCGTGCTGCTGCCGCAATCGCCGGAGACGGCCATCGCCCACATCACCGGCTTCCGGGCCGGGCTCATCACCATCCCGCTCTTCGTGCTGTTCGGGCCCGACGCGCTCGCCTACCGCCTCGGCAACAGCGGCGCCAAAGCGGTGGTGACCGACCGGGCCGGGGCCGTGCTGCTCGCCGGGATCCGCGACGCGCTGCCGGAACTGGAGCGGGTCTACTGCATCGACGGCGAGGGGGAGGGAGCCGAGGACTTCCACGCCCTCTGCGACCGGGCCTCCGACGCCTTCAGGCCGGTCGACACGGCCGCCGACGACCCGGCCGTCATCATCTACACCTCGGGCACCACCGGCGACCCGAAGGGAGCGCTCCACGCCCACCGGGTGCTGCTCGGCCACCTGCCGGGGGTCGAGATGCCCCAGCGCTTCCTGCCGCAGCCGGGCGACCGGTTCTGGACCCCGGCGGACTGGGCCTGGATCGGAGGCCTCCTCGACGTGCTGCTGCCGGCCCTGCATCACGGCGTTCCCGTCGTCTCGCATCGGGCGAAAAAATTCGATCCGGAGGCGGCATTCCGGCTGATGGCCGAGCAGGGGGTGCGCAACGTCTTCCTGCCGCCCACCGCCATGAAGCTGATGCGCCAGGCCCGCACCACGCCCTATCCGGGCCTGAACCTCCGCTCGGTCGGCAGCGGCGGCGAGAGCCTCGGGCCGGAGATGCTGGCCTGGGGCGAGCGGGTGCTCGGCGTGCCGATCAACGAGTTCTACGGCCAGACCGAGTGCAACCTCGTCGTCTCGTCCTGTGCCGACCTGTTTCCGGCCCGACCCGGCGCCATGGGCAAGCCGGTGCCCGGCCACGACGTGCGCATCGTCGACGGCGAGGGCCAGGAGGTGCCGGACGGCACCACGGGCCATATCGCGGTGCGCCGGCCCGACCCGGTGATGTTCCTCGGCTACTGGCAGAACCCGGAGGCCACGGCGAAGAAGTTCATCGGCGACTGGCTGATCACCGGCGATCTCGGCCGGCGCGACCCGGACGGCTTCCTGTGGTTCGTCGGCCGCGACGACGACGTCATCACCTCGGCCGGGTACCGGATCGGGCCCGGCGAGATCGAGGATTGCCTGCTGCGCCACCCCGCGGTGGCCCTGTGCGGCGTCGTCGGCGTGCCGGACCCGGTCCGCACCGAGGCGGTGAAGGCCTTCATCGTTCTCAAGAGCGGCGTCGAGGGCACGCCGGGCCTGGCGCGGGAGATCCAGGATTTCGTGCGCACCCGGCTCGCCGCCCACGAATACCCGCGCCACGTCGCCTTCGTGGAGGAACTGCCGATGACCGCGACGGGCAAGATCATCCGGCGGGCGCTCAGGGAGCGGGATGAGCCGATCGGCTCGAAAGAGCAATCCAGTCGATGATCCTACTCCCACCAGACTGCGCCATTCCGGGGCCGCGCAGCGGAGCCCGGAATGACACGGTGGGTTTCAACGCTGTCCGATCACATCGGCAACAATCAATCTCCGCTTTTTGAACATCCGGCGACCAACGACCGGATGCCACGACACCACCGGGAGGACACCATGCCGACACCGAAGCTCCGCCGGCCATTCCGCATCCTGGCGCTCGCCGCCGCCTCCCTCTTCGCCCTCGCCCAAGGCCAAGCCCAACAAGCCCAAGCCCAACAAGCCCAAGCCCAACAAGCCCAGACCCAAGCCGCGAGCCCCACCCGCGTCACCCTCGGGGTGCTCAACGACCGCGCCGGGCCCTATTCGGACCTCGCCGGCGAGGGATCGGTGGTGGCGGCCGAGATGGCGGCGGCCGACTTCAAGGCGCAGAACCCGGATTTCGACATCCGGGTCCTCTCCGCCGACCACCAGAACAAGCCGGATGTCGGCGCCGGCATCGTGCGCCAGTGGATCGACCGCGACGACCTCGACGTGGTGCTCGACGTGCCGTTCTCCTCGGTGGCGCTCGCCGTGCACCAGATCGTGCGCGAGAAGAACCGGCTGATGATCAATTCCGGCGCCGGCGCCTCGGAGATCACGGGGGCGCTCTGCTCGCCCAACACGATCCACTGGACCTACGACACCTGGGCGCTCGCCAACGGCACCGGCGGCGCGATGGTGAGGAGCGGCGGCGACACCTGGTTCTTCGTCACCGCCGACTACGCCTTCGGCAAGGCGCTGGAGCGCGACGTGTCGGAGGTGGTCGCGCGCAACGGCGGCAAGGTGCTGGGCTCGGTCCGCCACCCGGTCGCGGCGACCGACTACTCGTCGTTCCTGATCCAGGCGCAATCCTCGAAGGCCAAGGTGATCGGGCTGGCGAATGCCGGCAGCGACACCATCAACACCATCAAGCAGGGCGCCGAGTTCGGCGTGGCGGAGGGCGGCCAGCGCCTCGCCGGCCTGCTGGTCTTCCTGAGCGACGTGCATTCCCTCGGCCTGAAGGTGGCGCAGGGGCTGGTGCTGACGGAAGCCTTCTACTGGGACCTCAACGACGGCACCCGCGCCTGGTCGCGCCGCTTCGCCGAGCGCCACAAGGGCCGGATGCCGACCATGGTCCAGGCCGGCGTCTATTCCGGCACGATGCACTACCTCAAGGCCGTGAAGGCGACCGGCAGCAAGGATCCCGCGAAGGTCACCGCCGAGATGCGGAGGGCGCCGGCGGAGGACCCGCTGTTCGGCCGCTCCGAGGTGCGGGCCGACGGGCGGGTGACGCACCCGATGTACCTGTTCGAGGTCAAGAAGCCCTCGGAGTCGAAGGGCCCGTGGGACTATTACCGGCTGGTCTCGACCATCCCCGCCGACCAGGCCTTCCGGCCGCTGAAGGCCGGCAACTGCCCGCTGGTGACCCCGTGAGGAGCCCTCGATGAAGCTGCATCACTGCGTCGGCGCCCGCTCGTTCCGGCCGCTCTGGGCCCTCGAGGCGCTGGAGCTGCCCTACGACCTCGCGATGCTGCCCTTCCCGCCGCGGGTCCACGCCAAGGACTACTTCGCCCTCAACCCCCTCGGGACGATCCCGCTCTTCGAGGACGGCGAGACGCGGATGACCGAGTCGGCGGCGATCTGCGAGTACCTGGCGGCGCGCCACGGCGCCGGGGGGCTCGGGGTGCGGCCGGACGAGGCGGAATACGGCCGCTACCTCAACGCGCTGCATTTCGGCGAGGCGACGCTCACCTTCCCGCAGACCCTGGTGCTGCGCTACGGCCGGTTCGAGCCGCCGGAGCGGCGCAATCCCGGCCTGGTCGAGGATTACGCGCGCTGGTTCCTGTCGCGGCTCAAAGGCTTCGGCACCGTGCTGGGGGACCGTCCCTTCGTCTGCGCCGGCCGCTTCACCGCCGCCGATATCAGCATCGGCTACGCCCTGATGCTGGCCGAGTTCGCGGGCCTCGGCGAGCAGCTGCCGGACTTCGCCCGGACCTACTGGGAGGGCCTGAAGGCCGAGCCGTCCTACGCCCGGGCGCTGGCGGCCGAGCGGCGGGCGGCGGAGGCGCAGGGCGTATCCCCGGTGCCCTCGCCGCTCGGCGGCTGAGGCGGCCTTCAGTTCAGCAGGCGGGTGGCCCGCAGCCGCGCCACGGCGAGGTCGACGAAGGTCCGCACCTTCGCCGGCGCGTGCCGTCCCTCCGGGTAGAGCACGTGGATGGGAAGCGGCGGCTCCTCGTAATCGGCGAGCACGACCTGCAGGCGGCCGTCGCTCAGGGCGGGACCGACCTGGTAGGAGAGCGCGCGGGTCACCCCCCAGCCCGCCAGGGCCGCGGCGATGCAGGCCTCGTTGGTGTTGCTCGTCAGGGCGGGATGGATCGTCACCCGCTGGTCCCGGGCGAAGCGCCATTCCGGCGACGGCCAGGCTCCGGTCGACAGGGCGATGCGGTGGTCGCGCAGATCCTCTGGCGTCTGCGGGACGCCGTGCCGCGCGAAATAGGCCGGTGTGCCGCAGACGACCCGGCGGACCGCGCCGACCCTGGCGGCCGCGAAGCCGGAATCGGGCAGGTGGCCGATGCGGACCGCGACGTCGATGCCCTCCTCGACGATGTTGACCTGGCGGTCCACGAACAGCGTCCGCGCCGCCATGGTCGGATAGGCGTCGAGGTAGTCGGTCACGATCGGCAGGACATGCAGCCGGCCGAACAGGACCGAGGCGGTGACGGCGAGCGTCCCCGACGGCGTCGCGTAGGAGCCGGCCGCCGCGGCCTCGGCCTCGGCGATGTCGGCGAGGATGCGCCGGCAATCCTCGACGTAGCGGCTGCCCGCCTCGGTGAGCTTCACGGACCGGGTGGTGCGCACGAAGAGCCGGGCACCGATGGTCTCCTCCAGTGCCGCCACCGCCCGCGTCACGGCCGGCGGGCTCATGTGCAGGAGGCGCGCGGCCTCGGCGAAGCTCGCCGTTTCCGCGACCTTCGCGACGATGCGCATCGCCTGCCACCGATCCATGGCCCCGGGCTCCCCGATCTGGAAGACGGAAGCCCGAGGCTTACCGCGGTTCCCGCCGGCGCGAAGCCTGTTCGCGCCGGATGGTCAATGGCGGGTGACGGCCGGATGGCGCGCCGCGGCGCCCCGTCCTCCGGCGCAAGGCCCTCAGAAGCCGAAATGGCTGAGGCCGGGATGGTCGTCCGGCCGGCGGCCGAGGGGCCAGTGGAAGCGGCGCTCCGCCTCCGCGATGGGTTGCTCGTTGATGCTGGAATGGCGCACGCGCATCAGCCCGTCCTCGGCGAAGTCCCAGTTCTCGTTGCCGTAGGCCCGGAACCAGTGGCCGCTGTCGTCGTGATACTCGTAGGCGTAGCGCACGGCGATGCGGTTGCCGGCGAAGGCCCAGAGCTCCTTGATGAGGCGGTAGTCGAGCTCGCGGTTCCACTTGCGGGTCAGGAAGGCCTCGACCTCCTGGCGGCCGTTCAGGAACTCGGCGCGATTCCGCCAGCGGGTGTCGGTCGTGTAGGCCAGGGCGACCTTGGCCGGGTCGCGGCCGTTCCAGCCGTCCTCGGCGAGACGGACCTTCAGGACGGCGCTCTGCTCGTCGAAGGGCGGCAGCGGCGGGCGGGACATGGCGTTCTCCTCTCGAGGCGGGTGAGAATAGGGCCGGGCGCGCTTGGCCCGCGATCGTACGATCGTCAGAGCGCGAGCTGGAGGGCCTCCGTGCCCTGGGCCGGCCGTGCCGTGCAGATCAAGACCTCGTTCTCCGCCACCGTCGCGGCGGGCGGCTCGGGATAGGTCACCGCCCCGCGCAGCAGCCGGGTCCGGCAGGTGCCGCAGCGCCCCTCCCGGCAGCTGAAGGCCGGGCTGAGGCCACGCGCCTCGGCGAGGTCGAGCAGGCTGCCGGAATCCGGGACCCAGCGCGCCTCCTTGCCGGTGGTGACGAAGGCCACCGGGACGGGCCCGTCCGAGGGCGGCCCGAGAGGCAGCGCAGCGGTTGTCTGCCCCGTCCGCGCCAGGGAGGCGGGGCCGAAGGCCTCCGCGTGGATCCGCGCGTCGGCGATGCCGGCGCCGCGCAGGCCGTCATAGAGCGCCTGGGTGAAGGCGGGCGGTCCGCACAGATAGACGTCCTGGTCGGCGAGGGCCAGGAACCGGCCGAGGAGGGCGGTGTCGATCCGGCCCCTGGCCTCGTAGTCGCGGCCGGCCTGCGCGCCCGCGTCGTCGCCCAGCACGCGCAGGATCCGCACCGCGCCGTTCGCCGCCTCGGCGAGGGCCGCCAGCTCCCGGTCGAACGGACGGTCCGCCTTGGTGCGTGCGGCGTAGACGAGGGTGGTCGGGCGGAACCTGCCGGTGCGCAGGCCCTCGGCCACGACGTGGCGCAGCATCGCGAGGAGCGGCGTGATGCCGATGCCGGCCGCCAGCATGAGCGCCGGGCGCGGCGCCTGGGCGTCGATGGTGAAGGTGCCGGCCGGCGCGCGCGCCTCGATCACGTCGCCGGCCCGGACCGCGTCGTGCAGGTGGCGCGAGACCGCGCCGTCGCGCTTCACGCTGATCCGGTAGCCCGCATCCGACGGGGCCACCGACAGCGTGTAGGTCCGGAGATGGGCCGTGCCATCGGGCAGCGTCACGCGGATCGGCAGGTACTGCCCGGCCCGGTGCGGGACGATCCCGGCCCCGTCGTCGGGCGCGAGATGGAACGAGCGCACCGCGCGGCTCTCCTCGACGATCCGCGTGACCCGGAACGGCCGCCAGCCCGCGGCGAGCCCGGCGGCACGGATCCGGTCGGCGGCCTCCCGCCAGTCGCCGGTCATGAGCGTGGTGGGCGCCCAGCCCTCCGCCCGGAACGCCCAGCGCAGGGGGAGGGCGCCGCGCCGGCGCACCACCCGCCGCGGCCGGAAGGTCCACAGCCGCTCGGCACCCGCGAAAGCCGCGATCTCGGGCGAATCGAGGACCAGGGCGGCCTCGCCGGTCATCTGCAGCAGGTCCCCGGTCGCGAAATCGGCGAAGACCAGCCCCGCCCGGCCGTTGAGCAGGATGTTGCCCAGGGTGGCGAAGAAGAGGTTGCCGGCGAAATCCGGGATGGTCAGCGTGCCGTCCGCATCGACGCGGACGAAGCCGGCCCTGCCGCCGCGATGCGAGACGTCGACCTGGCGCCTGTCCTCGCGCTCCGCGTAGGAGGCCACGAAGAAGGTGTCGGCCGCCGCGATCATCCGGCGCGCCTCCGCGTCGAGCCCGGCGCCCTCCTCGACGGCGCCGCCGGACGGCGCGCGCGGATCGCGCACCATCGTGGCGTCCCGCAGCTGGATGTATTGCGGGCAATTGCCGAAGCTCTGGTCGACCTCCACGCGCATCCCCTCGCCGGCCGAGGCCCGGAGGATCCCGTTCACGCGGTTGCGGCGACGGGTGTGCAACTCGATCCCGAGCAGGCCGACGGCGTCGCCCGCCCGCGTGCCCTCGCGGGCCGGATCGCCCGGATCGGGCCGGGCCGCGATGTCGAGGAGGCGGTCGGACGGGGAGGCGATGAAGCCGGCTCCCCCGGCGAGCAGCGTGGCCCAGGCGTCTCCGCGGTGATCGACGCTGCCGAGCACGACGAACGGGATCTGGGCGTAGAACGCCCGGTGCTGGTCGGGCATGAAGTCCCGCACCACCCGCCGGCCGAGCTGCTCCATCTTGTCGGCGACGCCGACCTTCTCCTGGATGGCCGTCTCGCCGGGATGCCAAGTCGGCAGCGTCGGCAGCTTCGGCATGGTCAGAGATTCGCTCATCGCCTTCCCTCCGATCCGGTTCGTTCCCGGGCGCGCCGGGGTGGCGCGCCCGGAGCCGCGGTCACGCGGCGGCCGTCAGGCCGGCGGGCGTCTGCGCGAAGGGGACGAAGCCCGGCAATGCCTCGATCCGGCGCAGGAAGGCGTTGACGTTGGCGTAGCCCGACAGGTCGACATGGCCCTCGGGAGCACGGGCGACGTAGCTGTAGAGCGCCACATCCGCGATGGTCGGGCGCTCGCCGACGAGCCAGTCGCGCCCGGCCAGATGGGCTTCGAGCCGGCCGAGCAGGATGTGCGCCCGCCCGATCACCTCGTCCGGGTTGAACGTCGCCCCGAACACCGTGACGAGGCGCGCCGCCGCCGGGCCGTAGGCGACCTCGCCGGAGGCGACCGACAGCCAGCGCTGGACCGCCGCCGCCCCACGCGGATCCTCCGGCAGCCAGTCGCTGCGCCCGAGCGTCTTGGCGACGTAGACCAGGATGGCGTTGGAATCGGAGACGATCGTGCCGTCGTCGTCGAGCACCGGCACCTGGCCGAACGGGTTGAGAGCCAGGAAGTCTTGCGTCTTGTGGGCGCCGGCCTTCAGGTCGACCTCGATCAGCTCGTGCGGCACGCCGAGCAGCGCGAGGATCAGGCGCGCCCGGTGCGCGTGGCCCGACAGGGGATGGTGGTAGAGCTTCATGGTCGCGATCCTCACTCCGGACCGGGGACGTCCCGTCCTGTTCCCGGAGAGTGGCGCGAAACGCCGGCAACTATAACGGGCGTTCTGGGCAGTTCATCATTCCGCAGACCGGAATAATATGGCCCGCCATCGCCAGGCCTCCGATGCGACGTCACGCCCATCGCCTCCGGGCGGGTCCTCGCGAGGCGGGAACGCCGAGCCGGTCGGCCGTCTCGTCCCGCAGGTGGAGCGCGGTGCCGGAAGCGGACCGGGTCAGGGTGACCTTGAGTGTTGCCCAGGGAGGCCGGCACCGCGATACTCTCCGAGCCGTTCAAACCAAAAAAACCGATGCTGCGGAGGAAGCCACATGCGAGTCTTGGGTCTGTTGCGGGCCGCGACAGCGGGCGCGGCCTTGTCGCTGATCGCTTTCGCGGCGCTCGCCGCCGACTACCCGGCACCCCGGGAGGGTGACTGGACGGTCAAGGACTTCACGTTTCACACCGGCGAGGTCCTGCCGGAGCTGCGTCTGCACTACACCACGGTCGGAGATCCGAAGGGCGAACCGGTGGTCGTCCTGCATGGCACCACGGGCTCGGCCGCCAGCATGCTGACGCCCGGATTCGCCGGCGAGCTGTTCGGTCCTGGCCAGCCGCTCGACGCGGCAAAGCACTACATCATCATCCCGGACGCGATCGGCCACGGAAAATCGTCCAAGCCCTCCGATGGATTGAAGACGAAATTCCCGCGCTACAACTACGACGACATGGCTGAAGCGCAATATCGGCTGCTCAAGGAGCATCTCGGTCTCAAGCGCGTCCGGCTGATCATCGGCAATTCCATGGGCGGGATGCACGCCTGGATCTTGGGCGTGAAGCATCCCGAGTTCATGGACGCCCTCGTCCCCATGGCGTCGCAGCCGAGCGAGATGGGGAGCCGCAACTGGATGATGCGCAGGCTCCTGATCGAGACCATCCGGCGCGACCCGACCTATGCCGACGGCGAGTACACGACCCAGCCGTCCTCGTTGCGGGTCGCCAACGTGTTCTTCGCTCTTGCCACCAGCGGCGGTACGCTGGCCCTGCAGAAGCAGGGACCGACGGGGGCGCAGGCCGACAAGCTCGTGGATGCTCGCCTGGCGGCGCCGTTCAATGCGGACGCCAACGATTACATCTATCAGTGGGAATCGTCGCGCGGCTACAATCCCTCGGCAGGCCTCGAAGCGATCGAGGCGGCGGTGCTGGCCATCAACTCTGCCGATGACGAGCGCAACCCACCCGAGACCGGGATCATGGAGCGCGAGATGAGGCGCCTCAAGAGCGGGCGCCTGTACCTGATACCGCCCAGCACCGAGACCACCGGCCACGGCACGACGGGCTTCGCCAAGTTCTACAAGCAACAGCTTCAGGAATTCCTGCAAAGCGCCCCGAAACGCGCCATGTAGTCCATCGCCGTTCGGCCTCGCCGAGCGGCCGCTGCCGAGATGCCGGCGAAACCGTCCCGATGGCGGCACCTCCGTCGTCGGGCTCAGGGGTCCGTCTTCGACGCATGACCGACCTCATGCACGATCTGGACTTTGGCATGAGCAAGCGACCCGTCCGCAGGGGGATCGGAAGCGGTCCCTCATCGTCGCAGCAAGCCGAGCCCGCATCCGGTCCGCGAAGGCGATCGATGCCGCCCCCTCAGATTGCCACTCCGTCGGGCGCCGCACGGCGCGGGATGCCTTGAGGATCACGAGGCCGACCGGGGTGGTGGCTGGCCGTCCGTTTCTCCTTCGGCCGAGACTTCTCGTCGAGGCAGACGTCCGTCCACGAGGCCGGCGTGAAAGGCCACAGCGCCTCCGGGGCGATACGCCGGAAGTAGAAGGTGCGGTGGCGGCCCTGAACGGATTCGGTCATCCGCGCCATGGGTCTACAGCGCCGGCCTTGGGGGTCGACGGATCGCAAGGCACTGATTGTGGGAGAGTTTTCGCCCCATCGAGGGCTCAAGCCCGCATGGCGCGCCCTACGGGACTCGAACCCGTGTTTTCGCCGTGAAAGGGCGACGTCCTAGACCGCTAGACGAAGGGCGCTCAAGCGGGGCGAGGGGAGCTATAGTGGGGTTCTGCCGGGAGGGCAACCGGATTGATGGGCTTGACGGGGGACGACGGCTCGGTCTTGTCGGCGCCTGGTTGGGCCTCGAACGCGGGCGGGACGACGGGATGACGATCAGGCAGGGACCGCGCGCGGGCGGGCAGAACAGGTTCGGGCAGGGGAAGCCCGCAAGGAGCCAGTTCGGGCAGGGCAAGGGCGGGGCAGGATGGCGGCCCGGGGCCGAGGCGCGGGACGACCGCGACGGGCTGACGGTGCTGTATGGCTGGCACCCGGTCTCCGAGGCCCTGCGCAATCCGAACCGGACGCTCCTCAAGCTGCTCGCCACCGAGAACGCGGCCCTGCGCCTCGCCGAGGAGGTGGGCGAGCTGCGCATCACCCCCGAGATCGTCAAGCCCGGCGCCATCACCGGGCTTCTCGGACCGGACGCGGTGCATCAGGGGCTCTATCTCGAGGCGGAGCCCCTGGCGGGCCCGGCCTTCGACGCGCTGCCCGACGACGCGGTGCTGCTCGCCCTCGACCAGATCACCGATCCGCACAATGTCGGCGCCATCGTGCGCACGGCGGCGGCCTTCGGCGTCACTGCCATCGTCACGACGGCGCGGCACTCGCCGACGGTCACCGGCGTGCTCGCCAAATCGGCCTCGGGCGGCCTCGAGCATGTGCCGTTCGTGGTGGTGCGCAACCTCGCCGAGGCCCTGATCGAGCTCGGCGAGCGCGGCTTCACCCGGGTCGGGCTCGATTCGGAGGCGCCCGAGACCCTCGACGCGGTCGGGCCGCGGGCGCCGCTCGTCGTGGTGCTCGGGGCCGAGGGCAAGGGCCTGCGCCAGCGCACCCGCGAATGCTGCGACGTGATGGCCCGCATCCCGTTCCGCGGCGCGATCCAGAGCCTCAACGTCTCGAACGCCGCCGCGATCACCCTCTACGCCCTGATGCCCCGCGCCTGAGGATCAACGGACGCGGGGACGCGCGTCAGCGCCAGAACGGGCGCACGTCGATCAGCGCCTCGTGCGCCTTGGCGGCCTCGGCGAGCAGGTGGCCGCTGCGCGCCTCGGTGTCGGCGGTGGCCAGGCCCGCCGCGAACACCGCCCCCTCCGGCGCACCCTTGGCGAGTTCGGCCGCCAGGGTGTGGGCGGTGGCGATGTCGTTGAGGTCCCCGAGGTGGTCCTGCAGGTCGGCCAGGGCCTCCACGAAGACCCTGTGGCGCTTGCCCGCCTTCTTGCCCGCGTCCTTGCCCGCGTCCTTGCCGGTATAGAGGGCGGCGAAGAACTCGGCGCCGTAGCGCAGCTTCTTGGCGGCGATCCGCACCTGGTGGCGGGCCTCCGGGTCGAGGGCGGCGAGGTGGCGCCCCCGCTTCTTCACCTGGCGACGGCGGCGCTCCAGCTCCTGCGTGGCGAAGGCCCGGGCCGGGCCGTCGCGCCGGGCCGCGTGCGGGTTGTCGGGGCCGAGCCACGGGCCGGCCTCGATCCAGGCGACGAGGTCGAGGAGGAAGTCGCGCCATTCCCGGCTCTCCAGGACCGCCCGCACCGCCTCGTGCGCCGCCGCGCGCTCGGTCTCGAGGTGGCGCTCCAGGATCAGGAGGCCCGGCTCGTCCGGGCGCCGCTCGCGCTCCAGCGGCAGGGTCTTGCCGAGATAGACGTCGAGGTTGCGGGCATGCCCGAAGGGCTCGCTCAGGCGCTTCAGCTCCGCCTTGATCGCCGGCATGCGCCGGTCCTCGATCACGCCGCCGAACAGCGAGAAGGCCGAGCGCAGCCGGCGCAAGGAGACGCGCAGCTGGTGCAGCGCCTCGACGTCGCGGCGGGCGAGCAGCACGGTCTCGTTGAGGCGCATCTGGCGCAGGCAGGCGAGGGCCACGGCCTGGAACGCCTGGGCGGCATTCATCTCCGGGTGGAGCGCCACCGGCTCGGCCTTTACGGCGCGGCCGAGGCGGTCCCTGATGAGGGCTTCGCCGCGCTCGGACTTGCTCAGGACGCCGAGGCGCAGGGGCACGTCGGCGCCGAGCGTGCGGGCGAGGTCGAACAGGGCCGAGGGTGCGCCGCCGGTCAGCTCGAACTCGATCTCGCTGATCGGGGAGACCCGGTCATCCGGCGCCCAGACGCGGCCGCGGTCGAGGGCGACCTCGATGCGGCTGCCGGCCGGGCCGGTATCGGCGAGGCGGCGCACGCTGCGGGTCACCGTGGAGGTATAGAGGGGGCTCAGATCCGTCGCGCCGTCCAGGAGCTTGGCGACGGGGGTGCCGGCGAAGGCCGCGGGCTCGGGAGCCGGCCCGGCGACGTCGCTCTCCCATTCCGGCCGGTCGAACAGGCCGACCCCGCCGCTGCCCCGGGCCTTCACGGTCTGGATGTGGCGGTCGCCGTCCTGGCGCACCCGCAGGGTGTAGCCGGCCTCGCGCAGGCGGCCATCCGGCGTATCGTAGTAGACCGAGGTCAGCTCGGACTCGGTCCAGTCTCCGGCGAGCAGCGGGTGTTCCCGCAGGCGTGCGAGGTCGGAGGCCTCGACATCCAGCTTCAGCTCGGTCTCGCGCGGTTCACTCATCACGGTGGTCCTGGTCTCCCGTTCGGTCCGCCACATAGCGGGGGGCCGAACGGAAATCATGGACGAGCCCGAAAAGTTTCGCAAAGCGCGGCAGGAGCGGCCGCTGTCCATAGGTAATACCGCCGCGCCTTCGAACAGATCCGTTCGAAGGCGCAAGGCAAGCCCGAACGGGCGCCGGCGCCGATGCGCCGGACGCCTTCGCATCGACGTGTCGATGCGAAGGCGCGGAGATATAAGACGCATGCCCCTCCGACAGGGACGCCTGTCGGCGGGCCTGCGCCCGTGCGGGAGCGCATCAGCGCGCCCGCGCATCCGGGGGCGCGTCAGCGGGCCCGCAGATGGGCGATGAGCCGGGCCGCCCCGGCCTCCGGTGGGCCGTCATTCACCACCACGAGGTCGGCGGTGACCGGGGCCGAACGAGCGAGCCGGGCCCCGAGGTCGCCGTCCTCGCGCCGGCCGCGGGCGGCGAGGCGGGCGGCCAGCACCTCGGGCGGGGCCGTGACCTCGACCACGGTGACGCCGGGCAGGCGCCGACGCGCCTCATCCACCACCCGGCGCGAGACGTTGCAGACCACGACGTGCCCGTCGCGGGCGAGCAGCGCGCTCTCCTCCGGCAGCGCGTAGCCGAGATTGTGGGCGCGCCAGGACAGGGCGAAGCGGCCCTCCGCCTCGCCGGCGCGAAACTCCTCCTCGCCGATCGGAACGCTGTCCTCGTGAACGGATGGCGGGCGGGTGACGAGACGGCGCGGGAAGACGTAGCGGGGATCCCCCGCCAGGGCCTCGCGGGCGAGCCGCAGGAGGGTGTCCTTGCCGGCCCCGCTCGGGCCGACGACGAGGACGAAGCCGCCCGCCATCACGCCACCCGCCGGCCTTGGCGCCAGACCTGGCGCACCACCGGCACGCCCTCGGCGAGGCGCACCCGCACGAGGTCGGCGCGGCGGTCCGGCGCGATGGCGCCGCGGTCGTCGAGGCCGGTGGCCCTGGCCGGGTTGGCGGTGACGGTGGCGATCGCCTCCGGCAGGGTGATGGCCTCGACGCGCTCGGGCAGGCTGAAGGCCGCCATCAAGAGGCTCGCCGGCACGTAATCGGAGGAGAGCACGTCGAGCAGGCCTTCGCGGGCGAGGGCCTCGGCCGCGACGTTGCCGGAATGCGAGCCGCCGCGGATCAGGTTCGGCGCCCCCATCATCACGGTGATGCCGGCCTCATGCGCCGCCTGCGCCGCTTCCAGGGTGGTGGGGAACTCGGCGAGGCGCACGCCTTCCTCCTTGGCCATCTCCACGTCGGCGAGCGTGGTGTCGTCGTGGCTCGCCAGCGCGATGCCGTGGGCCTGAGCCAACGCCACCAGGGCCGGACGGTTGACCGCGTTGAAGGCTTGGCCGTCGCGGATCTTCAGCGCGGTGTTGGTCTGGATCTCGACGATCGAGCGGCCGCCGCGGGTGGCGTAGGTGTAGTACTTCTCGATGTCGCGGAACTGGCGCTGGCCCGGGGTATGGTCCATCAGCGAGATCAGGCCGACGGGGTAGAGCGCCGTGAAGTCCCGCACCGTGTCGAGGAGGTCGGCGGAGGGGATCTCGCAGCGCAGGTGCGTGAGGTGCTCGGCGCGGAAGAGGTCGGCACCCTTGGCGGTCTCGATCGCGCCGGCAAGCTGCATCAGCTCGGGGCCTAAGCCGCTGCCGTCCGGGTCGCTGCCGGCGCGCAGCGAATCGAACACGGTGGTGATGCCCGACGCCGCGATCTGCGCATCGTAGGCGAGCACGGCGCCCAGGGGATGCCAGCGCACCTTGGGGCGGGGCGCGTAATGGCTCTCGAGGTGGTCGGTGTGCAGCTCGACGAGGCCCGGGATCAGGTGGTCGCCGTCGAGGTCGAGGCCGCGTTCCGGCGCCCGGCCCTCGCCGATCTCGGCGATGCGGCCGTCGACCAGGGCGAGCCAGCCTTTCTGCACCCGGTCGGGCAGCACCAGGGTGGCGTTCTCCAGGATCCGGTCTTGCATGGAGGTCCCCTTCGTTAGGCCGCGCGCTTGTGGGCGAAGGCGGTGACGTCGACCACCCGGGTTGCCACCGCCTCGCGCATGTCGGTGTCGTGGAAGATGCCCAGCAAAGCCGCGCCGGCCGCCTGGCGGGCGCGGATCAGCTCCACCACCACGGCGCGGTTCTGCGCGTCGAGGGAGGCGGTGGGCTCGTCGAGGAGCAGGATCGGCCGCTCGGCGATCAGCCCGCGGGCGATGTTGACCCGCTGCTGCTCCCCGCCGGAGAAGGTCGCGGGCGGCAGGTCCCACAGGCGCTCCGGGAGATTGAGGCGCGACAGGAGCTCCTCGGCCCGGCCCAGCGCGAGATCGGCGGCCAAGCCGCCCTCGCGGCCGGCCGAGGCCACCACCTCGCGGGCGCCGACCCGCGGGATCACCCGCAGGAATTGCGACACGTAGGAAATGGTGCGGCGGCGCAGGGCCAGGACCTCGCGGGGCGAGGCCGAGGCGACGTCGGTCACGGTCTCGCCGTCGCGCACCAGGATTCTTCCATGGTCGCAGCGGTAGTTGCCGTAGGCCATCTTGAGGAGCGAGGACTTGCCCGCCCCCGATGGCCCGCCGAGCACCACGCATTCGCCGGGATACACCGCGAGGTCGGCGCCGCCCATCACCGGCAATTGCACGCCGCCGCGCAGGTGCAGGGTGAAGGTCTTGGCGACATCGCGGAATTCGAGTGCTGGCAAGATCTTGGCGGACGTCATGCGGCGAGCACCGAGGAGACGAGGAGCTGGGTGTAGGGCTCACGGGGATCGTCGAGCACCTGGTCGGTCAGGCCGGTCTCGATCACCCGGCCGCCCCGCATCACCATCACCCGGTGCGACAGCAGCCGCGCCACCGCGAGGTCGTGGGTAACGATGATCACGGCGAGTCCCAGTTCCGCGACGAGGCCGCGGATCAGGTCGAGGAGCCGGGCCTGGACCGAGACGTCGAGGCCGGAGGTCGGCTCGTCCATCAGCACGAGCCGCGGGCCGGTCACGAGGTTGCGGGCGATCTGGAGCCGCTGGCGCATGCCGCCGGAGAACCGCGTCGGCGGGTCGTCGATCCGGTCGGCGGCGATCTCGACCTTGGCAAGCCAGTCCAGCGCCGTGCCGCGGATGGTGCCGTAATGGCGGGCGCCGGCCCCCATCAGTCGCTCGCCGACATTGCCGCCGGCCGAGACCGCCATGCGCAGGCCCTGTCGCGCGTCCTGGCGCACGAAGCCCCAGTCGGTGCGCATCAGCGCCCGGCGCTCGGCCTCGCTCAAGAGGCCGAGGTCGCGCATCACCCCGTCGCGCATCCGATAGGCGACGCTGCCGGAATCGGGCTGAAGCTCGGTGGCGACGAGCGAGAGCAGCGTCGACTTGCCGGAGCCGGATTCGCCGACGATCGCCAGCACCTCGCCGGGATCGAGGTCGAAGGACACGTCGGCGCACCCCAAGCGGGCGCCGTAATGCTTGGTCAGGCCGCGGGCCCGGAGCAGGGCGTCGCTCATGCGGTCTCCTCCGCGTGGGTCGCGGGGCTGTTCGGGAACACGGACAGACGCGGAACTTCTCCTCTCCCCGCGGGCGGCGAGAGGGCTCCGGCGACCTTGTCGTCGGCGGAGCTAGCGGAGGCGCAGCCGGAGCGAGGGTGAGGGGGTCTCGACGAGTGAGGCTCCTCCCGAAACCCCCCCTCATCCTCGCGCTTCGCGCTCCCTTCACCCCCGACAAGGGGGGTGAAGGCCTCTCCCCGCCCGCGGGGAGAGGGGGAGCCCGCGGCTTCTCCGTCTGCCGATCGACCTGCATCGGCCGTGAAGGGCGGATCGAGGCGGAAGCTGTAGCCGTAAGCCTCGAAGCCGAGGCTCTCGTAGAAGCGGTGGGCCGGCTTGGCGTCGACGTTCGAGGACAAGGCGAGCTTGTAGCAGCCCTTCTCGGTGGCGAGCCGGCCGGCCTCGCGCATCATCCGCCGGCCGAGGCCGGTGCCGCGCTCGGCGGCGCTCACGACGACGCTCTCGACCAGGGCGGAGGGCGTGCCCCAATGGGCGATGTTGTCGAGGATCACGAGGCAGAAGGTGCCGACGACCCGGCCCTCCATCTCGGCCAGGTAGAGCCCGTAATCGGGGTAGGATGCGAGGCGGTCGAGCAGCGCCTCGGCCTGGGGCAGGGTCGCGACCCGGCCGCCATTCAGTTCGGCATAGAGGCCGAGCACGGCCGGCAGGTCGGGTTTTTGCGCCCGGCGAACGGTCAGGTCAGGCATGCGCCGCCCCCTCGCCGGCGCCGCCGGTCCCGATAGGGCCGTCCGCCCGGCGCTCCTCGCAATGGTCGGTGTCCGAGCAGACGAACATCCGCCCGCCGGCATCGTCGAGCAGCACCTCGTCCAGGTAGACCCCCTCGGCGCCGCACAGGGCGCAGGGCTTGTCGAAGCTCTGGACCCGGAACGGATGGTCCTCGAAGTCGAGGCTCCGCACCCGGGTGTGCGGCGGCACGGCGTAGATCCGCTTCTCGCGGCCGGCGCCGAAGAGCTGGAGCGCCGGGCAATCGTCCATCTTCGGGTTGTCGAATTTCGGCGTCGGCGACGGGTCCATGACGTAGCGACCCGCGACCTCGACCGGATAGGCGTAGGTGGTGGCGATGTGGCCGTGGCGGGCGATGTCCTCGTAGAGCTTGACGTGCATCAGCCCGTACTCGGCCAAGGCATGGAGCTGGCGCGTCTCGGTCTCCCGCGGCTCGAGGAAGCGCAGGGGTTCGGGGATCGGCACCTGGTAGACCAGCACCTGCCCCTCGTGGAGCGGCGCCTCCGGGATGCGGTGGCGGGTCTGGATCACCGTCGCCTCCCGGGTGCGGGTGGTGACCGCGACATCCGCCGTGCGGGCGAAGAAGGCGCGGATCGAGACCGCGTTGGTGGTGTCGTCCGAGCCCTGGTCGATGACCTTGAGCACGTCGCGCTTCCCCAGGATCGCGGCGGTGACCTGCACCCCGCCGGTGCCCCAGCCATAGGGCATCGGCATCTCGCGGGAGGCGAAGGGCACCTGGTAGCCGGGGATCGCGATCGCCTTGAGGATCGCCCGGCGGATCATCCGCTTGGTGCCCTCGTCGAGATAGGCGAAGTTGTAGCCGGTCTCCGAACGGACGGCGCTCATTCGGCGGCCTCCTTCACGGCGGGTGTGGCGTGCCGGGCGGCGTGCTCGGCGCGAAGCCGCCGCACCAGTTCCAGCTCGGCCTGGAAATCGACGTAGTGGGGCAGCTTCAGGTGCTCGACGAAGCCGGTGGCCTGGAGCGCGTCGCAATGCGCCAGGACGAATTCCTGGTCCTGGGCCGGCGCGCCGACCGGCTCGCCCAGTTCCTCCGCCCGCAAGGCGCGGTCGACGAGGGCCATCGCCATCGCCTTGCGCTCGCTCTGGCCGAAGGCGAGGCCGTAGCCGCGGGTGAATTGCGGGGGCACCTCGGCGCTGCCGTGGAACTGGTTGACCATCTGGCACTCGGTGAGGTCGATCTCGCCGAGGGGAACCGGGAAGCCCAGCTCCTCCGGCACGAACTCGACCGCCACCGTCCCGACCCGGATCTCGCCGACGAAGGGATGGGTGCGGCCGTAGCCGCGCTGCGTCGAGTAGCCGAGCGCCAGGACGAAGCCCTCGTCGCCCCGCGCCAGCGCCTGGAGGCGGAGCGCCCGGTCGGCCGGAAAGTCGAGGGGCTCGCGGGTGAGGTCGCCCGGCGGGGTACCGTCGTCGGGGGCGGAGGGCTCGATCAGCCCGTCCTGGCCGAGGAGGTCGGTGACCCGCGGGGCATGGGCGGCGTCCGGCAGCGGCTCGGCCTGTTCGGCGGGCGCGACATCGCCCTCCGCGGCCAGCGCGAAGTCGATGAGGCGATGGGTGTAGTCGAAGGTGGGGCCGAGCACCTGGCCCCCGGGCAGATCCTTGTAGGTGGCGGAGATGCGGCGGCTCAACGTCATGGCGCCGGTCTCGACCGGCTCCGAGGCGCCGAAGCGGGGCAGGGTGGTGCGGTAGGCCCGCACCAGGAACACCGCCTCGATCAGGTCGCCCCGCGCCTGCTTGAGGGCGAGCGCCGCGAGATCGGGATCGTGCAGCGAGCCCTCGGTCATCACCCGGTCGACCAGCAAGGCCATCTGCTCGCGGATCTGCGCCACCGAGAGTTCCGGCACCTCTGTGTCGCCCCGGCGGGTCTCGGCCAGCAGCCGATGCGCGTTGGCGATGGCGGCCTCGCCGCCCTTCACGGCCACGTACATGGCTAGCCCTCCTGGACGCGGGTGGAGCGCGGCAGCGCGGCGACGCGGCCGGGGGCTGCCAGGATCAGGTCGATCCCTTGCGGGAAGCCCGCATGGTTGCGGGCGAGCCGGGAGAGGATATCCGCCGGCAGCGGCGCGGCCGCGAGGCGGGCGCTGCCCCGGATGCCGGGCCCGGCGAGGTGCCAGCCCTCGCGATCCGAGAGGATGGACACCGCCAGCACCAGGGTCGCGGAGCGGTCGGGATAGGCCGGCGTTCCTTTCGCGAAGGTGCCGAGATCGGGGCAGGCGGCGGGATCCGAGACCAGCGCGAAGGCGGCCTCGGCCGGGTCCCCGGTGATGCGGGCGCCGGTATGGAAGCGCAGGAAATCCGCCACCGCCGGGTTCCGCGCCAGGCCGGCATCGAGCCAGAGCGGCGCGTCGGCATCCGCCAGGGCGAGCGCGATGGCGGCGAGTTCGGGTGTCAGCGGTGCCGGGGGCGCCAGTCCCGGGGCGAGGGGCTGGATCGTGCCGGGACGCGCGAGCGCATCCATCACGGCGCGGAAGACGCCCTGGGCGTCGTGGACGGGGTCGGCGAAGCCGTGGGCGAGCATCAGTCTTCCCCTCGCGCCATGGTGAAGAAGTTCACCCGCGTCGCCGCGATCCGGCGCGTTTCCGCCGAGCGCTCCTCCGCCCTGCGGGCGGCGACGGGGGCGAGCGCCACCTCGACCGCCGCGCGCCGCTCAGGAACCTGCCACAGGGCGTCGAGGGTCGCGGCGAGCCGCGCCTTCGCCCGGTCGCGGCCGAGATGGTAGGCGAAGCCCGTCTCGCCGCCCGGGAGGCGCACCGCCGCCCGGGTCACCGTCGCCTCGCCGAGGTTGAACGGCCGGCCGTCGCCACCGATGCGGCCGCGGGTCATCACCAGGCCGGTTTCCGGCGGGCGCAAATCCTCGACGGCGTCGGTGGCGCCGAGCTGCATCAGCGCCTGGCGCAATTCCTCGGGACGGGCTTCGCCGCAGAGCGCCATCACGGCGCGGCGCGGCGTGAGGTCTGGCGCTTCGGGCTGGCGGGCGGCCGGGTTAAGGTCGGGCATCGCGGGTCCGCTGGCATCTCTGTTGTCTAGTGGTATAGACAACCGACGATCCGGGAGCAAATGAAGTTTGGATGACGGTATGGATGCGAGCGGCGACGGCCCGGTGACAATCCTGGCGCGGGGCGAGGGGCTGGCGGCGTGGCGCCAGATCGCGGACGGCGTGGCCGCCGACATCGAGGCCGGGCGCCTCGCGGCGGGCGCGCAGCTGCCGACGGGGGCGGCGCTGGCGGCGCGGTTCGGGGTCAACCGCCACACCGTGCGCCGCGCGCTGGCGGCGCTCGCCGAGCGCGGGCTGGTGCGGGCGACGCAGGGGCGCGGCACCTTCGTGGAGACGCCGCGCCTGACCTATCCGATCGGCCGGCGCACCCGCTTCTCGGAGATCGTCAGCAAGGCCGGCCGAGAGGCCTGGGGCGACCTGATCGCCAGCGAGACCGTCCCGGCCGATCCCGCCACC